>CAZVNF010000006.1:0-44651 GCA_964628215.1 uncultured Draconibacterium sp.
CTGTCCACTTGTCCACTTGTCCACTTGTTCACCCGTTCACCCGTTCACCCGTTCACCCGTTCACCCGTTCATAAAACATTACTATGACAAAAAAAACAAAATATCTTCTCGGTGGTTTAGCTTTACTGCTGCTCAGTATTGTTACAATATGTGCCACTGTGGATGTGGGAAATCCGGAAAAGGAATACCAGGGATTTTTTGCAAGAAATACGAGAATTGTTCCTCCTCAAATTCCTGATCAGGCAATTTTTGCAGGGGAAGAGGCTCCGTTGGATATTTTTTATGTAAGGGAGGCTTTTGAGCGGGAAATTCTGGCCAATTCCTTCATGCATTCCACCTCCATCATGATGTTCAAGCGTACCAGCCGATGGTTTCCGGTAATTGAACCGATCCTGAAGAAGAATGGAATTCCTGATGATTTTAAATTCCTGGCTGTGGCTGAAAGCAACCTCGTCAATGCTGTTTCGTCAGCCGGTGCTGAGGGTTACTGGCAGTTTATCAAACCAACCGGTCAGAAGTACGGTCTCGAGATCAATGAAAAAGTGGATGAACGCTATAACATGGAAAAGGCGACTGAAGCGGCCTGTGATTATTTCAGGGAGGCATATTCCATTTTTAACAGCTGGACATTGGTAGCGGCCTCTTATAACAGGGGTATCGAAGGGATAAAAAAAGCACTGGAAAACCAAAAGGTAATCAACTACTACGATCTCTACCTGAATGATGAAACTTCAAGGTATATCTTTCGCATCATGGCAATCAAAGAGGTTTACAATCATCCGGTCAGCTATGGATTTTACCTGCGTGAATCGGATTTTTATCCACAGATTCCTGCGCGCCTTGTGACCATAGACAGTGCAATTGGCAACCTTCCGGCCTTTGCCAGGGCCATGTCAATCAATTACCGTATTCTCAGGGAGATGAACCCATGGATCAGGAACTACAGTCTGCCAAACAGTTCAAAGAAATCATATACCTTCAAGATCCCTAAGGATGGAGCTCTCAGCTATGAAATGCTGATGAAAAAGAGGATTGAAAGTGATCATTTCTTTCACGACACGCTAAAAATCAACGAGATTCATTAACTATTCTGTTTGCAGGAGCATTGTGGAAGAAAATCTGGAAGTATTCGGCGCACGGGTTCATAACCTGAAAAATATCGATCTTACCATCCCGCGTCATAAACTTGTGGTATTTACAGGACTGAGCGGAAGTGGCAAATCTTCGCTTGCATTTGATACCATTTATGCTGAAGGTCAGCGCCGTTACATGGAAACGTTTTCCGCCTATGCCCGTCAGTTCATCGGCAATCTCGAACGGCCGGACGTTGATAAAGTAAACGGGCTCAGCCCGGTCATTTCCATTGAACAGAAATCGACCAACCGGAATCCCCGTTCAACTGTTGGAACCATTACCGAAATCTACGATTTCATGCGTTTGCTCTTTGCACGGGCCGCCGACGCCTATTCTTCCGTTACCGGTGAACTGATGGTAAGATACAGCGAACAGCAGATTGTCGATCTCATTCTCTCTCAATACACAAACAAGGAAATTCTTGTTCTTGCACCTGTGGTTAAAGGCCGTAAGGGTCATTACCGTGAACTCTTTGAGCAGGTCCGTAAACAGGGCTTTCTGAATATTCGTATCGATGGGGAAGTTCGGGAGATTACCCACGGACTGCAACTCGACCGTTATAAAATACATGATATTGAAATCGTGATAGACCAGGTCAGCGTGAGTCAGGAGTCGAAAAAAAGACTTGCCTCTTCAGTGAACCTGGCCATGCGGCATGGGAAAGAGGTGCTGATGGTACTCGACCAGGATACCAATACTGCCCGGCATTTCAGCCGGCTGCTTATGTGCCCCACCTCTGGAATCTCATATGATGAACCGGAACCAAATTCATTTTCCTTCAACTCTCCTTATGGGGCTTGTCCAAAATGCAACGGACTGGGAACCATTTCAGAAATCGATCTCAACAAGATCATTCCCGATCGCACGAAAAGTATAAAAAAGGGAGGAATTATTCCCATCGGAGAGTATAAGAATTCATGGATTTTCAAGCAGATCGAAGCAATTGGTGAAAAATACGGATTCGATATCAATACACCCATTTCAGAGATATCTGAGAATGCCATCAATGTGATTTTAAACGGATCCGACGAAGTATTCAAAGTGAAAAACGAATACCTGGGCGTTTCGTCAAGCTATGCGTTAAACTTTGAGGGGATCATCAGCTTCATCAATTCACAGCATGCAGAAGCCTCACCGGCGGGCATAATGAAGTGGGTGAGCAGTTTCATGAACAAAATGCCTTGTCCCGAATGTCACGGAGCCAGGCTTAAAAAGGAATCGCTCTTCTTCAGGCTTGGGGGAAAAAACATATCTGAACTCGCTGATACCGGCCTTGTGAACCTTTTCACCTGGTTTGATCGCCTCAACACACAACTCGATGAGCGCAAGCAAACCATAGCCTATGAAATCATACGGGAAATAAAGGCCCGCATACAATTCCTGCTCGATGTCGGCATCGGCTACCTAACACTAAACCGCACTGCCCGAAGCCTTTCAGGCGGCGAGAGTCAGCGTATCAGGCTGGCCACACAAATAGGTTCGCAACTGGTCGGGGTACTGTATATCCTTGATGAACCAAGCATCGGATTGCACCAGCACGACAATCTGCGGCTGATCCATGCCCTGAAAAGCCTGAGGGATGCAGGAAACTCGGTGATCGTGGTGGAGCACGACCAGGAAACCATCATGGCTGCCGATTATGTCATCGATATCGGACCCGGGGCAGGGGTTCACGGAGGCAGGATAGTTGCCCAGGGAACTCCGCAGGAGGTCATGCAAAACGGCCACCTTACCGGCCTTTACCTGAGTGGAAAACGTAAAATCAATGTTCCGAAAGAACGACGGAAAGGCAACGGACTGTTTCTGACACTTACCGGTGCCACCGGCAATAACCTCCGGAACGTCGACCTGAAACTTCCCCTGGGAACCCTCATCTGCATTACCGGATTGTCAGGCAGTGGAAAATCGTCACTGATCAACGAAACCCTCTACCCTATCCTGAGCCAGTATTTCTATAAATCGGATCAGAAGCCATTGCCCTTCAAATCCATTGAAGGGATCAAAAACGTTGATAAAGTAATTGAGATCGACCAGTCACCCATCGGGCGCACCCCGCGGTCAAACCCCGCCACCTACACAAAGGTTTTCGATGATATCCGCAAACTATTCGCAGAACTGCCCGAGTCAAAAATTCGCGGCTATCTGCCCGGTCGTTTCTCGTTCAATGTAAAGGGAGGTCGATGCGAGACCTGCAAAGGCGCCGGCCTCCGTGTGATCGAAATGAATTTCCTGCCCGATGTGTATGTGCCTTGCGAAACCTGCCACGGGCACCGTTACAATCGCGAAACCCTCGAAGTACGCTATAAAGGCAAATCCATCAACGACGTACTCAACATGACCATTGAACAGGCGGTTGACTTCTTTGAAAACATTTCTTTTATCGTACACAAGATCAGCACCCTTAACGAGGTTGGACTGGGATACATCACCCTCGGGCAACAATCCACGACACTTTCCGGAGGGGAAGCTCAAAGGGTTAAACTTGCCACTGAACTTTCAAAAACAGATACGGGAAACACAATTTATATCCTTGATGAGCCAACAACCGGGTTGCATTTCGAGGATGTGAAAGTACTGCTCTGCGTATTGAATAAACTGGTTGGAAAAGGAAATACGGTCCTGGTGATTGAACACAACATGGAGGTGATCAAAGTAGCCGACCATATCATCGACCTGGGGCCGGAAGGAGGGGAACGTGGCGGGCAGGTGCTTGTGCAGGGGTCACCTGAGCAGGTGGCCAGGCATAAAACCAGCTATACCGCTCGTTATCTTAAGGAAATACTTGGTGATTAACCATCAAACCGTATATCAAATGGAACTTGACGACATCGAAAAGCTACAGCAATCAATTCAGCCTAAAAACTGGTCGGAGACAATCAGTTACGACACCTGGGAAATTCTCAAGGTAATTTCGGAAATGGTGGAGGGATTTGAAAAACTCAGCCGGATCGGGCCCTGTGTTTCTATCTTTGGCTCTGCACGTACCCGGGAAGGAAGCCAATATTATAAACTTACCGAAGAAATTGCCTACCTGATGACCAAAGCCGGCTTTGGGATTATCACCGGCGGAGGCCCGGGAATTATGGAAGCGGCAAACAAAGGTGCCCATTTCGCGGGCGGAAAATCCGTGGGTCTGAATATCAACCTGCCCTTTGAACAAAGCCCCAACCCATTTATCGACCGCAACAAGTTGATTAATTTCAATTTCTTTTATGTAAGAAAAACCATGTTCATGCGTTATTCCATGGGTTTCATTGCCTTACCCGGAGGATTCGGCACCCTCGATGAACTCACCGAAGCCATCACCCTGATACAAACGCATAAACTGGTACGTTTCCCCATTGTTTTAGTCAGTCATGAATACTGGCAGGGGTTGGTAGACTGGATGAAATCAACAGTGCTGAAAGAAAAAAATATTACTGCGGAAGACCTCGACATTTTCAAGATAGTGGATACCGCTGAAGAAGCGGTGGGATATATCACCGAATTCTACAAGACTTACGCACTTAAACCCAACTTCTAGACAGGTCCGGATATTTAATTACTTTTGCATTTTAAACCAAGCTTTCTTCATGCCACGAAAGAAGAAACAAGAGCCGCGGGAGATATTAATTGCAGCAGTTGTTGAAGCAATGACTGACAAAATAGCCAGGAACCCTGTAATACTTGATTTCACCGGGCTTTCAGGCACAATGTGCGATGCTTTCGTAATTTGTCATGGCAGTTCCGGTACCCAGGTTGAAGCTATTTCTGACCATGTTGTTGAAGAAGTTAAGAAAAAAACCGGTTTGAATCCTTGCCATAAAGAGGGATTTGAAAATGCGGAATGGATTTTGATCGACTACTTTGATGTAGTCATCCATATATTCCAGGAAGAGCGTCGTAAGTTCTACAACATAGAACAACTGTGGGCTGATGCACGAATTATCAAGGTTGACACACAAGACTAAACAGAGTAACTAATTTTTTGGAATCAGACAGAATGGCAGAAAAAGGAAGTAGTTTTATCCCTCCCAAAGGCAAAAGGCCTAAATTCAATTTTTACTGGATCTATGCCATTCTGGCGATCGGATTCATAGCCATCCAGTATTTTAATTTCTCAAGTCCTGTGCAGGAAATAAAATCCTGGACCAGGCTGGAGGAACTCCTGACAAAACAGGATGTGGAGAAAATAGTGATCGTAAACAAAGAAAAAGCCGAGATTTATATTAAAAAGGAAAAACTTAAATCGGACACCTCCTACAAGGATTTTTCCAAACGGAATTTCGGCACCTCCACTACCCCCAGCCCTCAATTCACTTACCAGGTTGGATCGGAGGAAATTTTCTCGGGCCTTTTGAAGGAAACACGTGATACGGTGGTTTCCCGCATGAAACGCGACAGTGTGCCTGCCGCCCAGATTGTTGAATTTCAAAAGCAGTATCCCTATCCACCCACCATCGATACCCGTAAAGATGTTTTTGGAGATATCCTCGGATACCTGCTCCTTCCGGCCATCCTTATCGGGGCATGGTTCCTCATCATGCGGTTTATGAGCAAAGGAGGAGGCGGAGGCGGCCAGATATTCAATATCGGCAAATCAAAAGCACAGCTGTTTGACAAAGACACAAGCGTCAGCATTACATTTAATGATGTGGCCGGACTTGAAGAGGCCAAAGTAGAGATCATGGAAATTGTTGATTTCCTGAAGAATCCGTCAAAATACACCAACCTTGGGGGCAAGATTCCCAAAGGAGCCCTGCTGGTCGGCCCCCCGGGAACCGGGAAAACCCTACTGGCTAAAGCGGTAGCCGGAGAGGCTAAAGTGCCCTTCTTTTCTATTTCAGGTTCCGACTTTGTTGAAATGTTTGTCGGTGTAGGGGCATCACGTGTACGTGACCTATTCCGGCAGGCCAAGGAAAAAGCACCCTGCATCATCTTTATTGACGAAATTGATGCCATCGGGCGTGCACGTGGCCGCAATGCCATCACCGGGGCCAACGATGAACGTGAAAACACCCTGAACCAGCTGCTCACCGAAATGGATGGTTTTGGCACCAATGCCGGTGTGATTATCCTCGCCGCCACCAACCGGGCCGATATCCTCGACCGGGCATTGATGCGCGCCGGACGGTTCGACCGGCAAATCAATGTTGAGTTGCCTGACCTTGAGGAGCGAAAGGCAATCTTCCAGGTACATCTGAAGCCCCTGAAACTGGATCCGGGACTCGATGTCGGATTCCTGGCTAAACAAACTCCTGGTTTTTCAGGTGCCGACATTGCCAATGTATGCAATGAATCAGCACTGATCGCCGCCCGTAAAAATAAACTGACCATCGAAAAGCAGGATTTCCTGGATGCCATCGACCGCATCATCGGGGGACTCGAAAAACGAAATAAAATCATATCCGTTCACGAAAAGAAAGTAATCGCCTATCATGAATCGGGTCATGCCACCACCAGCTGGCTTCTTGAATATGCACATCCTTTGGTTAAAGTGACAATTGTACCACGCGGAAAGGCTCTGGGAGCCGCATGGTACCTTCCCGAAGAACGCCAAATCACTACCTATGAGCAAATGTTCGACGAAATCACCTCTGCAATGGGTGGCCGCGCATCGGAGGAACTTATTTTCGGCAAAGTATCCACAGGTGCACTGAACGACCTCGAAAAAGTGTCGAAACAAGCCTATGCCATGGTGGTATATTTTGGTTTGAACAAAGAGATCGGGAATATCAGTTTTTATGATTCCAGCGGTCAGAACGAATACTCTTTCCAGAAACCATACAGCGAAAAAACTGCTGAAACTATTGACCAGGAAGTACGTAAAATAGTCGAAGCAGCCTACGAAAGAGCGAAAACACTTCTGGCAGAAAACCGCGACAAACTCGAACAACTGGCCACATTACTTTTAGAACGTGAAGTTATTTTCAGAGAAGATCTGGAGGAAATATTCGGGAAACGCCCGTGGGATCTTGAAGAAGAAAAAGCGCCCCTCCCAACATTGTTAACCTAATCTGAGCCTGTTCACCATATGGAAGAAAGTACCTCCCGGGAGAAAATTCTGAAGAAAGTCAGGGATGCACTGATCGAAAAGACAGAAGCGCCCTATCCCATCATTGACCAGGACTCCTCTGTTTATAAAGAACTGACTGAACCACTTGATGTTACCTTTGCGGAAGAATTAGTCAGGATTGCCGGAAAGTTTGTTTATTGTGAAAGTGAAGATGAGTTTATCGGGATATTGGAATCATTCATCCTTGAGAACGACTGGGGTGTGCTGTTTTGCCAGGATCCGCAACTTCACCGGATGCTTAAATCAGGCGGAATTCCCTTTGAAGCCCATTCAGAAGCACTGCTGGAAGCAAGGATTGGCATCACACGCTGTGAATATCTGATTGCACGTCTCGGAACAGTCATGGTTTCTTCAAGGTTAAGCCCGGGCCGGAAAATCACGGTTTATCCTGAAATCCATGTCGTGGTCGGTTACGCCTCGCAGCTTGTGCCGGACTTAAAACAGGCACTTGCCGGGATAAAACAAAAATACCGTGACAATTATCCTTCCATGATATCCCTGATCAGCGGCCCAAGCCGCACTGCAGATATTGAGAAAACTCTGGTCATGGGAGCCCACGGTCCAAAAGAACTTTATGTTTTTTTAATTGATGATGCGACAACCTCCCATTAAATCCGCAAAGGATGAGTAATTTCTGGACACGTACCATTACAGGTTTGTCGATGGTGTTCATTCTGCTTGCAGCACTCTGGTTCAGTGGATGGGTATTCGCAGTGATATTCATGATAATCACTGTACTTGGACTGTGGGAGTTTTATGGTCTCATCACTTCTGAGAACTGTCATCCCCAAAAAATCTATGGAACTGTTGCCGGTTCAGCCATGTTTCTGACCACATCACTGATTTGCCTTGTTCCCTGGTCAGATAACATTTTAGACCAGACGAGGATTGCCTTCATTCCGTTTCTATTCTCAATTCCATTGTTCTTTTTCACCTTCATCATCGAAATTTACCGGAATAAGCCAAACCCGCTGTCGAATATTGCCACTACCGCCCTGGGATTTTTCTATATCGCACTCCCATTTTCCCTGCTGCTTTATTTCAACCGGCCGGATATGCTGCACTTCCATGGTATGCCGGTAATCCTGGTAGGATATTTTGCGTTCACATGGATTTACGACACCTCTGCCTACCTTTTTGGCAGACAATTTGGAAAGCATAAATTTTTTGAACGTATTTCTCCAAAAAAAACCTGGGAAGGCACTATTGCCGGAACTGCAGTAACCCTGGCCATCTCATTCGGCCTGTATTTCCTTGTGCCTGAAATGCCACTGCACGACTGGCTGGCACTTGCAGGTATCGTCATTGTTTTCGGCACTCATGGTGACCTTGTGGAGTCATTGCTTAAACGCAGCCTGAACATTAAAGATTCCGGGACTATTCTCCCCGGACACGGAGGAATACTTGACCGTTTTGATACCATGCTTATTTCAGCACCTTTTGTATTTTTGTATTTCTTTTAATTAACAGAATCCAGTCTCATGACAATACACAAAGAAGGATATAAAACCATCATCATTGCGTTTTTATTTGTAGCAGCCTTACTGCTGGCTCTAAACGACATTCTGGTTGACCAGAACTGGTTTCATTACACGATGTATGCATTAAGCCTTTGGTTTTTCATAATGATCGTAAGATTCTTCCGGTCGCCTAAACGTGACGCAAACGGAGGAGAAAAGGTGATTTTATGCCCCGCCGACGGAAAAATCGTAGTGATCGAAAGAACTATCGAACCTGAGTATTTCAAAGATGAACGTATCCAGGTTTCCATCTTTATGTCTGCCACAAATGTCCATGTGAACTGGTTCCCGGTAGAGGGTGAGATCGTTTATTATTATTACCATCCGGGAAAACACATGGTCGCCTTCAATCCCAAAGCATCCCTTGAAAATGAACGGGCCACGACCGTTATCCAGCGTGCAGACAGCAGCAGGATACTGGTAAGACAGATTGCAGGCGCCATGGCACGCCGGATCAAATGCTACCCAAAAGTGGGGGAACCGGTTGTTCAGGGCGAGGAACTCGGCTTTATTAAATTCGGTTCACGGGTTGACTTATTATTACCGGTAGGAACCGTGCTGGATATCAAACTTGGGCAGAAAGTAACGGGAAAACGGACCATTATAGGGCACCTCGCATAAAAACAATTACTCTTCCAGCGCCCGCCTGAGAAACATGTTGAAAGGATACATGGCTTTAAAGGCATGCAGCACCTCATCATGAAACTGATCAGAGGATACCGTTTTGTCTGCCATGTGAACGGACAAAGTGTAGTGCTTGTATTTCAGCAAATCCATATCAGGAAAATCTTTTGGAAAATCCCTTGGAGCCATTTTCCCTTTGTCATTTTCAGATAATCCGGTGCTGCTTTTTTTCAGATACTTCTCACTGAGGATGGATTTGAATTCAGTCACGTTGTAGTAAATCTCGTTTCTGATTTTTTTCAGCTGATCGGGTTCCGGCATATACACCCCGGCTGCCAGAAATGATCCGCCTGGCTGCAGGTGAATGTAATACCCCGGACCCGGACTTTTACGGCCTGCCCGCGTGATCCATGCACCCATATTGATTTTATAGGGAGATTTATCCTTTGCAAACCGCACATCACGGAAAATACGGAACATGCAATCCTTTGCCTCGGTATATTTAACCGCATCATCAAATTTCGCAATGCCGGGGATGATCGAATTTACAAAAGACTCCACCTCCTTCTTTGCCTCTTCGTATTGCTTTTTGTTTTGCTGAAACCATTCACGGTTGTTATTTTGATCCAGTTGGGTCAGAAAATCAAGTACTGTACTTTTCATAGATATTTTCTTTAAGGCAAATTTACAAAATAACCATTTCACAGGAAAATTTTCACCTCCGCCTATCACCTTTTTCGTTTTCTCCGATTAAGCAGCAAAAGGTATTATGAAATGCAGATTCGCAATCGGTCTTCTGATAACGTTATCAACATTGAACGGCTTTCCTGCCGGCGAGCGCACACCGGCAGGTGCCCGGGCAACAGCCATGGGCCGGGCATCGGTAGCCCAAACCGATTGTTGGGCAGTGTGCAACAACCAGGCCGGTACAGCATGGCTGAAGGGAATCAATGCCGGAGTTGGTTTTGAAAACCGTTATCTGATCAAAGAACTTGGCTTCGAATATCTCGGCATGGTATTTCCGACAAAGGCAGGAACCTTTGGGCTGGTTTTCAACCGATTTGGAAATACGCAATACAATGAATTGAAAGCAGGATTGTGCTATGCCAGAAAATTCGGCAAACATTTCTCTGCCGGGGTTCTGATTGACTACCTGCGGATCCATATAGAAGACGGCTACGGCAATAAAAATCTTGTATCCGCAGAAATCGGACTGCTCTACCAGGCCGACAGGCATGTCAGTTTCGGAGTACAGGTATTAAATCCGGTTCCGGTAAAAATCACCTCACAGCCAGGCGAACAACTGCCTTCCATCATTTGTATCGGTTTCTCCTACCGGTTTTCCAAAGAGTTCCTGGTTGCCCTGGAAACGGAAAAAGACCTGGAAAATCCCCTGATATTCCGAATTGGTGCTGAATATCATTTTGCCGGTATTGCTTATGCCCGGATCGGGGTCTCAACACATCCCGTGGTTTTCACGTTCGGAGCCGGGTTGAAATTTGGAAAAGTAACCCTCGATGTGGCTTCAGAATATCACCAGGTATTGGGTTTTAGCCCGTCAGGTTCGCTCCTTTATTCTTTCAGCTCCAATTAATCCCGGATTATGAAAAATACAATAATTGCCGGACTTGCATTATCTGCGTTCATCTTTTCAGAACATGCCACAGGACAAATTGAAATACAGGAAGATATCCAAAATGTCCCTGCACAGGTAACATTGCCTGACCATCAGATCGAAAAAACGGCTGAAATACTGGATGCGCAAAACGATTACTTCGGTTTCATGGATGATTTGATTGACTTGGCCTCCAAACCTGTAAACCTCAACACTGCAAAGGAGGATGATCTGAATGACATTCCGTTCCTGTCACCGGCTCATCGCAAAAATTTGTTCGCATACCTTACAAGTTTTGGAGAGGTGCTGTCGCTGTATGAATTGCAATCCATTCCCGGATTTGATTCAGTCCTGATTCAGCAAATCCAGCCATTTATTTCGATTTCACCTGCATCAAACATACCCGCCCCGGTCCCGAAAAACCTCATCCGGTTTGGTCATCACACCCTGCTGCTGAGGTATGCACAGGCATTTCCACAAGCATCGGGTTATGCTGAACCCGATACTGCCCAGGGAGATAATCCATCAAAAAGATACCCCGGAAGTCCACAGCGGTACTACTTTCGATATAACTATTCCTGGTTTGACAAGATCCGGATCGGGGTGGCCGGAGAAAAAGATCCCGGGGAACAGTTTTTCAAAGGAGCACAATCATATGGAATGGATTTTTATGCCGCCTACCTTTGTTTGAGCAATTTAGGCATCCTGAAAAATCTAATCATCGGCAATTACAAAGTATCCTATGGCCAGGGTCTGACCATGGGTTCCGGGCTTTCTTTGGGTTCTGTCCCGGGATTTTCCACTAATCTCACTGCATCGAATGGAATTCGTCCCGCAACAGGAATGAGTGAGGGCTCCTATTTACGCGGACTGGCAGCAGCTATTAAACTAAAACGGGTTGAAATCAGCGGGTTTGCTTCCTATCATCCCAGGGATGCTGCTGTAACCATTATCGACACTGCATCACTGCACACTGAAGAAATAAGCTCCTTTATATCTACAGGTTATCACCGAACCGGGTTGGAATTGGCAAAGAGGAATTCGGTACAGGAACTTGTATGTGGCAGCAATATCAACTTCAGCATGGCACCCAATCAACAATTTGGTTTCAAAATCGGATTCACGGGTGTTTATTATCACTACTCAGCTACCATAAACCCCGGGAATTATCCATACAATAATTTTGACTTCCGCGGAAACCATGATCTGAATACCGGCCTCGATTTTCAAGTCAGGTACCATGGAACCTATCTGTTCGGAGAGATGGCACGTGGAAGTAACGGAGGTCTGGCGTGGCTTACCGGCATAATGTCAGCGCCTGATCCGCGTGTGTCAGTTACTCTGATCGTCAGGAATTACCAGCCGGAATATCAGAACATTTTCTCGAATGCTTTCGGACAAAACAGTCTGAATACCAATGAAATTGGAATATATGCAGCTGTGAATGCTGCGATTCATCCCAAACTCAATGTGTCGGGTTACTTTGATTATTTCCAGTTTCCATGGCTTAAATACCGTGTTGACAGACCTTGTTCAGGCCAGGAGTTCGGGACCATGCTCGCATGGAAATTTTCGGGGAATATGATGATTAACCTCAGGTTCTGTCAAAAAAACAACCAAAGCAATGAAACAGCCGAACCAAACCGGAACATACACCCGATAGTGAACTCCCATACCAGAAGTTACCGCCTGGGCATTGAATGGCTCCCATGCAATGGATTGATACTGAAAACACGGGCTGAAGGCAGGGAGTCCGGAGAAGTTACATTAAGTCATACTTTGGGGGTTCTTATATATCAGGATGCACAAATCAACGTGTTAAAATGGCCGGAGTCGCTCACAATTCGCTTTGCATTGTTCGACATTCCTGATTATAATACCCGAATTTACACATATGAGCCGGAGGTCCTTTACGGGTATTCCGTTCCGGCATACCAGGGGCGCGGGATGCGTTCGTGCATATTGCTAAAATTCGGACTTTCAGGAAGAACTGACCTGTGGATCAGGGGTGGAATAACGTGCTATTCCGACCGGAATAAGGTGGGGACAGGATTGGACATGACAGAAGGAAATACCCGCGGCGACCTGACGGGACAAATTTTAATCAGGTTTTAAAAAATTCCCACAAATAACAGTAAAAAAAAGCAGATTTCTCAGTGCTGAAATTATCAGTAAATCCGGCACAATCTGCTTTTTTCTGCGAAATCTGCGCGAAAATTTCTACTTATGATGTGTTTTCATTTTTTTCAATCCTTCCATGCCATGGATATTCATCCCTTTCGACAGTTTTGAGATAGTGGAAAGGTCAATGTTACCGGTAAGACTGAGCACCGCCACCTCTGTTTTATCCTTCATCAGCATCACCATTTCATTGATCTTTCCTGAAGCATCCTGTTTTGTCATAAACTTGATATTTTGTCTGCCCTCGTTGATAGTCATCAATTCTTTGTATGTGCTTGCAGGGAATACACCGGCAAATTCATTATAAACGGCAACCGCTCTTACAATGTTTGTCGAATCAAAGGAAAAAGTAAGCACCTTGAGACCGGTAAGCTGCTCCATCATTTTCTTCATTTCAACCATGTTGGTATCTTTAGAATCACCTTTCCCCATTTGCATCAGCATCTGAAACATCTCTTTCGAAATATTCACGGTGGTAAAACCATCCTGACTCGCGTATTTGTCAAATACCTTATCAATTGGACTTTGGGCATTCACGAGGATCGGAACCATCAGGAATGCCATGCATACTAAACTAAACATCAACTTTTTCATGGCTTTTTTGAATTTATGGACTGATTTTTTATTTCGTCCGGGTTTATGATTATGGTTTGATATTGATAGAATTTATTAAAGTGCTCAAGTTCGCTCATGGCTTTACCAACCATGTTCAACCGCTCCATGTGTTTCAGTCCGTTGTTCAGGTTTCCTGAAACCAGCAGAAGTGCATCACTTGCATCAGTAAAGGCAACTTCCGCATCGGCACGGCTCATTTGATTTTCAGATTTCCGGAATACATCCTGTTGGAAGGTAAAAAAGAGACCTATGAGAAGTGCAAAACTGGCTGCAATACCCACCAAAAAGACCATCCGGTTCCTGCTGGAGGGAAGAGCGACAACAGGTGTTTGTTTCTCTTCATCCGCGAGAAGTGATGTCAGTTTGCTATCAAAGTCCTGATCGGGCAACTCCCCAGATTGTTCCCTCACAAAAAAGGCAAACATGGGCTTGTGCACCATCAGGTGCTCCGGCACATGAGGCGCCTGAAAGAAATTCCGAAGGATCTTTTCTTCCGGGAGGCTGGTAGTTCCGTCATAGAACTTTTCCAGCAGACCTTCAATTTCGCTGATATTCATATATTCTTGTATTAATCAATAATTCACGAATTCGTTTCCTGGCTCGTGACAAAGCAACACGTATCGCATTTTCATTCATGTCTAAAACCTCAGCAATTTCCTCAAATTCATACCCTTCAATATCTCTCAAATGAACAATGATCTGTTGCTGTTCCGGCAGTAATTTGATGGCCTGGTGAATTCCGTTGATCAGGTCGGAATGATCTGCTTTGGTTTCATCCGGCATATTTTCAAGAAACTGGCGGTGATTCTCCATGTTTTCCACAGGATAGCGCTTTGCTTTTATTTTGTCGAGGCATAAATTCTTCACTGTAATCATGGCCAATGCTTCCACACTCCGGTATTCATCCAGCTTATCCCGCCGGTTCCATAGTTTGATAAACGCTTCCTGAACCACATCCTCCGCTTCTTCTGTATGATCCAGCATGCGTTTTGCAAAGCGAAACAGCTTGTTTTTCAGCGGATAAACCTTTGTCTGAAATTCCTGGAGATTCATATGGCAAAAAAGACGATAATCAGGTTAAAATATTACATCATGACGAAAAAAATATGTAAAATACCGCATTTGATCATGATGGCTTGCATGATCTGCAAATTTGATTATTTTTGCAACAAACTCCGACTAATTCCATAATTATTCACCAACACACTATTCTATATGTTTAAAGGACATCCCAAAGGCCTCTTTGTTGCTTTTTTCTCCAACATGGGCGAGCGATTCGGTTTTTACACCATGATGGCAATTCTTGTCCTGTTTCTTCAGGCCCGGTATGGTTTATCAGAAGAAGATGCAGGCAGTTACTACAGTTGGTTTTACTTTGGAATCTATGCACTTGCCCTTGTTGGTGGAATATTGGCAGATATTTCAAGGAAATATAAGACAGTAATCCTGGCAGGTATCATCGTGATGTTTCTGGGATATGTGATCATGGCACTCCCGGGCAACCCGCTGGCGATCACATTAACAGGTTTATTTACCATTGCCTTTGGAAATGGGTTGTTTAAAGGTAATTTACAAGCCGTGGTTGGCCAGTTGTACGATGATCCAAAATATTCCAAAGTTCGCGATTCTGCATTCATGATTTTTTACATGGGTATCAATATTGGTGCATTCTTTGCCCCCTTTGTCGCCACAGGAATTCGTAACTGGTTTCTTTCCACAAAAGGATTTTTGCACGATGGAAGCCTGCCAGCCATGTGCCATGCTTTTCAAAAAGGCACCCTGCAGGACCCTGGTAAATTCCAGGAGCTGGCAGACAAAGTAAGCGGAAAACCCGTTGCCGATCTTGGTGCGTTTGCAACCAGTTACATTGATGCATTTGCAACAGGATACAATTACGCTTTCGGTATAGCCGCAGGTGCCATGGTAATTTCCTTACTGGTCTACATTATTTTCAACAAACTGCTGCCCAGTGTTGATAAGGTTAAAACAACCGGTGATGCCGCCAAACCAAAGGCCAACACCAATCTCATGAGTTTCCTGCTGGGTGGCGGATTAATGATCACAACTTCTGTGATATCTTACTTCCTGCTCAGGAATGTAGTGAAAGATGCTGCCGCTCTCGGGGCTGCCGTGGGCTTGTTTATCGGGTTCATTGCCATTATGTTCCAGGTCTCCACAAAAGAGGAAAGACCAAGGGTTACCTCCCTGATCCTGGTGTTTATCGTAGTGATCTTCTTCTGGATGTCGTTCCATCAAAACGGGCTGACACTTACTTTCTTCGCCCGTGATTATACCGTGAAAGAGGTTGCTCCCTTTACCAATATTTTCTTCAACCTTCAGTCGATCCTTGCATTTATCGGAGCAATTGCCGGTTTGGTTCTGTTATTCAGGAAAAATAACGTGCAACGGCTCATCGGAGGTGCGATGTTTGTTATCCTGGGTGGACTTACCTATTATTTCATTACCACCTACAATGCAATGAACCCCATCGCGCCTGAAGTATTTCAATCCTTCAATCCATTATTCATTGTCTCGCTTACTTTCCCCGTAATGGCTGTATTTGCCTGGCTGAGTAAAAAGAATCTCGAACCTTCCGCTCCTAAAAAGATCGGTATCGGTATGATCATCGCATCCATCGGCTTTGTCATCATCCTGGTCGCCTCTCTCGGGCTTATATCTCCCCACGAACTGCAATATGTTGACGCAGGGGGCATAACAAAATACAACCCGGTACCCGATTCATCAAGGGTTGCTCCCTACTGGCTGATCAGCAGCTACCTGATCCTGACCATTGCAGAGCTTTTTCTGAGCCCGATGGGCCTTTCATTTGTATCAAAAGTCGCCCCACCCCGATTCCAGGGACTCATGCAGGGAGGCTGGCTGCTCGCGACTGCCGTAGGAAATAAATTTCTTTTCATCGGCAGTAAATTCTGGGGAGTTCTTGACCTTTGGCAACTTTGGGCGATCTTTATTGTTTGTTGTATTCTTTCGGCGCTTTTTATCTTTTCGATCATGAAAAGGCTGGAAGCCGCTACGAAATAACAAATATTGGATAAGGAACAGCAATACTTGTGGGGGCATTCCCGCCGGTTCAATTCATTTACTGAGTACATTCGGAAAACCTTTGGAGGCCGGATGCAAAAAGTGGCCGTGGATGCAGGTTTTACCTGTCCAAACCGTGACGGAACCAAAGGAGTGGGCGGTTGCACCTATTGTGACAACAATGCGTTCAATCCCTCCTATTGTACTCCCGCCGAACCACTGCATAGCCAGATCGAAAAAGGAATCCTGTTTCACCAGGTGCGGTACCGCAGAGCTTCTAAATACCTTGTATATTTTCAGCCTTACAGCAATACCTATGCACCCCTGGAAAAGTTAAAAGAGCTTTATGAAGAGGCGCTTTCCTATCCGGATGTTGCGGGTTTGGTGATCGGAACCCGGCCCGATTGCGTCGATGAAGCCAAACTGGATTATCTTGCCGAATTGTCTGAAAGGTGTTTTATACAGGTTGAATATGGTGTTGAGTCCTGTTACGATAAAACGCTTTTGCGGATCAACCGTAAGCATGATTACTCCCTGAGTGAGCGGGTTATCAAACAAACACATGAATACGGGATTAACACCGGTGCACATTTTATATTTGGTCTTCCGGGAGAATCGGTGAACGAGATGCTGGCATATGCCGAAATGATCTCCGGATTGCCACTTGACTCTGTAAAGTTTCACCAGTTGCAAATAGTAAAAGGAACAAAAATAGAGCAGGATTTTCTTAATAACTCTGCCGATTTTCATCAGTTCAGCCTCGAAGGGTACGTTCAGTTCGCAGTGAAACTGGCCGAACGCCTCAAACCTTCCATTGTGATTGAGCGATTTGCCGGGGAGGTTCCACCTAAGTATATAGAATTGACCAATTGGGGATTGATCCGCTATGATTCAATACTGCGGTTGATTGAAAAGGAATTTGAACTACAGAATACCTGGCAGGGAAAATACTATATGTGAATTGAGACATTCGAGGCCATGATGGCTCTGGAAATGGCTATTTGAAGAAGTTTGACCACCGCCTGGGTTTCGGTAACCGGGGTTTTAAACTGGGTTATTTCATTTATCCGGCCCCGCAATTTTATATACTGAATATACCCGCCAAAGTTTTTACGGACCATCTTGCAATTGTTCATAACAACCAAAAGCATCACTTCCTGATCAGACAAGGTCTTGCCTGAAACAACACTTTCACATATGTATTCCTGCAATTTGTGCTTTACCTCAAAATCGATCAGGGGATATTTCGTTTGATAAAAAACCACCAGCAGGCTGTATTCTTCCCTGGCAATTACCTTTTTCTTAATCAACTGTTTTAACAGGGTTTTCCTGATGAGCAATTTTTTATACACAATCCGCTGAATCCATGAACGCAGACTTCGGGGTTTTTTAGATGCCTTAATCAGATTCAGCACCCTGTCAAGAATAACATCATCAGTTGATTTAGCATTAATGACAACTACTTCGTCGATGGTAAATGTGATTCGTCCTTTTTGATAGAGTTCAAAAAGGATGGCACCGGTAAGCCCGAATTTGATTTTATGCTCAGAGGAACCAAACCATCCTTTATCATCCAAAGCAAGCAGGACAATTTGCTGGAGCAAGGTTAATCCGATATTTTCTTCTGCGTTATCCATTAAATATTTCAGAGAATATTTCCGGCGATAAAAATAAAGAAAAATTCACACTAAATGTAATTAATTAAACGTACCTCCCAGGTAAAGTTTTGTTTTTTCCATTTTTGGATTTTCAAACACCTCTTCCACCGTTCCCTGCTCTATCACCTCTCCCAGATACATGAACACCACATTGTCGGCAATGCGTTTGGCCTGGCGTAAGATATGCGTAACCAACACGATGGTGTAATCGTGTTTCAACCTGCCAAAGGTCTCCTCAATAAACTGGCTCGAGATAGGGTCCAGTGCGGAAGTAGGCTCATCTGCAAGGATAATTTCCGGATTAACCGCCAACCCTCTCGCCAGGCAGAGACGTTGCTGCTGGCCTATTGAAAGACGGGACGCAGGCTCACGCAGCCTTGTTCTGATCTCATCCCACAGATTGGCTTGCTGGAGGTAATGCATCACCAGTTTATGAGTCTCCCGGCGGTTTCTGATTCCCCTTAGTTTTAATGCGTAGGCAATGTTATTGTAAATGGTCATGGGCAAAGGATACGGGCGTTGAGACAATAAACCCATCTGCTGCCTCAACTTATAAATATCTTCTTTGGCCTCAAGAATATTGTTGTCATCAATCATGATCTGCCCACTCACCTTTAGTTCGGGGTAAAGGTCGGTAAGTCTGTTCAGACATTTCAGCAGGGTGGTTTTCCCGCATCCCGACGGGCCCAGGATCACTGTGATCTTGTTTTTGGGAATATCAATATTGACATTCTTAAGAATCTGGGTCTTCCCGGCAAATACGTTTAAATCCCTGATCTCTATTTTTGTTTTCTGATCCATCCCAAATTCCAGCTAGAAATTGATTTTTGTTTTATGATACCGTTTGCCTAGGCCCCGGGAAAACAAACTTACAACTAAAATAATTAACGTGAGCACCAGTGCAGAAGCATATGCCCGACTTTGAACCTCAGGAACCGGTGATGAAAGTTGAAAAAAAATGGATAGAGGCAAGGTTGCAACCGGTTCAAGAAGGCCATTTGGCAAATGGTCAGTATATCCTGCTGTAAATAAAACGGCTGCCGCATCGCCGATTCCCCGGCCGAATGAGAGTAAAACTGCGGTAATAATCCCCGAGAATGATTGCCGTGTAAATATTTTAAAGGCGATTTCCGATTTATTTGACCCTAAAGAATAGGCCGCTTCCTGCAACCCGATGGGCACCGTCGACAATATTTCGTCCATAGAACGGATCATGATAGGCAAAATAAACAATGTAACCGTCAGAATACCGGCCAAAAGCGATGTCTGCAGCCCAAAGAAAATCATCAGCGAGAAACCAAAAGCCCCATATACAATAGACGGGATACCCCAAACCAGGTCGAGCAGAAAGCGAATGATGCTGATGACTTTTTTATGACGTATAAGGAACACATTGAGATAGAGCGCAACCGGCATTCCAATGATGAAAGCCAGAACGGTGGCTCCAAAAGCGAGTGCAAGCGACCCCAGTATCGCATTGAGGATACCGCCACCCTTTCCATAATAATAGCCACCCTGCGGAACCTGTGTCAGCATTTCCCAGGAAATGGATTTGAGACCCTTTTCGAAAATACTGTAGATAATAATGGCAAGAATAGCAAGAATGAAATAGGTTGCCAGGATCATCAGCAACTTAAAAAACTTTTCTTCTATTTTCTGGGCCCGTGTCAATGTTAATATTTGTTGTATCTGACAATAAAAAAATGCATAACCAGGTTAAAAAAGAGAGAAACAGCCAACAGCAGCAATGCCGCAAACATCAGTGCGGAATCGTATTTGGGAATTGAAAGCATTTCCCCGTAGTTATTGGCAATTAATGCCGGAAGGGTATAGCCGGGATCAAACACACTTTTAGGAAGTCGTACTACATTCCCCACAACCATCAATACCGCCATAGTTTCTCCAAATGCGCGTGCCAGTCCAAATCCAAACGCCGCAATAATACCTGGCAGAGCTTTCCGTAACAAAACATGTTTGATAGTTTGCCATTGGGTAGCTCCCAGCGAAAGAGCCGCCTCTTTCAATTCAGTGGGAATTGACCTGAAGATTTCGATCAGGATGTTCAGAACAAAGGGAATGATCATGATGGAAAGAACAAAAGCAGCAGCCAATACGCTGTATCCCATTGTTTTAACTCCCATCCATGGACCAAGATACCTTGAAATAAAAGGAACAATGACCAGGATCCCCCACAATCCATATACTACGGACGGAATTCCTGCCAGTATATCGATAGCAGGATGCATGATCCGCAAAAAATACTTCTTGGTGTACTGGGTAACGTAAATTGCTGTGAGAAGGCATACCGGTGCTGTGATCAGCATTGCCACCACGGTAACCCATATTGATCCGATAATAAAAGGATAAAACCCGAATTTTCCGGCTGATGGCTTCCATGTTTTAGAAAAGATCAGGTCGAAAAGTGAATAATCATGAAGGAGAAGTACTGATTTAAGATACAGGCCAATGAAAAGAAGGAATGGCAATAATGCAACCAGCAGCAAACTGATGATCATCCACGTGGAATTGACCTTATGACGTTGCGCCCGGTTGAGAAGGTACATGTTAGTTCAGCTTTAACAATTCAGTGGTGATTTGCTCCGGTTTAATGGTTACATAACCTGCTTCGGTGACAAAGTTCTGACCGTCTGCCAAAATCCATTTCAGGAAAGTCTGAACCAGCTTGCTCTCCGGTTTACCTCCCGACACAAAATAAAGGTCCCTGGCAGGCGGAGAAGGATATTTCCCGTCGTTAATGGCTTTCATCACGAGATCCATGCTCCCGTAAAAATCTTCGTCGGGGTCAATCAATCCATTTCCGTTCAAATCAATGGGGATAACATCCAGCCCGGCATAAATTTTCCGGGTTGACATTTCATAAACAAAACCAAGGTTGTTAAATCCAATGCCCTCCGGAGTACGCCTTACTGCATCCGCCACCCCTGGGTCCCCGTTTACACCAAGACCGAGCAAATCCTCCTGTTTTTTATTGTTGAGGTATTTAGCCCACATATCGGCGGCGCCGCATGCGTCGGACCTCGTAAAGGCATTGAGTTCAGCTTTGGAGCCGTTGCCCACAGCCTGGCCCCAGGTCTTGATGGTTCCGCTTATAAAAATGTCATAGAACTTCTGACGTGTCAGCCCCTTTTTCTTCAGGTCGGCCAGAACCGGATTGTTCGCATTGATTGTAGGAAGAACAGCATCTTTTGCCACCGCCATCCACCAGGCTCCTTTCGCCTGCTCCTCAGGACTGACCGATTTTGAGTACATGCCAAGATCAACCATTTTCGACAGCGCATCCGTCATTCCTTTTCCGGCACCTCCGGCAGAAACATTCACCGTAACATTGGGATGCAATTTCTGAAACTCTTCCGCCCATTTTACAGCCAGGGGATAAAGTGCGAACGCGCCCGAAAGGGTAATCTTACCACTCAGGGTATCCCCATTGGAAGCATTTGTGTTTTTTCCCGACTGATTACAGGAAGTAAAGAATGACAGACCGACAATTCCGCAAAACAGCACAACTACAAAGTAACTTATCCGTTTCATACTGCCAGGTTTTTAATGAAATAATTGATAATATCTTCCACGGTGATCCCTTCGGCCTCCGCTTTATAGTTCCGTACAATGCGGTGCCTTAAAACTGAGGTAGCAACAGCCCGGATGTCTTCAATATCAGGGGAATATTTTCCGTTCAGCACAGCATGGCATTTTGCTCCGAGGATGAGATATTGCGAAGCTCTCGGCCCGGCACCCCAGGTGAGGTACTCATTGGCCCAGGGACTCGCTTTGGCTGTTTTGGGCCGTGTAGTGGCAACCAGGTTGACAGCAAAATGGAAAACATTATCCGGCACCGGAATTTTCCGGATCAGATTCTGGAAAAAAAGTATTTCCTCTGCTGAAAGCACCACGGAAGGCGTGGATGTTTTTTCCGTTGTTGTAGCTTTAACAATCCTGATCTCTTCGTCAAATGACGGATAATCAAGCCATATATTGAACATGAACCGGTCGAGTTGTGCTTCAGGCAATGGATAGGTTCCTTCCTGTTCAATAGGATTCTGTGTTGCAAGAACGAAAAAGGGTTCGGTGAGATGATAACTCGTTCCGGCAACCGTAACGGCCTTTTCCTGCATCGCCTCCAACAGTGCCGATTGAGTTTTCGGCGGGGTCCGGTTGATTTCATCTGCCAGAATGATATTGGCAAAAACCGGCCCTTTGATAAAACGAAAGTGGCGGTTTTCATCAAGGATTTCCGTACCAATGATATCAGAAGGCATCAGGTCAGGAGTAAACTGAATCCGGCTGTAATTAAGCCCCAGTGCTTTTGACAGCGTATTCACCATCAATGTTTTGGCCAAACCCGGCACTCCAACCAGCAGGCAATGGCCCTTGCAAAAAATCGCGATAAGCAGATTTTTCACAACTTCATCCTGTCCAATGATTACCTTGGCTATCTCTGATTTTAATAAGTCATATTTTTTAACAAGGGCATCAACTGCTTCTACATCCGACGAAAACTGCATGATATTTAGATTTAATTTTTAATCCAATTGCGCTGGAATGAACAATTACGAAAATCATCCATAATGGCAATATAGGTTGAACTTGTTTTTCTGGAAATCCATTCATCGAGGATATCCTGTTTTTTCTGTGCCAGGGCTAACTCCTGAATCCGGGCATAATCTTCATCTAAATTGGCTTTATGGGGGTTGGTCCTTGCCTTGAGATAAAATATTCTGAAGTCCTGCTTTCCGCGTTCATTGGTTAGTATGGGGGCGGAAACCTCGCCTGTTTTGAGCTTATCTACAACAAAAAACACCTTGGCATCGAGCTGACCTGATTCGAATTTACTGTTTCCCGACACCGGGTTTATCATCATTCCCCCGCTGTTCTTTCCGGGATCATCCGAGTACCTGATCACCGCTGCATCATACGTTATTTTCTTACTCATTAGCAGAGCTGCCACACTGTCGAGGGTTACCTTCGCCTTATTCAGGTTTACCGGCGACACTTTTGGCTGAAGCAGGATATGCCGCACGTTGATGTATTCTCCGCGGCGCTCGATCATCTGTATCAGGTGGTACCCATCTTCAGTTTCCACGATATCTGACACTTCACCCGGCTTCAATCTGAAAGCTGCTGCCTCAAACTCTGTCCGCATTTCGCCCCGCTTGAACATGCCAAGTTCTCCGCCCTGTTTTGAGGAACCGGGATCCTCTGAATAAAGTACGGCAAGGGTGCTGAAATCGTCGCCCTTGGCGGTACGTTCCTTGAAATTTTTCAGTTTGTCTTTAGCCTCCTGCTTTTCAGT
The DNA here is from genome assembly GCA_964628215.1 of uncultured Draconibacterium sp. Lineage (GTDB taxonomy): Bacteria > Bacteroidota > Bacteroidia > Bacteroidales > FEN-979 > CAIVAT01. Next base: position 23,756 of record CAZVNF010000006.1, read on the forward strand.
GTCACCTATCAATGGTTGCTTTACAATTATGCCAATCTCAAATTCGGAGTTGATCAGCGGAATACTGTCCTTCGGAATTTTTCTGAAAAACGACTTAACCTCAGAAGGAGTTATCGTAACGTCTTTGGTGATTTTCTGCTGTGCCTGCTCCGTGAGCATTTGCTCCTGGATTACATCCCGCAATTCGTTTTTTATTTCGAGCAGTGATTTGCCAAAATGCTCCTCCAACCTGTCGGGAGAACCTGCCTGGGAAATGAAGTAGCGCATTCTCCGGTCCATTTCACCTTCAACCTGTGCATCGGTCACCGTAATGCTATCAACCTGAGCCTCATGAAGCAAGAGTTTCTGAAAAAGCAGGTTTTCAAAAATCTGACATTTCAATTTTGGCGCAGTACCCTGAATATTGCCCTGGGCCCTGATCTGCATATACTGGTTTTCAATATCAGATTTAAGAATGACATTCCCTCCAACGATACCGACAACGGCATCAATCACCGTGTCGCGCTGAGTCTGGGCTGGCACAATGCCATGAAATACCAACGTCAGTGAAATCAAAAAAAGAACCAAGCGAAGGAGTTTCATAGATGTTATTTTTGGCAAATTATCCCTTTAGTATATCTCAAAAACGTTTTTCTTTTGGGCGCTGGAGAAAACATCCTCCTGCATTCGTCCAATGAGTTCAATTTTTCGTTTGTTTAGAATGATGTCGCGGATGCGTTGTTTTTCAAAATTCAGTGGAGAAACACTCTCTTTAATTTTAAAATCCTTGAACCGAACCAGGTAATCGTATAAAGAATCCTGGTATTCAAATTCACGGTGGTTTTGCAAAAACTCTTCCTGGTTATAGGTTTTAATAGGAATTTGCTTCAGCACATCCGTAAACAACAACCAGTTCTCGCTGTCGAGAAAATAGTCAGATGCATTTTTTTCACAAAGGTCGGCCAATTTATTCTTATCCTCGGAATTGCCGGAATTGAGTAATTTTTTGATCTGTTTTGCAACCGGCGATTTCAAAGGGAGTTTAACATATTGAATCTGGACGATATTGTCCTTGAGTAAAAAATTCTGCTGATTGGCATCGTAATAGATCTGTGTCTCTTCTTCCGTAATCAGGGTATCCAGTTTTTGCCTTACCAGTGCATTCTCATAAGCATAGATGGTCAATGAATTTTTATAGTTTTCCAACTGAGTTGTAAAGTCCATCTGTGCACCGGTCAGGTTCTTTTCAGCCTGCTGGATAATGAGCCGCTGCCGCACCCAGCTGTCAATAAAACTTCGGGTAAGAACAATGCTATCCTTTGCCAGGGTACCTGGGGCAACGACTCCTTTCAGTTCAGATTCGTAGAGGTAATCGTCATAGACCCTGGCCAATACCCGCTCATTTTTTTTTTTGAAAAAAGCGGAGCAGGATGTAGCTAAAACCAGAAGAATGATGAGAGTTCGGTTCAATGGGATCTATTTAATTTTTACAAGCACATCCTGCTTCACTTCAACCGGATATTTGGCGCGAAGTGATGCGATCCACTCTTTTTCAAGATAGTTCTGATAATCTGCTGTAATTAGGCCCCTGGCCTCACTCAGTTCTTTAACTTCAGGTTTTATGGTCTTCCGCACATACACAAACACAGTTGTGCCATTCGTAACGATATCCTGTGAAAAGCCAGGAGTCCATGGAATCGAATCGATCAGCTTATTGTCTTTACGGGAAAACTTACTGCTTTCAATGGTTAAAACCTGCACCGAATCGGTGTTCACCTCCTTAAGCAAATCAGCATCAGACAATCCTGATTTAATGAAATTCTTCACCTTCTGCACTGCTTTGGTATCCTTCACAGTATAGATGCTTGCATCCAGCCGGGTTTCCCATTTGTAGCTGTTCTTGTTTTTTTGATAATATGCCTCCAGTCCAACTGTATCCTTCACCGCTTTAGACCACACTTTTTGATCGGTAAGGTCGAACAGAAGAATACCGTCACGATATTCACCCATCAGAGCCTTGAATTCAGGATACTTTTGTTCCAACTGGGAATTTTCCCATTTCATCAGACTCTCATCCATGAAATCATTATATTTTTTATCCACATAGGATTCAATGCTCTGTTTTTCCTGTTTCCGTTGGGTGGATGCAAGGTAATCGGCGAAATCCTTCTGGCGAAAGGTCAGGTTGCCAACTTTAAACAGCATGCCGGTTAATTCGCTGGCTGCTGCTGCTTTCCACTTCCCAAAGAAGATACTGTCTGTAACTACAGTATAAAATGCTTTCAATCCTTCAGGATTTTCAGTAACGCCATATTCCTTTTTGATCCTCGCAATCACCACCTGGCGGGTTTGATCACCGCGGTTATCCTTCATAATCCTCTGCTTCAGTTCGGTCTTTTCTTCATCGTAAGGCTTCTGGGCTTTCCGTTCGATCAACTTAACGATATGCCAGCCATAGGTAGTTAGAATTGGTTTGGTATAGTCGCCGGTATTGTCTAAAGAATAGATTGCTTCAACAAATTCCGGAACCATCCTGTTCACACCAAATGCAGGAAGCACGCCGTCTTTTGCAGCAGATCCTTTATCATCGGAATATGTTTTAACGAGTTCCTCAAATGAAGTACCGCTTTTCAACTTGGTATAAACCGAATCAATACGTAACTTGATCCGCGCTGAATCTTCTGCGGTAGCATTTTTGGGGATTGCAAGAAAAATATGGGCCACGGTAACTTTTCCAAGTGCAGGGCGCCGGGCGGAAATTTTTATGAGATGATAACCATATTCAGTTCTTACCGGTTTGGAAACTTTTCCAACTTCAGTACCCCAGGCACCATTTTCAAAAGGATATACCATATCAAACACGGCAAAAAAGCCCAGGTCACCTTTATTCCCTTTCAGAAAAGGGTGCTGCTGGGTAGCTTCACGGTCTTTTGCCGACGGATCTTCAGAAAGTTCCACTGCCAGCAACTCAAAGGATTCTCCCTTGCTGAGTCTCTCACTGGCAGCCATGGCTTTCTTATAGGCTGTCAGCGTATCTTCGGGAGAAGCATCCGGAGCGAGCCTGAAAAAGATATGACTGGCACGAAGGTCGGTCTTTTCACGTTCGTAGGCCTCCTGCATCAGGCGGTTCAGAGTGGCATCATCGGTAAAATAAGGCTTTGCAAGCTGATCACGATAGCCATTCAGTTCATTCCTGAACGATGCAACTGTATCCAGCCCCATATCTTCAGCCTGTTTAACCTTTAATTTAAAATTAATGAAAAGGTCGAGGTATTCGTTGAGTGACTTTTTGTCAATTGCCTCACCTTTAACGTTGTTTTTCTGATAAATACTGAGAAATTCACTGACATAAATCCGTTTACCCGCGATCGTCATCAGCACTTCATCATTGCTAACCTGGGCAGTTGAGGTGAGAACTGAAACAAGTATAATTACCGGCAATAAAATTTTTCCTTTCAAGCTGTTCATTTTGTAAGGTATTAATTTGACAATTGATTAACGGTTGGTTTGCAATTTAATTTTTGCTTTGTACTAATAATTGTTACCGGCTGTAATTAGGCGCCTCGCTGATAATGGTGACATCATGCGGGTGGCTTTCGGCAACGCCGGCAGCACTGATTTTAATGAACTTCGCCTTTTGAAGGATGTCGATGGTTTTTGATCCGGTGTAACCCATGCCGGCCTTCAGGCCGCCAACCATCTGGTAAATCACTTCCGACAGAGAACCTTTATAAGGAACCCTGCCAACTATTCCTTCCGGAACAAGTTTCTTTATATCTTCCTCCACATCCTGAAAATAGCGGTCCTTGGAACCCTTTTGCATGGCTTCAATTGACCCCATTCCCCGGTAGGTTTTATATTTTCTTCCTTCAAAAATAATGGTTTCGCCCGGTGATTCATCCACCCCGGCAAACAGGGAACCTGCCATGATGGTGTGAGCACCGGCCGCAAGAGCTTTAACAATATCGCCCGTATACCGTATGCCTCCATCGGCAATGGCAGGGATTCCCGTACCCTTAAGTGCAGAAGTAACATCGTAAACCGCAGATAGTTGCGGAACACCTATACCGGCAATTATCCGGGTGGTGCAAATGGAACCGGGTCCGATTCCAATCTTTACTCCGTCTACACCAATACCGGCAAGGTCTTTCGCAGCTTCGGCGGTTCCAATGTTCCCAATGATCAGGTCGACATCAGGGAAGGCATTTTTTACCCGTTTTGCCATTTCCATTACTCCACGGGAATGTCCGTGAGCCGTGTCGATCACGATGGCATCAACATTTTCACGCACAAGGGCGGCGATGCGGTCGAGGGTGTCTGTTGTAACCCCAACCCCTGCTGCAACACGCAACCTTCCAAGGCTGTCCTTGCATGCATTAGGACGCGCTTTTACCTTCAGGATATCTTTATAGGTAATCAGTCCGATCAGTTTATTGTTCTTATCGACTACCGGCAGTTTTTCGATCTTATGTCGTTGCAGAATAGCCTCAGCTTGCTCAAAATCGGTAAATTCACTGATAGTAATGACGGTTTTGGTCATTACCTCGGTAACCGGCCGCATGTGGTCGCGTTCAAACCGGAGGTCGCGGTTGGTCACAATGCCAACTAGTTCATTGTTGACATTAATCACGGGTATCCCACCTATGCTGAACTCCTTCATCATGGCAAGCGCATCACCAACCAGGGCATGTTCCATGAGAGTAACCGGCTGCAGAATCATGCCGTTTTCAGCACGTTTGACCTTTCTGACCTGAAGAGCCTGATCTTCGATCGACATATTCTTGTGCAATACGCCGATTCCGCCTTCCTGCGCCATCGCAATGGCCATACGCGACTCGGTCACCGTATCCATGGCAGCCGAAACAATGGGAATGTTAAGCTTAATATTTCTGGAAAACAATGTTGAAACATCGGTTTCCCTGGGAAGAACATCCGAATATGCCGGGACTAGCAACACATCGTCATATGTCAACCCTTCACCCCGGAATTTATCTGAATTTAGGAACATATGCGTCAAAATTAAGTGTGCAAATGTACGTAAAATTATTATTCAAAATCAGTATAAATCGATTGTGAACAGATTTACAAAAACCTTGCAGGTTATTTATGAATTTCATGGTGCTGGCTTGCATTTCTCGTTATCCTGCCTATGATACAACGGGGAATAAATAATGCAGCCGGGAACCATGCAGAAGAGACAAAGAACCACAAAGGAAAACTCAGAGTAAAACCGACAAGAAATCGTGTTTTAAGGGTACAGTTCCCTGTGACATTCCGTGCAGAAATACTCCTTCCATTTATTCTGAATATCAATTGGATGCTGGAACTCCATCACGTTTTCAATGGTCGAGGACTGCACATTGCCCGTCGTGCCCTGCGAAATGATGGTATGACATAAGTTACAGTCCTTGGAAATGGTCTTTCCCTTTTCACTTTTGTGCCTGTCGGAATGACAACGGAAACAGCCATCAGATTCGAGATGCCCTATGTGGTTCAGGTACTTATTTGAAGATGCTTTCATGAACGGAAATACGTTGAGTGAAAATTCCTGCTGGATACCGGCAATCGCTTTGTCAATCAGCGGTTTCTTAGACGCATATATCGTCGGATATCCTGTTTTATAGAAATTTGTGATGCTGTCGCGAATATACATAAAGGCCGAATCCTTATTGGTAAATGGCCCTTTTAACACGTTCATGGCCACTTTCTTAATGAAAGGTAATTCCTTGGGGATTTCCCCGGTGATCATGGCATTGTCAACATATACCATCGGTGACTTGTAGGAATGCGAAGGACGGTTATGACAGTCCATACAATCCATTACACGGTGCGGTAATGTATCAATTGCCTTTTTATCGAGCATGTTGTCAGTATCCTGAAAAATCTGAACATCCCCGGTTTTAAGATTGGTGAACTGGACCCATGGAATTGTTTCACGGTCTTTTGTGGGGGCAATATATTCAATACGGATATCTTTGTTGATATGCCAGTGAATCCCTTCAATTAAGCCCATAGCACTGTAATTCGGGCCGATTTTCATGAGGAGGGAGTAATTGAATTCCGTATTGAGTGAATCAGTGATATACACCTTCTGGCTGCGAAGCTTACGTGCGTAAAATTTCTGGGGCCAGTGGCACCGTTCACATGTTTCCCGGGCAGGTCGGAGATTTTGAATTGGCGTTTCTATAGGTTGGGGAAATTTCTTGAAGATTACGGAATAAACCTGGTATAACCCCGATAATTTTGATTTTACATACCAGCCGGCACCTTCTCCAACATGACATTCAACGCAGGCTACGCGTGCATGGGGTGAATGCAGGTATGTAACATACTCAGGTTCCATCACCTGATGACAGAGTTTTCCGCAGAATTCGACAGATTCAGTATAATTAAAAGCCTCATAACTGCCCATGGCAGATACGATTAAAAACAAAAAAGTGAAAATTGATACCATTACCAGCTTCTGGCGCTGCTTTGGGACATTCATGTCCAGCACCGGCCAGCGATTTTCAGGATCATGTGTTTTCTTGCGGTTTATCAGCATGCCTATCGGAATCATCAGCAACCCGATCACCAGGATCGTTGGAAGAATAATATAGGTGAATATTCCATTATATGGGTTCTGGTGATCTGACAGTAACGCCTGAACAAACAAAACTGCAATAAGAATGAAACTGTTCACCGCAAAAATGAACCCGGTGATACTGATCCAGTTGGAAGTAGATTTTGGTAATTTCATATCAATTGTTTATTTAGAATGTTTCTATCTAACTAGCTGTAAATGACCGGATAAAATTAGCATTAATTCTGACAAATACAAATTCATCGCCCTCAATTGTGAATAATCCGACAATATTTTTTCTCATTCTATTTAACAACTTTGGAACAGCAATGAAAAAAATGCTGATTTTCATTGACTTTCCTTTAAAATGTTGTATTTTTACATTACACATAATAATGGCAGTTTTCAAATAGTTCATCAAGGAGGATTTGATATGAAGCATTCTTGTTCATATGCCAAAATGGTTTTCAGCGTTTTCCTGCTGACAGTTACCAGCTTATATTCATTTTCACAAACGCCATCATTTCAGGCATATAACGATACAATTGATTTGTATCCGGGTATTCCTGTGGTGTACGATATTTTGGCTAACGATTCAATTCCGGCAAATGATACTATCCGGACAATTATGATTACCGGTATGACCAGCAGGATTGGTTGTCAGAAAACACATGACTCTGCCTGGAAATGGACCTTTACTTTTACTGTTTACGGGTGGGGGTTTGGAGGCGAACTACATGGTGGTTATAAACTCTACACCATGTCAATGGATACAACCTCTGCCAAAATCCTGTTCAGAATACATGACAATAGCTATAATTATCTCGAAATCAACAATGTAAGAGCAAGACTGAATGCCTCCGGGAATCATTTCTTTTACGAGAATGCCGACTATGAAGTTCCGAAAGGAAGCGGGAAAACCTCGATTTTTTCTAATGCTTTCTGGATTGGAGGAAAGGATGTACAGGGAAACCTCCATTTTGCCGGAGAACGTTACCGCCAGGGACCTACAGGTGGCCCGGCCGGCACAAAGCCTGATTTTTACGCCGGCCCTGTGATGGATTCCATCCATTATTCTATCTACCAGGATACCGTTTGGAATTATGTATGGAATTTGAAAAAAACCGACATTGATTTTCACCGTTTACATTATTGGGAACCAGGTTATGCTCCCATTCATGATATTCTGACCTGGCCCGGGAACGGAAATGTGGCTCTGGGTCAGGCTCACCGCCTGGCTCCTTTTTCTGACCGGAACGGCGATGGAATCTATGATCCGGCTGACGGGGACTACCCTGAAATCAGGGGAGATCAGGCACTGTTCTTTATTTTTAACGATGACCGGGGGCCTCACCTGGAAACTACCGGGCCCAAACTCCGGGTTGAAATTCATGGAATGGCTTATGCTTTCGACATGCCGGAAGATTCTGCTCTGAATAATACAACTTTTTTAAATTATAAAATGTATAACCGTTCGCAAAACACTTACGACAGCACGCTGCTTGGTGTTTTCACCGACATTGATCTTGGGTATGCCAGCGATGACTACATAGGCTGTGATGTGGAACGCAGCATGTATTTTGGATATAACGGGCCACCCATCGACGGCAACGGGCAATCCTATGCATATGGGGCAAACCCTCCTGTTCAATCGGTCACTATCCTGGCGGGTCCGTATATGGATCCGGACGGGATTGACAATCCCCGCTACGGCAGTACCGGCAGCCAGTTGTGCGATTTCAGTGTGAACGGGGTGTATTTCGGCGATACCATCGTAGACAATGAGCGGTTTGGAATGCAGAAATTTCTCTATTTTAACAACTCAACCTCCGGAATTCCCGCATATATGACAGATCCGGATTATTACGAAGATTATTATCAATTGCTTTGTGGAAAATGGAAGGATGGAACAACCCTGGTATATGGAGGTAATGGCCATCCCAGTGCAGGAGGCTATGGACCGGCCTGCTCGTTTATGTTTCCGGGCGAATCTGATACGTTGAACTGGGGAGTGGGTTGTGTTCCTCCTAATGGCCCGGTGAACTGGACTGAAACAACAGCCGCAAATAATCCACAAGATCGAAGAGGCCTGGGAGTAACGGGTCCGTTTACATTCGGGCCCGGAGAGGTACAGGATCTTGATCTTGCATTTTCGTGGGCCAGGGACTATGGTGATCATGGTCAGTTGGGCTCCCTTGCCAAACTCCGCCTGCTGACTGATGGGATCAGGACGGCCTTTGCTACCAACATGTTGCCAAATGGCAATCCCTTTTACAGCATCAATGATCCTCAAAGACCTGCTGAAATTCCAATAAAAGTATTTCCGAATCCTGCTTCGGATTATGTGAATATTGTTTATGGCGATAACACCCCATCTTCATCCTTAAGTGTCGAACTGATGAACAGCCAGGGAAATTGCCTGAAAAAAGTGGTCATGTCTGACCACTTGAAATCATTCCGGCTTGATATCTCCGGCATTCCGGCCGGTTTTTATTATATCAGACTGGCTGCCCCAAAGTCTGTTTCGGTAAAAAAAGTGGTTGTAATTCATTAATTGGGAATACATCACCACGCTGACACCAATCATACCTCACCCCCCTGACCCCCTCTCCGCGCGGAGAGGGGGAACAAAGTTCCTATGAAAAAAGAAATAATATTTTTTGTCTTAGTCCTGTTCTCCTGGCAAGTCGGGGCTCAGGTACTTCCTGACCAAAGCACGCTGATGGCTCATGCCCCGGCAACTTTCAGAGCCTTGTTTAAAACCACCAGGGGCAATTTCACCATTGAGGTGTACAGGGAATGGTCGCCCGCAGGAGCCGACCGGCTTTTACAATTGCTGATGACCGGCTTTTACAATCAAAATGCCTTATTCAGGGTTCAAAAAGGGTACGTAGTGCAATTTGGCATTGGTAATGAGAAAAATATCAATTCCTTCTGGGACAAGTACCCTATTGTTGACGAACCGGTTAAGGCTGAAAATCTAAAGGGTTGTATCTCCTATGCCCGCGACGGGTTGAACAGCCGGACAGCCCAGCTTTTTATCAACCTGAATGACAATCACAAACTGGATACAATAAACTTCAATGGGTTACACGGTTTTCCACCGGTTGGAAAAATCATCGCAGGTTTCGAAGTTGTTGAATCTCTTTACAGTGACTACGGATTTGAGCCTGCTAACCATCAGGATTCAGCTATGATTAGAGGAAATGCCTATTTTAAGAAAAAGTTTCCCGGGTTGGATTATATAATTGAAGGCTCCATCCTGAGTGAATAGTCAGGATGTTTTATCCCCGGATTTTTTTTAATATTGCAGGATGGCATTTTATCTGATGATTGTCATTTTTGTTCTTGGCTATGCCATAATTGCCCTGGAGCACCCGCTCAGGGTCAATAAATCTGCCACAGCCCTGCTCCTGGCTGTAGTCTTATGGGTGATTTTGGGTTTTATTTTCCCTGACGGGCGTTCCCGTGAGGCCCTTTTAGTGCATTTGGGTGAGATTTCGGAGATTCTGTTTTTTCTGCTGGGAGCCATGACCATTGTCGAACTGATCGATTCTCATGAAGGGTTCCGGATCATTACAGACAAAATCAAAACAACCCGGAAAGTTAAATTGATTTGGGTGATCAGCATCATTACCTTTTTTCTTTCGGCGGTTCTCGACAATCTCACAACCGCAATTGTCATGGTGGCCCTGCTGCGGAAACTGGTTGGTGAGAAAAAAGAGCGCTGGTTTTTTTCCGGAATGGTAATTATTGCAGCAAATAGTGGCGGTGCCTTTAGTCCCATCGGCGATGTTACCACCATTATGCTATGGATCGGGGGACAAATAACTGCCATAAATATTATACTGAAAACGTTCGTCCCCAGTGTATTATCATTAACTATCCCTTTAGCCTTACTCTCTGCGACGATGAAGGGCGAGATACGAAGACCAACCGGGGCTGACTCTTCCAATGAAAACTCAGCCACTCCCCTTGAAAGAAACATCGTATTCTTTACCGGTATCGGCATGCTCCTGTTTGTGCCCGTTTTCAAAACACTTACCGGCCTTCCTCCATATATGGGAATCCTTTTTGGATTAGGTGTTTTGTGGGTACTTACCGAGATCATGCATAAGGCAAAGAATGAAGCCTATCGCCCGATGATCACGGTAGCAGGGGTTATCCGCCGGATTGACACCCCCAGCATTCTTTTTTTCCTGGGAATCCTGCTGGCTGTTGCAGCACTTCAGTCGGCCGGTCACCTCGCATTGCTGGGCACAGCTCTGGACAAGCATATAGGGAATTTATACCTCATCAATCTAATTATCGGGCTGTTATCGGCGGTGGTCGACAATGTTCCGCTTGTTGCCGGCGCCATTGGAATGTATCAGCACACTTTTCCCTGCGACCATTATTTCTGGGAGATGCTTGCCTATTGTGCAGGAACCGGTGGCAGCGTGCTCATCATTGGTTCTGCTGCAGGGGTTGCCGTAATGGGTATGGAGAAAATCGACTTTATCTGGTACCTGAAGAAGATATCCCTGTGGGCTTTGATCGGGTACCTGGCCGGTGCACTTGCTTATTGGCTGATGAGTGTGATGATTTTTGTTTAGCCGCGGTAACAGGTAATACACAACGCCATACCGGGCGTCTATTTTGAGGTGTAGGTGGTATTGACGGTAATGAATCCGGGGTAGGTAAGTGCGTTACCTGCAATAATCACAGAAGGCTTAAGTTTGATTTTAAAACGGGTTGGAATGTTGCCAACACCTGCAAGGTTCATGCAGAAATTGAGTGTTGCACTGGCAGATTTTCCGGAAAGAGCCTGTTTTAAATCAAGCGCAACCGCAACCGGAACCACGGAAGTGGTATGAGCCGGAATCGTAACCGGCTGGTCAATGAAGCCGGAAGTCATCTGAATTTCGTCAATAAAAACAATCCATTCAAGCCGGTTAAGACCGGCATCCTTTGGATTCGGATTCCGTACTTCGAGGTTGATCTGAAGTGAAAGAGGAAATGTAGGACTGGCGAATCCGGCCAATATCATGGCGACATCACCCAAAGCCAGATCGCTTACTGAGTGAATATGCTCAAAAGCTACTCCTGCCAGGTTTATATGCTCGACCGAAAGTATACGAAAATCACAACTGGCCAGAGTTGACACCTGGCGCGCCTGTCTGGCCACATCACATCCGGAGAATGGAACGGCAACCAGCAGTAAAAGTATCATGGCAGCAACCAGCCTGGAGGAATAAGTCATCTGAAGGAATTTACCGGCAAAAGTAGCTGATTTCCTCAATATTCATCCCAGCTTTTAATTTCCAGTTCACCGGGCTTGATCTTACAAAAAGCCATTATGAACGCCGCTGCAAGATTCGCATTTGTTATGAGAGGAATATTGAAGTCAATGGCCGATCTGCGAATGGAATAATCATTGTCAAGCTCATGCTTTGATAAATTCTTGGGAATGTTCACCACAAGATGAATGCGGCGGCTTTGCAGGTATTCCAATACATTCGGGGACTCTTTTTCGTCAGGCCAGTGCAGAACGGTTGACGGGATATTGTTTGCAGCAAGAAACCCGGCAGTTCCGGGTGTTGCAAATATGGAGTAGTTTTTCTGATGGAGCTGGTGGCAGCATTCAAGAAGAACGGTCTTAGACTTTGTGGGGCCCGAGGAGATAAGGATGTTTTTCTCAGGAATCTGGTATCCGACTGATAACATGGCTTTGAGGATCGCTTCGTAAAAGGAATTTCCAATACAGCCTACTTCGCCGGTTGAAGCCATGTCGACCCCCAGCACCGGGTCGGCCTTTTGCAGCCGGGAAAATGAAAACTGCGGTGCTTTAATCCCGATGTAATCAATCTCAAACATTGACTTGTCGGGTTTTTCAAAAGGGATGCCAAGCATTACTCGGGTAGCTATGTCGATAAAATTGATTTTCAACACTTTTGAAACAAAGGGAAAACTGCGGGATGCCCTCAGGTTGCACTCTATTACTTTAATATCGTTATCCCGGGCTAAAAACTGGATATTAAACGGTCCCGAAATATGGAGGGAATTTGATATTTCCTTCGCAATCCTCTTGATTTTCCTGATAGTTTCGATATAAATTTTCTGCGGCGGGAACACGATTGTTGCATCGCCGGAATGGACACCGGCAAATTCAACATGTTCAGAAATGGCATAGGCCACCATTTCACCGTTTCGGGCAACCGCATCGATCTCAATCTCCTTGGCCTCCTGGATGAATTCAGAAACAACAACCGGGTGCTCTTTGGACACGTTTGCCGCCAGTGTGAGAAAATACTCGAGTTCACTGTTATTCGACACCACATTCATGGCAGCACCCGACAGCACATATGACGGACGGATGAGTAAAGGAAAACCAACCTGTAAAGCAAACTCATGTATTTCATCTATATTGGTCATCTCCTTCCACCTGGGCTGATCAATGCCAAGATGATCGAGCATGGATGAAAATTTGTGGCGGTCTTCAGCATGGTCGATGTCGACCGGAGAAGTTCCAAGAATCGGAACCTGCTGTTTGTATAGGCGCAGGGCCAGGTTGTTGGGAATCTGGCCACCTACAGACACCACTACTCCTTTGGGGTTTTCCAGTTCAACAATGTCCATGACCCGTTCAAAGGACAATTCATCAAAATAGAGCCGGTCGCACACATCATAATCGGTGCTCACAGTTTCGGGGTTATAGTTGATCATTACCGAACGGAACCCGGCCGATTTTACTGTATTCAGGGTATTTACACTGCACCAGTCAAATTCAACGGAACTGCCGATCCGGTAGGCTCCCGACCCAAGGACAATGACCGATAAACAATCGTTGAAGAACTCAATATCATGCTCTTCCCCGTTGTACGTAAGATAAAGATAATTGGTTTGTGCGGGATATTCAGCCGCAAGGGTATCAATATTTTTTACACAGGGGAGGATACCCAGCCGTTTCCGATAGGACCGCACAGTTAGCATATCCTGCTCAACATCAATATTTTCACGTTTTCCAACCAGGCGGGCCAATTGAAAATCAGAAAATCCCTGTCTTTTTGATTCAAGGAGCAAGCCAGGTGGGATAAGCGTCAGTTCATCGATGGCGGCAAGTGCCAGCCCTGTTTCAAAAATACTTTTGAGCCGGTAAAGAAACCACTTGTCGATCCGGGTGAGTTCCCAGATCCGGTCCACTGAATATCCTTCCGACAGCGCCTGTGCAATGACAAAAATGCGGGTATCTGTGGGATTTGCAAGCTCCCTTTCCAGGTTTTCCACATGAAGCTCCTTATTGCCGATAAACCCGTGCATACCCTGCCCGATCATCCTCAGGCCCTTTTGGATGGCCTCTTCAAACGTTCGGCCGATGGACATGATTTCGCCTACGCTTTTCATGCTGGAGCCAATCTGTTTGGACACCCCGGCAAATTTGCTCAGATCCCACCGGGGAATTTTGCAAACAATATAGTCGAGTGATGGTTCAAAACAGGCTGTGGTTACTTTGGTCACTGAATTTTTCAACTCATGCAACCCATAGCCCAGAGCGAGTTTGGCCGCCACAAAGGCAAGCGGGTACCCTGTAGCCTTGGAAGCAAGGGCTGATGACCTTGAAAGGCGGGCATTTACTTCGATAACCCTGTAGTCTTCTGATGCGGGGTTAAGAGCATATTGGATATTGCACTCCCCGATGATGCCAAGGTGGCAGATGACCTTGACAGAAAGTTCACGGAGTTTGTAATACTCAACATTGGTAAGTGTTTGCGAAGGTGCAACCACGATGCTTTCTCCCGTGTGAATCCCAAGCGGGTCAAAATTTTCCATATTGCAAACTGTGATGCAGTTGCCATAACAGTCGCGTACCACCTCATATTCGATTTCCTTCCAACCCTTCAGCGACTCTTCGACCAGGATTTGCCCCGAATAGGAGAACGCATTGGCAACAAGTTCATTCAGTTCTGTTTCATCGGCACAAAAGCCACTCCCCTGCCCTCCCAGTGTAAAGGCAGCGCGAATAATTACCGGGTAGCCAATTGTCCGGGCGGCAACCCGGGCCGCCGGCAGGTCGGTAACAGCTATGCTTTTGGGGGTACCAACACCAATGTCATGAAGCATTTTTGAAAACAGGTCACGGTCTTCCGTTTGAATAATCGTGTTTACTGAAGTTCCGAGAACCTTCACGTCGTTTTTTTCAAGGGCCCCCGATTTATACAAAGCTATGCCGCAATTGAGCGCTGTTTGACCGCCAAAAGCCAGCAATATCCCATCCGGGCGTTCCTTTTCAATTACCTTTTCCACAAATTCAGGGGTGACGGGAAGAAAGTAGACTTTATCCGCGATCTCCTCTGATGTTTGGATGGTCGCGATGTTCGGATTTATAAGCACGGTGAGGATGCCTTCCTCCTTCATTGCCTTCAGTGCCTGTGAACCGGAATAATCGAATTCACCGGCTTCGCCGATTTTGAGCGCGCCGCTACCCAGCACGAGGACTTTATTTATCTTTTGGATCATAAAGAATTCCGTTCTTATAGTTTCTGGCCATCTTAATGAAATCGTCGAATAAAAACATGGTATCAGTCGGACCACCTGAGGCTTCCGGGTGGAATTGGGTGGAAAAAAAGGGTTTGGTTTTATGGCGTATTCCTTCGATGGTGTGATCATTGAGATTGGTAAACAGCGGTTCCCAATCATATCCAAGCGTGTCCCCCTCAACCGCAAACCCATGATTTTGCGAGGTGATGTATGCCCGGTTTGTACCAGTTCTTAAAACCGGCTGATTATATCCCCGGTGCCCATATTTCAATTTAAAGGTTTTTGCACCACCCGCAATTGAAAGCAGTTGGTTTCCAAGACAAATGCCGAAAATGGGTCTGTCCTGTGTGATGGCCATCTTCAAATGTTCAATGGTTGCCTCACAATTTTTTGGATCGCCCGGTCCGTTTGACATGACCAGCCCGTCATAGTCATCGCCTGTAAAATCATAATCCCAGGGAACCCTGATTACAGTGACACCGAAACTGATCAGGCAACGGATAATATTGTTCTTCACGCCACAATCAACCAGCATGATTTTCTCATTTCCTCCCTGAAAAATCCGTTTCTCCCGATTGCTGACCATTGAAACGAGATTGTCGAGGTTGGGGTTATAAAAGCCGATTTCTTCCGGATCCTTCTGTACGATTTTCCCAAGCATGGTGCCATGTTCACGAAGCCGCTTGGTAAGTGCACGCGTATCAACACCGCAGATTCCAGGCACGTTGTGTTCCTTCAGCCAGTCGGATAAACTTTCGAGGGCATTCCAATGGCTGTAGTCGGCAGAATAACTTGCCACAACCAACCCGGATATCTGAACATGGTCTGATTCGAAAAACTCTGACAGGCATTCTTTTATACCTCTGTCCGGAACCCCGTAATTACCTATCAGGGGGTAAGTCAACACAAGGATCTGGCCTTTATAGGAGGGATCTGTTAGGCTTTCAGGATACCCGGTCATGGCCGTATTAAAAACCACTTCACCGGCTGCGGCAAGCGGTGCACCAAATGATTGGCCGGCATACCGGGTTCCGTCGTCTAAAATAAGTTGAGGCATGAATACAAGGTTAAAATAATCGGGGTTATAGTCCCGGCTGCGAAGTTAAGAAATGGAGGGGATCACCGGCTTTGTCTCACTCAGGCAACCTAAAGAGCAGAAAACGTGTTTCGTACGGTTTAAAATGAAGCCAGTTGCCACGATAAGGTATTGGAGAGGCAACATTGTTCTCCCATAACTTTCGTAATGGTTCTTCAAGTACATTCACTTCGGTGGCCGATACGGCGTTTAGTGCTCGCCCCAGCGTAACAGATGAAAGCCTCATATCATCAATCGCAATCGAATCAGCATGTCCGGCTGTTTCCCGCAAATGGAACACAACCCCCTTAGTGTAGGTGGAAGGGCGGGAGCAAATGAGTGCAATGCTATTTATTTTGCTCGAAAAAAAAGATCTGCGGACCAATAAGGAATCAGGGCTTGAGGAACCAGGGAATACCCGGTAAAGAAAAGGGATCCGGTTTTCCATGCCAAATTGTGTGGCAAGAGTATTTGAAGG
Source organism: uncultured Draconibacterium sp. (assembly GCA_964628215.1). Taxonomy (GTDB): domain Bacteria; phylum Bacteroidota; class Bacteroidia; order Bacteroidales; family FEN-979; genus CAIVAT01. Next base: position 40,367 of record CAZVNF010000006.1, read on the forward strand.
ACTGGCTCCGGATGTAACCTGGTAGGTCCATTTTAATTCTCCTTCCTGGCTGGCCAGAAAATTGGTTGTCCAGTAATTATTCAGTACCCACGAAAATATTGACCCTGATACAGGATGGGCCACACGGTCAAATTTCCCGAGATTGATCTCTCCCAATTGCACCAATGGAATTTCAGGTGATACAAAGACAATCTGACCACTGTCACTGCGCAGGGATACAAAATTCTGAATCCCGGTCCAGTCTGCAGATGACCCTTCGATCTGATCCTTTCCGGGAACCATCGTTCCGCCGGCAACTTCCACCACATGCTGACCATGGTCCACTTTGAATGGAAATGCAACATAAACACCCTCCGGATCCGTCACAGCAAGCTTTTTCATCGAATAGCAAAACTCCACCTTTTTTTCATGATGATACAGCCTGATTTCACAATGCACCCCCGATGAATCGGCACAACCTTTAATCTGCCCCGAAATGATGACACTCTGCCATACCTGCCCCTTTCGCAAGGGTCCCACCCTCAGATGATTCCAGGATGTACGGGTAAATTCGTCCAGCTTATGCTGCTCCAGCTGCCCCCGGTTTTTTCCAAGGCGTTCATATATGATTTCACCGGTGGAACAGGTTGAATTCTCATCAATCAATTCCCTCTTCCATTGTTTATCATGGAATCCGGTTATTTTAGCAGTTTTCAAATCAACCCTGATACGATAGTAGTCGTTTTCAAGCAACCCGGTGAAAGCCGCTTCATCCGGGAATGATTGTGGTTCCTGTTCGGTCACAATGCGATAGCTTTGAAACCCGAGGGGTGGCACATCAGTCACCTGCATCATCCACCAGGTTCCCTCCTCGCGGGTGGAAATCGGCTGAACAGGCACAACGCGGCTGGCCTGATCAAGCACCCGGAATTTTTTATCCTTTGGAAGCAACTGATGATCAATATATACCGGCATATTCCCCGACCTTGTCCAGTTTAGTGTATTGAAAACGGTGACCGATGGCACCTCCGATTTTGGCAGAAAAGGTTGTACCTGTCCCATTACCTCTTCCCGCAGGATTCGGTTCTTTTTCACGGCACTCCATACATAAGATTCCTTTTCACCCAGCTGTACAACACTGTTCTCGCATAGAGGGTCTGTGATGCTTTCTGCTGCGCCGAAGGTGTGCTCATCATAAAATGCGATGTCGTCGGTGATTTGTGAATGCAACTCATTGATTGACTTATTTTCAGGCACACCCATGATGGCCGCGATGGACATCAGCCCCTCGTTGGCAATATAATCGGCATGGGCTGCCCGTGCATAGGCCGTTTGCAATGCAGCCGACCCAAAGCCATCCATCCACCAGTCGGGCCAGGCTCCCCGGATCACCGGAAACTCATCCGAATGATTCATCTTCTGGTAATCCATAAACTCCGACAGTGTGGCCAGCCGTAACCTGGGCCAGATGTATGTTTGATTCCACTGTTCCACTGTTTTGCAGGCGGTGGTCGACGGCGGTGAATTATCGGTCAGGTATCCACTGAACTGGATTGCATAATGATCATAGGGATATCCCTTTTCAGTAATATCCTGTAAATGCTGAAACAACCCGTCAGCAAAGGTTTCCATGCTGGTAAGGATACCCAGGCTGTTGCCCCACATATAATGTTCGGGCCGGTTTACCAGAACCCGGTTTCCTGAAGGCGACTCCCACCAGAAGGTTGTGGGGTTGTCGAAAGGTTTTTCGGCCCGGTGAGTGTTCTGGGCCATATTCAGATATTCGATGCCGGCACCCGAAAGATAATCGGTTAAACACCAGGGCACTCCGTTGATATCACTTTGCATGGCAGATTTCACCGGAAATCCAAGTTTGCGGATCTCCCTGACAGGCTGAAGGGTGGCAGCGATCAACGTTTCATCGGCGAGGTCGGATGAATTCAGAAACAAGCCGGTAAGTTCGATACGCCCCTCGTTCACACGGCGTTTGAGGCGATCAACCTGGGAAGGGGGCCGTGTTCTTAAGTATTCCCTCACTGCCCATGATGTTTCACAAGTCCATCTAAACCGGGCATCATCGGGCAGGGAATCGGTGAGATCACAAAAATCAAGTGCATAATCGAGATACCTCAGGTGATCAGGCAGAATTTCAGTTTGAGGCCTTGTGTAACCGATATCGGTATGGGTGTGCTGGACAAGATAAATAGTGAAATGGCGAGGTGGCGAAATAGCGAAATTCTGGTAAAAGGGCTTTTGTCCGGCAATTTGAATGGTGGCGGTATGCTCGCCGGGAGATGTGCTTTCAGGGATGAGGACCTTCACTTCGTTGAAACCGGTTTCAAGTGTAAATGATTTTTCAGGGCCTCCGGCAATTGCAAGGGTGCCTGTAACAGGTTCTCCGAGGTGAACGAACCGGAACAGCACCGGGATGGCATTTCCGTCATCTCTTTTTACAACTGCAGGTACTTGTTTAATGATAAGACTCTCCTCCACCCCGGCCTCAAACGTCATATACCATGAACGGCTCTCTTTTGATTCCCCTACAATTCTGATCTGCTGAGGCTTACCTTTAATCACCATCGATGAAGGCAATCGCAGCAGGGCATATCCCATCGGATCGCTGTATTTATCCAGCATCGTCGTTTTAAAGTAAAGGGAAGATCCATTCACTCCTTCCACCTGCCAGGGTTTTAAATCCGGGGTGAGCGGGTTGGAAAAGGAGAGACAATAGGTTCCGTTAACATAAAGTTTGAAAATATGGCTGTCGGTATTTGCATCGATTCCGAACAACCAGATAAAAGTTACCGATTGCCCTTCAAAAACACCCGGGAGGGTATCGGTAAGCCATGATATGTACTGCACTGAATCTATGGACCTTAACAGGAGTGAAGAGTTCACATCCGGTTGTGGGGAATGGTACAGGAAGCCACCGCCTTTCACAGATTTTTCGTATCCTTTGATATAATTATCCGGAAGGGTTACCTGTGCGGACATCATCCCTGTAATACAGATCAGGACAAGAAACAAAACTTTTCGCATAGAGATCAAGGTTTTCAGGGGTTATAAAACAACCATTCCTTCGGAAGTATGCTTTTTGGCTTTTTTTGACTTTTTACGAAAACCACAAGGTTATCGCTCCCGGTTCGCTCAAAAAACGCCACACGGATTTTATGGTAGCCACCGGCAAGTGCGATGCTGCCTGATTTTTCTGCCTGTCCATGAAGACCGTCGTTGTTCACCACCGGCTGATCATCGATCCATAAACGGCTGCCATCATCGGAACTGGTGTAGAAGAAATACACGCTGGTTTCGGGAACCCTTACGTAACCGGAATATTCAAAGCAGAAGTTATCATTCGCCAGGCGCGGGGTAAATACAAAATCGGGAACAAAACCCTCCTTCACAGGTTTTATTAAACTTACATCAGGCAAACTATCCCAGGCCCCTTCAAAGTACTTGAAATTCAATCCGGGCGAAAGTGCCTGTGTTTTATTTTCTTCTTTAACTGACTCAATAGAAAACAGCGCTTTTAACGGAGTGACTTTTGTGAATTCCCTTGTAATGGTTCCACTAACGGGTCTGCCGTTACGGAAACACCGCGCATTGACAACTGAGGTGGCCGTGATCACAAACGGGTTGCTGTAGAGTGCAGAACCGATTGCCGGTTCAAATTCCCCCGTGTTGTAGCGAATGTCAACGTTTTCGCGGGTGGTGGCAAGCGGTATTTCGAGGGAATCGACAAAGATGGTGAATTCTGTCTTAAATTCCGGGGGATCAGTAAGATCGGGTTTTCCCTGGAGATATAATGCGATTACACTGTTAGCCGTATCCGGAGCGATGGAAGGAAGTGTGATCACCAGCGCATCATTGTTTCGTGTAACTTCCAGCTGAGCCCTGGCAGGATCGGACAGTAAAAAAGCTTTTTGAGGGGTATTCAGCACCCCCGAAAGCTCAAGTTTGCCATTTGCGGGCCAATCGAAGACATGCAGGTAGAGGATGCATCCGGACACTGTGGTTTTTTGTGTGCACCTTCCCCACGACAACTGGCTGAACGGGCTTGCCTGGGTTCCATAGATTGACTCTCCGTTTGTCTTCATCCATTTTCCGATGGCGGAAAGCCGGTCGATACTTTCACGGGGGAACAACCCTTCCGCGGTGGGGCCGATGTTCAGCAGGTAATTTCCACCCTTTGAAGCGATATCGGTCAGCATTCGAATCATTTCCCCCACAGATTTGAACTTTTTATCTGCTTTATTGTAACCCCAGTGGTCATTCATGGTCATGCAGGTTTCCCAATCAACCCCGG
>CAZVNF010000006.1:44751-48011 GCA_964628215.1 uncultured Draconibacterium sp.
TTATTGTAACCCCAGTGGTCATTCATGGTCATGCAGGTTTCCCAATCAACCCCGGGAAGCCCTTTGGCAGGGATCTGTTGTTCGGGGGTTCCGAAATCTCCGCCAAAAGCACCCTCTTTGGTGAGTCCTTCCATGTCGAGCCGGCCAGCCCCCACACGATTATTCACCAGGATGTCCGGTTGAAGACCCCTTACATAGCTGTAAATCTCCTTTCCGTATTTCTCATTCCAGGTGTTCTCCCACTCCCCGTCGAACCACAAAACCCCGATATCTCCATAATTGGTAAGCAATTCCTTTAACTGGGCTTTCATATAGGCCACATAACGATCAAAATCAACTCCTTCTGAGGGACGATCATTTTCCCATACACGTCGTGGCAGGTAATCAGGGTGGTGCCAGTCCATGATCGAATGATAAAAGCAGAACTTCAACCCATACTTTTTACAGGCCGCTGCCAATTCCTTCATCGGGTCACGTTTAAACGGAGTGGTCATAATATTGAAGTCCGTCTGCTTAGTATCGAACATGCAAAACCCGTCATGGTGTTTCGAGGTGATCACAATATATTTCATCCCCGCTTCAAAGGCCATTTTCGCCCAGGAATCGGCATCAAACTTCACCGGGTTGAATTTTGGCCTGAACTGATCATACACCGGCAAAGGAATTTCGGCCGAACTGCGGATCCATTCACCATAGTCTGTTTTCCCGTTCCATTCACCAGCCGGTACCGCATATAATCCCCAATGAATGAACATGCCAAAGCGTGCGTTTCGCCACCAGTCCATGCGGTCGGGAGATTCACTGGAGCGAATCGGCTGACCCGGGATTTGCGTTGGGGTTTGCTGGTCGCGTGGTGACAAAAAGGGGAGACCCGATGATGCATCCGGAAGGCTCGTGGTTTGCCCGTAAGAACTTGATTGTCCGATAGTAATAGCAAAGATAAAAAGAATCAGGAAACGTCTTTTCATAGACCGGCATTTAAAATTCACAGTAAATTATCGAACTGTAAAAGTATAAAAATACGGCTTGGAATGCAATTATTAAAACAAGAACCAGGTTGAATGAGTGTATTGGAGATTTACCTCACCAATGTAAAGCTACCGGTTACCTGGTGTATTTCTCCGGGGGTATAAATACCCTCATAAACAACAATATATGTATAAGTGTCTGGTTCGGCTTTCCTTCCTTTGATCTCCCCGCTCCAGCCTTCGGCGATATCGGCAGATTTAAAAATCAGCGCTCCCCAGCGGTTGTATATATTCAGAGAGTATTTGGCGACATTGGTCCCCACCGGTTTGAAAAAATCATTTACGCCATCCCCGTTCGGGGTAAATGCGTTAGGGCACCATATCTGTAATGGGCAATCTTCAAACTGAAGTTTTGTTTTTACAATACTGTCGCAGCCATTCGCACTTTGAAGGGTATCATGATAAATCCCGCCGAGATATTGCAATCCATTTTGAACATAGTATGCCAATCCCTGGCAAATAGTGGTATCAACATACCCTTCAGAATTATTCTTCACCATAACAGCAACGGTATCAAAGGCTTCACAAGACCAGGGATTGGTTGCGCGAACCCAGTATGTGCCGGTCGTACCCACGGTGATCGTGCGCGTGGCAGCTCCGGTTGACCACTGATAAAGACTGGCGCCGGCACCCGCATCAAATTCCAGTGAATCACCCCGGCAAATAGTACGGTCATTACCCAGGGCAATTTCCGGTTTTGCTATGACCACGATTTTTTTACACTTGTTTGACTGTACTGAATTCCCGTCGAGCACATCGAGCATAATATTATAGCTTCCCGGATCGGGATAGGAGAAAGGAGGAGGATCACGATCATTAAAAAAGGGCTGCGACATGCAGGGGGTAGAAGGAAAAAACATTCGGGTGATAGATGAACTGCCAGAGTTGGATACAAATGCATACAATGTTCCTCCCTCTCTTACAAAATCTGTTATTCCGAGGGGATAATTCAATATCCCGTTATTAACAATATTATAACCGGACACCAGCCCTCCCAGCCCATTTTCAAATACCAGGTGAACAATGCAGCGTGATGTCCCGGCCACCTGGTTTGTTACAAAACCGCTGAATCCTCCGCAATCACTGATAAGGCTGATTCCATGATTCTGCACCAATCCCGTGATGACAGGCAATAAAACTCCCGTGGGAGCCGGATCCTTTAAAGTAGACTCGAATTTCACCCTGCTCAGTGTACTGTTGGTGGTATTGCAGATAAAAGCATACCATACATTATTCTCCTCTGCAATGGCCAGGCCTGACGGCCCATCCAGCTGGCCAAGATTTCCCAGGTCGGTGACTGCCGGGCTGTTGTTGTTCAGGTTTGTTCCGAAATCCACGCGGAACAGACTGTTTCGTGCATCATCCGTGAAAAAACCGATCCATTCCGACCCCTCTTTTATTATCACCAATCCATAAGGATAAAGTCCGGGTAATGATACTTTTGTAACCGTTGGCGTGGTGGAAAGCGAGGCGCCAAAATCCAATTTCAGCAATTCAGCAGGGCCGGCTATAAACCCGTACCAGACCCCCTGGTCCTTTTTTACCTGGATTCCTTTGAGAGCACCCGGAGTGTAACCGAAATTTCCAAGATCCGTGATCACAGATGGAAACTGATCAAGTGATGTACCGTAAAAACACCGGATTATTTTCGCATTTCCGTTATTTACCGTAAAAGTATAATACCCCGGAATATCCTGCGCCAAAGTAATAAAATGAGGGGCATTTAGTTTCTGGTTGGGGTTGCCCATGTTGACACCATCCGGTTCCGACGAAGCATTTCCACTGCAAAAACTCCATTTGTAGGAAATGGCCGTGACAGGTTGCACATCTGAAATAACTACTGGATTTTCTTCACAAATAGTATCCGGAAGGGTAAAATCAGCATTCTGGGCAGCACAGAATTCTGCAAAGGCAATGACAAAAAAGAAAAACAGCAAACTTTTTACCATTTCGAAATGAACTAACTTGTCATCGCAACAGCATTACAGTGCCTTTGTTACTGGTCGTGGTCTTTTTGTCGTCTTCATAATAAATCACCCACACATAATTTCCTTCCGGGCAAATCTCTCCGTTCATCTTTCCATCCCAGCCCTCCAGAATATCCATTGAAGAGTAAACAACCTGCCCCCATCTGTTGAATATCCGGATGTTGAATTTTGTAATATTTTCGGGAGGCAGGCCAAGAATGAAAAAACGGTCATTCAACCCGTCTCCGTTGGGTGTAAAGGCATT
>CAZVNF010000007.1:0-47174 GCA_964628215.1 uncultured Draconibacterium sp.
ATCTTATTGATACGGCAGGCATCCGGAAAAAATCAAAGGTGACCGAAAATATTGAATTTTATTCCGTCATGCGTGCCATCCGGTCCATCGAAAGCAGCGATGTATGCATTTTAATGGTGGATGCAGAGCGGGGTTTTGAGGCGCAGGACCTGAACATCTTCTCCCTGATCGAAAAAAACCATAAAGGTGTTGTCATCCTGGTAAACAAATGGGACCTGGTTGAAAAAGAGACCAACACACACAAATATGTAGAGGAATCGATTCTTGACCAGATCAAACCGTTTAGTGATGTTCCGGTTATTTTTACCTCCGTGGTAACAAAACAACGCATATTTAAAGCGGTGGAAACTGCGATCCAGGTGTATAAAAACAGGTCGAAAAAAATCGGGACATCAGCCCTTAACGATTTTATTCTGCCCATCATTGAAGCTATGCCTCCGCCGGTTACGAAAGGTAAATATGTCAGGATCAAATACGCCATGCAACTTCCAACTGTTTTTCCATCGTTTGCATTTTTTTGCAACCACCCTCAATACTTAAAGGAACCTTACAAGCGTTTTATAGAAAACAAGCTTCGGGAAAAATTTGATTTCAACGGAGTTCCAATGGAAATTTATTTCCGGCAAAAATAAATTGATGGAAGGCGGCATCCGCATTGATAAGTGGCTTTGGGCAGTCCGGATTTTTAAAACGCGAAGTCTTGCCTCTGATGCCTGCAGGTCGGGGAAGGTGAAAATTCTCGATCAGGCTGTAAAGGCTTCGCGGGATATAAAAATAGCGGACGTGGTCACAATTTCACTTGGCCCCGTCACGAAAACCGTTAAAGTAATTGCTCCTATCGGCCACCGGGTTTCTGCTAAACTTGTAGCTGATTCCATGGAAGATCTTACCCCGGAATCAGAATACCAGAAACTGAAACGTCCGGGAGATACGGGATTTGAGTTCAGGGAGCGAGGCGCCGGACGACCAACAAAACGGGAACGCCGCGAGATAGAATTTCTAAAACTATATCTCGACGAATGATCAGCAACCGAACTCCGGGATTGGATGAACTGGCCTTTGAAGGAAGAAATAAGGCTTATGGGGCCTATGATCTCAGAAAAAAATATTCCAGATACCTGCTTATCTCCCTGGCATTGGGCAGCCTGATCGTATCGATTGTGGTATTCAGTTCCTGGTTTTCCTACTATTTTGATCCTGTGCCTCTGATTGAAGGTGACTTGATGTATGAAGTGGCCTATTATGACATGAGCCCGCCACCCAGTGAAGAGACCAGCAGTGTAACCCGGGCATTTGCCAGGCAGGTGCCGGAAATTGCCCGAACACCCGTAGTAACTGACACTGTGAGGACGAAGGAACCGGAAAAAACTGATGATCCTCCTGAAGAAAGACCCGATGAAGAAAAAACAAACATAGATTCTGCAGCAAAACAGGGTGGAAGCGGCCTTGGAAAAGGAATAGGAGAAGACACCGGATTGGCAACCTCCATTGATGTTTACCCAAGATATCCCGGAGGGGATGAGTCGAGGTTATATTATCTTCGGAAACATGTAAAATACCCTGAATCTGCGTTAAAAGCATTTGTTCAGGGAGTTGTCATGGTTGTTTTCGTGGTTGAAGTGGATGGATCGGTTTCGAATGTGAACGTGGTCAACCGTATTGGCGGCGGATGCGATGAGGAAGCTATCAGGGTAGCAAGAGAGATGCCGCGCTGGGAACCGGGGAAGCGCAATGGCCGGGCGGTTCGCGTCATGGTGCGAATGCCCATTGTTTTCAGAATTCCCGGCAAGTCACCCACATTCAAATAAAAAAGGGGCATAAGCCCCTTTTTAGATATGAATTCAGACAACTGCGCTGACTACTTCTTTTCAGGAGTAGCTGTTGCAGGAGTGGCTTTTTTACTTGAAGAGCAGCAGCTTGAACTTTTTTTTGCTTCACCACAGGCAGCTTTGGTTTTTTCGTCACAACCTGATTTTGAATCCTTGGCAACCTTTTCGGTTTTTTCTGCAGGTTTTGCAGCTTTATCCTGTTTTTGTGGGGTCTGAGCAAAGGTTAAACCTGCGATCAGCATTACAGCTGAAAATAACAAAACAACTTTTTTCATGGTATTTGGGTTTTAGTGTGTTTACTTATTTATAACAGTACAAAATTACATCAATAATTTAACATGTACAACCAGTAACTGTTATTTTTTTGTTAATGCGGAGAAACGGCTTGCATAGCCACTTGTAACATGGTAAGCAACGTTTGCCTGTTAAATGGTTTTGCAATATGGCTGGTGCATCCGGCGGCGTATAATTCTTCCATCTCTTCCGCCATCGTATAGCCGGTTACTGCTATAATGGGAGTTTTTGCATAACCGGGCATCTTCCTGATCACGCTGGTTGCCTCGATGCCATTCATCCCGTTTCCCAGGTTGATATCAAGCAGGATGGCATGGTATTGTTTGGATTTGACCATTTCAATGGCGGATGCCGCATCGGGTGCATAGTCCACCTGGCAGATGTTCCTGAGAAACAGGATAGTCAGTTCCTTATTCACCAGATTATCTTCTACCAGCAAGACCATTGGCAGGTTACCCGATAATGGAACAACCGCATCCGTAAGAATAACCTCTTCCGGTTGCGGGCTGATTTGCTTTATGGGTTTTTCCCCGGTATGGGACGGGAGCCAGATGGAAAAAACGGAGCCGCGGCCTGTCTCACTTTCAATGATAATTTTCCCCCCAAGCAGGTCAATTATTTTTTTACAGATGGAAAGGCCAATTCCAATTCCCTGGTACTTACGCCCTAAACCCTCGCTGACCTGGCGAAATTCCTGGAAAATCAGGTCGTAACAGGCAGGATCAATCCCGATCCCGGTATCCTTTATCTTTACGATGGTCCATTCCTTCCCTTTCTCAGTAACCTCAAGGGTTTCCACGGTAACTCCTCCCCGCTCGGTAAATTTTACCGCATTATCCAAAATCTGCTGCATCAACTGCTTAAAAAGCTGATCATCTGTTTCCAGCACCAGAGGAAGTACACGTTCTGTATTGATATATAATTGTTTTTCTGCAAACAGGCTGTTCATTGATTCTACTACAGATAAAATACCTGGCTCCAGTGAGATTATGGTCCTGGTCACCCTGATTTTCCCCGCTTCCAGCTGCGACAAGGTAATAATTGAATTCAGCGTGGTCATCAATCTTTTGCCCGACACATGAATGTGATCAATCATACCTTCATATTCACTTTTATGAAGTTCCTCTTTCAGGATTTCTGCAAACCCTAAAATTCCGCTCAATGGTGTGCGAAGTTCATGACTGATATTGGCGAGAATTGTTGATTTCAGCCGGTCAGATTCTTCTGCTTTTTCTTTAGCCACTATCAATTCGCGCTCATACAATTTACGCAGGGTTATGTCCCGGTCAGCTCCACGGTAGCCAAGGTAGGTGCCCTGTTCGTTAAACACTGCAGTTCCTGAAGTTTCCAGGTAAACAACATGCCCATCCTTATGGGTGGCCCGGTTTACAACTGCATTCAGGGGTTTGAATTCATGCACCAGCCCCCGGATGCCCGTTTTGACTCTTTCAACATCTTCGGGAAGGAGAAAATCAAAAGGAGATTTACCGATCAGATCTTCAGGCAGGTACCCCAGAATATCGAACACTCTTGACGAAACAAAGGAGTAATTCCATTTCGGATCGATTTCCCATATCCAGTCATTTGTCAGGTCAACAATCTCATGGAGCCGCTGTTCACTTTCACGAACCTTGGTCTCGGCCAGCTTGCGCTGGGTTATATCCCGAAAAATCCCCAGTGTGCTGATAAATTTTCGCTCTGAGTTATACTGCGGAGTGGCTGTAACGATGAGCCAGCGATGTGCTCCATCCGGCCGGATTATTTCAAGCTCATAAATGCTTTTCTGACCTTCCTTACGAATAGCTGTTTGTAACTTTATTTCTTCGATCGCCGTGGTGTTGAGAAATGTATTCAGGTTTTTACCAACCATTTCATCGGCAGGCAACCCGAATATCTCGCATGCGGCAGGGTTGGCAAAGGTAAAATACTCCTCTGTATCCACGATTCCCAGCCCTTCTCCGCTATTTTCAACCAAATCGTAGTAACGGGCATCACTGGCAATCAACGCAGTGTCTTTTGCCTTCAGTTCCCGAATGTCGCGGGCAATGAAAATAAGCACCGGTTCTCCCGGTGCACCTATCCTTTTCCTGTTTACTCTTACCGGGATTTCGAATCCGTCACGATGCTTCCAGGTGGTTTCGAGCATGTGGTGCCGTATCTCATGTGAAATTTCTTCCTCTCCATTATCCTGCAGCGCATCAGGAAAATCACTCATGAAACCGGATACATGCACTCCTTTAAGTCCATATTCAGGATACCCAAGCATCTCTTCACACTCCCTGCCTGCCTCCAGCACAATACCATCTGACGCACGGACAAGGAGAATGGCGTTGTTGTCAAGTTCAAACAAAGCCATGTAAGCAGCCTCAATTCTCTGAAAGGCACCATCCGGGTGTTTTTTTGTATCTACTCCGAGACCAAGATTGCTTCTCATGATTGATTCGTGTGTTTGTATATTGAGGCAACTATTTTTTTTCCGGGTATATGGGATTTGACGGTTCCAAAGATCAATATTATTTATGAATAAACCTAATTTTTCCTTATTGAAAGTCAGTCTTTTTGTTTTGTATCTATCAGAATAGTTACAGGGCCATCGTTTACCAGTTCCACCTGCATCATGGCTCCAAATCTGCCAGTCTGCACTTTCTTGCCGAGCAGGCCTTCCAGTTGACCGATAAATTCCCCGTAAAGCGGAACGGCAATTTCAGGCCTTGCCGCCCGAATGTATGAAGGTCTGTTCCCTTTTTTAGTACTGGCATACAAGGTAAACTGGCTCACAACCAGTACATCTCCTCCCGAGGTAAGTACAGAATGGTTCATAACTCCTGCTTCGTCATTAAATATCCGCAAATTAACAAGTTTGGCGCAAAGCCACTCAATATCCTGCAATGTATCGCTCTCCTCAATCCCCAATAGCACCAGAAAACCCTGGCCTATCTTACCGGAAATCTCGCCACCGATACAAACCGATGCCTGTGTAACACGTTGAATGACTGCCCTCAAATTATACTGTTTTTCATTTTAACCACATTACTTTCTTATCCCGGAATATTCCCGGATTCAATCAGTCAAAAGTATAAAAAAGGAAATGAATTTTGCACTTTGCATTTTGCCATTTATCGTAGCTTTGCACCAAACCTCGCTGAAATGACCAAATTAAGTGTCAATATCAATAAAATTGCCACCCTGCGCAATGCCAGGGGAGGCGATATTCCCAATGTGATCAAAGCCGCCCTGGATTGTGAAAGATTTGGAGCGCAGGGCATCACAGTGCACCCCCGTCCCGATGAACGGCATATACGATATAAAGATGTCCTGGATTTAAAACCATTGATTACCACCGAATTTAACATTGAAGGATACCCTTCACCCGGATTTATTGAACTGGTTACCAGGGTTCGTCCGGAACAGGTCACACTGGTACCTGATCCACCCGGGGCACTCACTTCAAATGCAGGCTGGAATACCATCGTCCATGCCCTGTTTCTGAAAGAGGTCATCACCGAGTTTCATCGAAATGGGATCCGGACATCCATTTTTATTGAAGCCGACCCCGTGATGATTTACGAGGCTGCAAAAACCGGAACTGACAGAATTGAACTATACACTGAATCTTATGCAAAATATTATCCTTCGGGACGTGAACAGGCTGTAAAACCATTCGTTATGGCAGCAAATGCAGCCATTGAGGCAGAACTGGGAATTAATGCGGGCCATGATCTGAACCTGGAAAATCTAAAGTACTTCGCAGAACAGGTACCCGGTTTGCTTGAAGTTTCCATTGGCCATGCCCTGATATGCGATGCCCTGTACCTGGGTTTGGAAAACACAATTCAGCTTTATCTGCGTCAACTGATAAGCCAGGTATAATTTGGAAAGTTAAAATACAAAACCAAAAAAAGGCAATGAGGATACATCCGGGATTTATTATATTGAGCTTACTGATATGCCTTCAGGGTCAATCAGCTGAAAAGCCAGACGGCCTTGCAAAAAAAGCAGCAGCCATTCATCGTGCAGTGATCACAATTGACTCTCATACGGATACCCCTTTACAATTGATCCAGAAAGGGTTCGACATGGCGGTGGAACATGATTCACGAAAAGAATATTCAAAAATCGACTTTCCCAGAATGAAAGCCGGCGGACTTGACGGGGCCTTTTTTGGGGTTTTTGTTTCACAGGGGCCACGCAATGCTGAAGGATATGAAAAGGTAAGACTGCGATCGGTCATGCTGTTCGATACCATTGACGCGGTATTGTCACGCAACGATGATCTTGCAGGACCAGCGGTTTCGCCGGAGGATGTTATCTGCTTAAAAAAATGCGGCAAAAGGGCAGTATTCATGGGAATTGAAAACGGCTATGCCATTGGTAAGGACCTGTCTCTCATCAGTACGTTTTATCTGAGGGGCTCGCGGTACATCACCCTCTGCCATACTAAAAACAACGACATCTGCGATTCTTCTACCGACACAACAGAACACAACGGGCTCAGCCAGTATGGTTATACCGTTGTTCAGGAAATGAACCATGTTGGAATGATGGTGGATGTTTCTCATATTTCGGATAAGGCATTAACGGATGTGCTGGCTTTTACCCAGGCTCCTGTGATCGCTTCACATTCCTGCGCCAAAGCACTTTGCAATAATCCCAGGAATCTGTCCGATGACCTGCTCAGGGCCATTGCAAAAAACGGGGGTGTTGTTCAGATGTGTATACTGAGTGATTATGTTAAAACACCGGCCCCGAACCCTCCCCGTGATTCGGCACGTGCTGCGGTAAGGAAAAAATTTCGTGATTTCGACGGATTAAACGATGCTGAAATGAAAGCGGCAAGAAAAGAATGGAATGCCATCAATGAGCAATTTCCCCAAAAACTGGCTGATGTGGCTGATGTGGCCGACCATATCGACCATATAGTAAAAGTGGCAGGCATCAATCATGTGGGCATTGGCACTGATTTCGATGGCGGAGGCGGTGTGAACGGGTGTTTTGACGTAAGTGAAATGGGCAATATTACCCTTGAACTTGTGAAACGGGGATACTCGGAAAATGAGATACGAAAAATATGGGGTGCCAATCTCATGCGGGTAATGAAACAGACCGATAAAGTTGCACGAAAATATAAACAAAGCTGCAGGTGCAACGGATAAACACTCCAGACATCAGGCTTTTCCGTATGCTTTCAAAAAGCGATTGCCATAACCATTGCCTGCTGGGAGGCAAACGGTTGGTTATCGAGAAATTTTACGGACGTAAACTGTCAGCTTTCAAAGCCACTCAGCCGGGTATAGAAGACCTGAACCTATGGATAGGCAAGGAGTTACGTTCATTTTTTCAAATACCCGGCGCCTTTGAAAAAGCGGTGGAAGCAGCCTTTGTCCAGGCAAGATTTGATGGAGTAACCCTCCTGGAAATGAGTATTGATGTATTGTTTGGAAGCATATTTAACATTTCACCGGGAAGAATTGTGGAAGTTTTAAGAGAAACACATCAACGTGTGGCGCCGGAAATTGATTTCCGCCCTGAACTTGGATTTCCGCGAAACAAACCACTGCCCGCGCTGCTTGCCGGATTCGAAACTTACATGGAGTACAAGTTCTTTCAATCCATTGATCTTTATGATAATGAAAATGCTCAACCCATCTCTGCCTTCAAAGAGTTATACCGGCTGGCTAAGAACCTGGGCATGAAATGCAAAGCACATGCGGGAGAATTCGGTTCTGCCGATTCAGTCAGGGAGGCTGTGGAGATACTGGAACTTGATGCGGTGCAGCATGGCATAGGTGCGGCCGATTCTGTAGAGGTCATGAAATGGCTTGTATCCAATCAAATTGTTTTAAATGTATGCCCCACAAGCAATATCAGGCTGAAACGCGTTCGTTCCTATAAAACTCATCCCATCAGAATTTTATTCGACCACGGAGTGAAGGTAACCATCAATACCGACGATGTACTTGTTTTCGGAGATGGTATTTCCGAACAATTCCTGAAACTCCACAAAGCAGGTGTCTTCACCATGGACGAAATCGACCGGATCAGAAAAACCAGCCTGGAATAACCCTCATTCCCATATTCGTCATTCCCATATTCGTCATTTATTCCTCCTGAACTTCACCCGCTCAAAATACTCAATCGTTTTTCGCAGGGTATCGTGAAGCAGCGTTAAGTAAAGTACAAACGACATCAACCAGATGATGAAGAAATTGAACCAGAAAGTATCTATTTTCCATGAACCGATAATTTTTACCGGAGCATAAAAATGAGCCCGGCCATCATGTGAAACAGGTTCCATAAAAATGGGATCCTTCTTTTGGATCAGCTTGCCGTTTCCTTCAATTATCTTATTCTCTGCACCTTTGTTCATAATCAGGTCGGCAAGGTTTTCATTATAACTGGCCTGTTTAAACTGGTAAACTCCCTCATCGCCCAGCCTGGCTCTTAGTTTTTCATATGTTTTGTCGCGCCGGGTCGAAACTGCATCCAATCGGGATGAAAAATGCCGGCTGAGAGAGTCGAGGAAGGCTTTGGTAAACTGAACCACCGTATCACTCAACTGACTTTCCGTCAACCTGTGAATATATGAAAACGAGGAAAAACCAGCTTCTTTCTGTAACACGGGGATTTCATGCTTCAGGATAACCAGATAATTGCTGGTTTTCCCGGGATTTGTATGTTTAAATAAATTGCGCTGGCATTCGTCGAGCTCCGATTTCAGGGTTGGAATTACATAAGCGGTGATATAGGAATACCTCGACATTTCCTTATCATACGGGTAAAAAATCTTTTCATACTTGTTGTTGCTGAATTGTTCCACGGCCAGGGCTTCAAACGTCCATCGGGAAGTCATAAGATTGCCTACCAGCGGCACATTCTCCCGTGATGCAATGGCCGGATTAAGATAATCGAATGGCACAATGGTTCCGCTTAACAGGAGCTGGGGAACAAGAATAAACGGGATCAGTATATAAATTGCCACCACGGAGTTAAGACCGGCCGAAATATTCAGCCCCACAATGTTGGCAAAGCAGGCGGTGGCAAACAGGATCAGCCAGTAGCTGAGGGTCATCCCGTGGATTCCGAGGATCAGGTTCCCTGCCAGCACATATAACAGGGATTGGATGGCCGAAAGACAAAAAAGCAGGATGATCTTGGAGTTGATATAACTAAAACGGCTCAGGTGCAGAAAGGCTTCACGCTTAAGGATTCTGCGGTCCCTGAAAATCTCTTCGGCACTGACCATCATCCCCAGGAACAGAGAAACGACTACACTCATGAAAAGATAGGGAACCAGGTTGCGGTTATCACTGAAAAGATACTGATCACCAAACTTATAACGTGTAAGGTACGCCAGCATGACCGCCAGGAAAGGTGCTTCGAGCAGGTTGATCAGGAGGTACTGCGTGTTGGTGATCTTGCATAAAAGATTACGGACGCTGAAAATCCTGAATTGCCTGAACCTTCCGGGGATCTCGAAAAAGCAACAGGGAAGCTCCATTTTCTTTGCCTCTGTTTTCAGCGCCGGCTGAATATTCTTCCGGAAATGGGCATACCACTCTTTAGGGGCAATTTTTCGTTGCCCTGTTATTTTCCCATATTCATCCACGGTTTTTGCTTCCGTGATCTGCAATATCTGTTCAGGATTAACATACCCGCAACTGAGACACTCACTTTGCTCCGGATTAACAAAATTGCTGATGGTTTTAAAATAGGTAAGCGCATCGATCGGATTTCCGTAGAATATCGGGTAGCCACCTTTATCCATGATCAGCAATTTGTCGAACAGCTTGAAAATATCTGAAGATGGCTGATGAATATTGACAATGACCAATTTCCCCTTCAGTGTTTGCTCTTTCAGCAACAGCATAACCATTTCCGAATCCATGGAAGAGAGCCCGGAGGTGGGTTCATCGGCAAAAAGGATCGAGGGTTCCCGAATCAGTTCAAGGGCGATGTTCAGCCGTTTGCGTTGTCCGCCACTGATGAATTTATTGAGCGGATCGCCAACTTTCAGATCCTTGCTGGCCTGGAGATCAATATCGGCAAGTGTTTTATTAACTGCCTTGTTTATCTGTTCCTCCCTGAACCCGTCAAAACAAAGTTTGGCATTGTAATAGAGATTCTGAAATACGGTAAGCTCTTCGATCAGCAGATCATCCTGCGGAACAAAACCAATACTGCCTCTCAGTTTTTCAGCCTCATGGCGAATGTCTAATCCGTTGATAAGAATTTCACCACTCCCCAGTTCAATATTTCCATTCAGCACATTAAGCAGGGTTGACTTCCCTACGCCGCTGCCGCCCATCACGCCAATAAGTTCGCCCGATACTGCCTGGAAACTGAATGGCTGGATGCCGTTTATACTGTTTTTAAAATGGAATTCGATCTCCCTGGCAGAATAAACAATGTGCACATCCTCCCTGTTAAACAGGAATTGCGAAATCATATCAGAATAATATACAGGACTTATTTTCTGACTTTTAAGAATGTATCCTTTATCAAACAGAAACGACCTGAAAGGAATGATTGTGTGACCGTTCAAAAAAAGCTCATCCGTTCCCAGGTACCGGCACAGAAACGTATTTATGGTTGGAACGTGGAGGATAAGGATCCGTCCGGTGAGACGGTCGCGCTGTAAGAATTTGCAGGCCATGCCTGAATTCAAATCCTCAGCAGCGATGATGAGCAAGTTCCCTGAACGGAGGCACAAATCATCAGGATCGGTGGCAAATTTAAGAGTATCAGTAAATTCCGCCTCGCTAAGATTAAAGGATTTGCTGATGGTCTGAATATAGTTTTCCGACAGGGACTCCACTTCGGGATGATCGGCAAGCAAGGCTTTATACCCTTCATCCAGAAACTCGATGAATTTTATAAAAACCAGGATCTTATCCCGTTGATGGAGGCCCTTGTTCACCTTCTGGCAAATACCGGCAATCTGGTCACTGACATCCATCAACACCGCTTCTTCTTCTTCAGGCTGATGAAAAAAAAGCAGTTCATCGAAGAGTTTGAGGTATTCATTCAGCTCACTGGCATTCAGGTGCTGGCGAAGGTAAGATTCGAGGATCGTTCTGGAATTTCCTGAAACATCCTTTTTTACAGAAGCAGCGACGATGGCAAAAAGTTGAACCAGGGCCATCAGGATAGGTTCAGACATATTGGGACGGATTAAACCATCTCAAAAATACAAATTTTACGGCATAAAAAAACCGCCCCATGCAAGAGGCGGTGTAATAAGTGTTAAAAGAGTTTTACTTTACAAATACATTGCGTACACTTTCTGTGAGGTCGCATATCTCAGCAACTTTTTCCTGTGGTATTTTCTTACCTGATGCAATGTCATAATTGCCCCAGATTGGCTTTAATTTGGCGATTTCATCCACAACCGGCTTCATACTTTCATCATCCTGGTATACCTGCATGATGGTAAGCAGTTTCATGTGATTGTCCATCTGGGCAGCAATTACGGCCATGATTTTCGTATTGTCTTTTGCTACTTCACCAAGAGTGGCGGCGAGGTAAAGGCCTTCCGCGAATCCGCCGGCAGCGATGAGAACAGCAACCTGTGTACGGTTGTTGGAAGAGAGGAAATTACTGGTCTGGCTGAATATTTTATTGATCAGGCCGATCAGGGAATCTTTGTTGTTATTGAATTTTTTAACTCTTTCGAGCAAAGTCTGGTCATAAACTCCCGCAATGCCCAGTTCGTCAGCCAGTTTATTTGTGCAGGCGAGAAACTTATTTGTTTCATCGGTGCGGTTATAGGTTGCAGAGTAGCTGAGATCGGCACTGTACACACCCAGGTTGAGTGATTTACTCATTTCGGTGGAATATTTACCCACATTTGCAGGAGGATTGGTGATGTCGAAGATAAATCCCGCTTTTGCTTTTTCGAGCATGGAAGTTACCTCGAAAGGGGTAGGAAATGAGTAAAGAAGGTTTTGTGATTCGGGGCTCAGGGTAATCTCCTTTTTAATGGTATCTGCAGCGGCTGCATTTGCATTTTGATCAGCGGTTGATGAACTGTTGCAACCGGAGAGGGCGATGACCAGGAAAAGTGCAACCATTGCAACGCCGGACTGGATTCTGGTAAGTGCTTTCATAAAGTTGTTTGAAAATTTGTTATGCGAAATTAAGTGATTTTTTTCTAACCTTATAACTTTTTTTGAAATAAAGATTTTTGATGTCAATGCCTGATTAAAACTTTCAGTGAGTCCGGCCTGGATGCATATTCAAATCCGTCCAGAATGTTGTCAAATGAAACTATTTTTGTGATCAGGGGCTGAGGGTTTACCAGCCCTTCACGAAGCAGCCTGACCGCAGGTTCAAAATTTCCGCACCTCGAGCCGATAATTTCAAACTCGTTGATCACGACCTGGTTCATGTCAATTTTTTCCACATTGGCAACGGTGGTT
The DNA here is from genome assembly GCA_964628215.1 of uncultured Draconibacterium sp. Taxonomy (GTDB): domain Bacteria; phylum Bacteroidota; class Bacteroidia; order Bacteroidales; family FEN-979; genus CAIVAT01. Next base: position 12,542 of record CAZVNF010000007.1, read on the forward strand.
TTCAGCACAAGTTTCCCCCCCGGATAAAGATGTGACAGAGCCAGATTGATCCCGGAGGGATTTCCGGTACAGTCGATACAAACCTCTGCTTTTTCCTGATCCGCCAGTGTTGACACAAGTCTTGCATGGATGCCCAGGGAACGGGCCAGGGAAACTTTTGATTCACTGCGCGTATAAGCAGTATAATCGCACCCATTCAACCGGAGTACCTGCGCGATGAGCAGCCCCAGTTTTCCTGCTCCAAAAATAAAAACATTTTCGGAAGGCTTAAGATGAATTTGTTCAAAAATCTTCAGTGCAGCAGCCAGTGGTTCGGTAAACACTGCCGATTCCAACAATACGGATTCAGGCACTTCCAGCAAGTTTCTTTCAGGAAGTACAATAAAATCGGCAAACACTCCATTATGGTTTTGAATTCCAAGAACGGTACGTGACGGGCAATGAACCTCCCTCCCTGATTGGCACAAATAGCAAGTTCCACATGCACAGTTGATTCCGCCAACTACATTTTTACCAAAAAACCTGCTTTCTTTGCTTACAACTTCACCCACAAACTCGTGTCCGGGGACGCCGGTGAAACCCATATAACCTTTTAAAATTTCAAGGTCGGTATTGCAGATCGCCGAATATATAATTTTTATCAGCACTTCATGATCCTTTGGCTGGGGTGTCGGGATCTTCCTCCATGAAAGTGATCCGTCGAAGAAAAGTGCGTTCATCAGATAATTTTTATTCAAAATTATAAAAATCAACTAACTTTACTTGGAATTTCTCAGATATTCGGGTCCCAGCCAAAATGAATTGCAAACACCTATTCCTGACTCCATGCCGTGAATGGAAACCGGCCAGGTTCCTCGTCCTGGTTGCCATGCTGATTTCTTCGTGCGGGGACGGCAAACGCAGCGACATACACACGGGGCCAGCCTCTTCTTCAGAATCACACACATCATCGGGATTACGCAAGGTACGACTCATGCCATACTGGGTCACCTCTGCACAATTTGCCGGTTATTACATCGGGATCGAAAAAGGAATATTCCAAAAACGCGGTATTGATCTTGAAATACTTCCGTTTGATCCTTTCAAATCGAACAAAGAAATTATTAAAAAGGGCGATGCCGATTTTGCCCTCCTTTGGCTGGTTAATGCCATTCAACTCCGGTCAGAAGGCATCAACCTGGTAAATATTGCACAGCTTTCATCAAGGTCGTCCCTGATGCTGCTGGCAAAAAAAAGCAGCGGAATCCGCACCCTGAATGACCTGAATGGAAAAAAAGCAGCCATCTGGTCGGGGTTTGAGCTTCAGCCCAGGGCATTGTTTGCCAAATACAACCTCGATGTAGAAATGGTTTCAATCGGCAGCACCAACACCCTGTTCCTGGTCGATGGCGCAGAGGTGATCAATGCCAACTGGTTTGATGAATACCATGCCATTATCAACAACGGATATGACACCAATGAACTTAAAACTTTCTTTTTTGCAGATTATGGGCTGAACTTCCCTGAAGACGGGCTTTATTGCCTTACGGAAAAAACCCGGTCCGACCCGGGACTATGTTACGATTTTGTGGAAGCAACACTGGAAAGCTGGGAGTACGCGTTCAGCCACCCCGATGAAACTCTTGACCTCGTCATCCGCATAACCCGGAAAGAAAACCGTCCGGTTAACAGGTCGCACCAGCAATGGATGCTCAATTGTTACCACGATCTGTATATCCCACGGGGGCAGGATTCAATTAACACGTTACTGTTTAAAGACGATTATAATAATGTAAACAGGATCATGCTGAACAGCAGTCTCATCGGCAGCATTATTCCGTATGACAGTTTTTACCTGCCTTTCAGCACGATGAAGAAATTCAGTAAATCAGCAGTAAACACCGTTGGACCATGATAGCGAAAAGTTTCCTCCGGCGCGGACTGGCATTCAAACTGATCATCTCCATCATGATCACCCTGGGAATAATTTTCCTGCTACTCTTCTATTATAATTTAAAAATTACCCGCAAGATCGTTGTTAAAAACCTGGAAACCAATGCGGAAAATTTAACGGGTGCCACGGTAGCCCGTATTGAAAAAGTACTGAGCGGCATCCAGGAGATCCCGGACAACTTTGCATCTATTGTTGAAAGTCATATTGATTCAGAAAAAGATTTGCGGGATTTTGTCGCCCTGATGGTAAAGGGGAATAATGAAATACTGGGGGCATGCATAGCCTTCGAACCTTATTCACGCAACCCGAAGGAAAAATACTGTGCTCATTATTACTACAGGACAACCGACTCCATTTTATATAAACAGCTGGGTAACGACCAATATGATTATTTCACCCTCGACTGGTACCAAATCCCCAGGGAACTGGGGATCGCATTGTGGAGTGAGCCCTATTTTGATGTGGGCGGAGTAGATCAATTGGTATCAACTTACTCCGTTCCATTGTATGACAGGAGGAACGGACAGAAAAAATTCATCGGCATCCTTACCATCGACCTTTCACTTGACTGGTTTCAAAAACAGGTCAACAGAATTAAAGTTTATGAAACAGGTTTCGGATTCCTTATTTCCAAGAATGGGGTTATCGTAAGTCATCCTGTTAAGGATTTCATCATGAACGAGACCATTTTCAGCATCGCTGATGAGCGTGCTTCGCCTGAACTTAGGGAGATCGGTAAAAAAATGATCCGCGGAGAAGCAGGCTTCGGAGAAATCATTTATAAAAATGCCAGGAACGGAAAACCAAGCTGGCTGGCCTATGCCCCGGTAACACTCAATGGATGGTCAGTCGGGGTAGTTTTCCCTGTGGACGAATTTATGGCGGATGCGACCCAACTCAGCAGGACCATCGGAATGCTTGCTGCCGGCAGTTTTTTGATTTTACTTATCCTTCTGATCACCATCGCGCGCTCTATCACAAAACCCCTGCGGCAGTTAACCCTCGCTGCTGAAAAATTCGCCCAGGGAGATTTCGAAGTAAAACTGCCCAGGATCCAATCAAAAGATGAAATAGGCCGGCTGAATCTTGCATTTATATCCATGCAGAAACAACTGGCTCAAACTATCCGCGATCTGCGGGAAGCTTCGCAGCAATTGCAGGATTCGAATGAAAAACTGGAAGAATACAACCGTACACTTGAACAAAAAGTAGATGAACGGACCAATGAATTAAAGCTAAAACATGCGGAACTGGAAACTGCCTTCGGAAAACTGAAGGCCGCCCAGGCCCAGCTGGTTCAATCGGAGAAAATGGCCTCTCTTGGCCAGCTTACGGCAGGGATTGCCCATGAAATTAAAAACCCGCTTAATTTTGTCAACAACTTCTCCGAACTCTCCGTTGAACTCACCCAGGAAATGCTGGAAGAGCTAAACAAACTTTCGGGTTCGCTGGAATCGAAAGATATGGAATACCTTACCGGGATCATTAAAGATCTCCAGGGGAATGTTAAAAAAATAAATGATCACGGGAAACGGGCCGACAGTATCATCCGGGGCATGTTACTGCATTCAAGGGGCAAGTCAGGAGAACGGCTGCCTACCGACCTGAATGCCATGCTTGCTGAATATGTCAACCTTGGGTATCATGGTATGCGTGCAACTGACAACACTTTCAATATAAAACTTGAAAGTGAGTATGATCCTGAACTTGGCCCCGTAACCGTTATTCCCCAGGATATCAGCCGCGTATTTCTGAACATGATCAACAATGCCTTTTATTCCACGGCACAGAAAAAGAAGGAGTTGGCGGAAGCCTATTTCCCGGTGCTGAAAGTAAGTACGAAAAGCCTGAATGATACCGTTGAAATTAAGATCCGTGACAACGGGAAAGGAATGCCGGCTGCCGTTGCCGAAAAAGTGTTCAACCCCTTCTTTACAACGAAACCTGCTGGTTCAGGAACCGGTCTTGGCCTTTCCATCAGTTTCGATATCATAGTACAGCAACACCAGGGACAGATTTCGGTGAACAGCCTTGAGGGGGAATACGCAGAATTTATCATTACGCTTCCAAAAAAATAATGCAAATGACTGAACCTGTTTTCAAAAACGTAAAGATACTGGTCGTGGATGATGAAATAGACCTTGAGCCTCTGATCCGGCAGAAGTTTCGTCGCCAGGTGCGAGATGGCATTTATGAATTTGTTTTTGCACACAACGGCCTCGAAGCGCTTACAAAGCTGATTGAATTTCCTGAAATCGGAATCATCCTCTCCGACATTAATATGCCGGAAATGGATGGACTTACCTTATTGTTGAAGCTGAAAGAGCTAAAAAATCCGGGACTGAAAACCGTGATCGTTTCTGCCTACGGTGACATGGAAAACATCCGTACGGCCATGAACCGCGGGGCTTTTGATTTTCTTACCAAACCCATCAGTTTCGACGACCTGGAGATCACCATCAACAAAACATTGGAAGAGATCACTCAAGTCCGCAACTCCATGGCCGAACATGACCAGCTGATCTCCATTCAGCATGACCTGCAAACCGCCAATGAGATCCAGCAGGCAATTTTGCCAAAGACTTTTCCACCTTTCCCTTCCCGCACCGATTTCGACATCTATGCTGCCATGGTAGCTGCCAGAGAGGTTGGCGGCGATTTTTTCGATTTTTTCCTGGTTGACAACGACCGTCTTGGCTTTGTGATCGGCGATGTATCCGGAAAAGGTGTCCCTGCTGCCATTTTCATGGCAGTAAGCAGAACGCTGATCAGGGCAACCGGACTCAAGGCCATCCCTGCAGCAGAATGTATGAACTATGTAAACAGCCTGCTGTGTAACGAGAGTGTTTCATGCATGTTTGTCACGGTTTTTTATGGAATCCTGAATACCCGGACAGGCGAACTTGAATATGTCAATGCCGGGCATAATCCTCCTTACCTTATTGGCCGGGAAGGGTTGAAAAAATTAGAATTGACCGGAGGCATGATCCTCGGTTATATGGATAATTTTCAGTACCTTTCCAAAAAAATAACCCTTGAACCCGGCGACCGCCTGTTTCTTTTTACCGATGGGGTAACAGAAGCATTCAACAAAGCAGATGCGGCATTCGGAGATAAACGCCTGGAATTGTTTCTGCAACAGCATCCGGGCCATTCTAACGAACAATTGGTGAAGGATGTTTTTAAGGAAGTCAATGAACATTCGGCAGGCATACCACAATCCGATGATATTACACTGCTCTCCATCTGTTTCACCGGCAGGGTATAAAAAACAGGATCAAATGAAAAACATTCATCTGGCTTTTCTCATTATCCTCATTTGCAGCCTCGGCTGCAGTAAAAAACAGGAAGTAACCTATACCCCTTCCGGTGGAGCTGAAATTCATATCGGAGCATTGCTCCCACTGTCCGGATCAGGTCTTTCCACCGGACTGGCCATGAAAGTTTCAATTGAGTTTGCAGCAGAGGATATCAACACCTTTTTTACCACCTCGGGAATCAACCAAAAACTCATTCTGGATGTGGTGGACACAAGAACTGATACGGCAGAGGCCCTGAAGCAATTGAAAATATTTTATGATAAAGGCATCCGCATGATCATCGGACCATACAGCAGTGCAGAACTGTCGCACATTAAGAATTTTGCGGATTCCAATGGCATGTTGGTGGTAAGCCCGTCAAGCGTGGCGGTTTCGCTGGCCATCCCCAACGACAATATCTTCCGGTTTGTTTCATCAGATGTGGTTCAGGGTAAGGCCATGAGTAAAATGTTGTCTGAAGATAAAATCAAGGTGATTGTACCTGTTATCCGCAATGACTTGTGGGGCAACGACCTGGTTAATGCAACCGGCACAGACTTTATCAATGCCGGAGGTATGGTTCAGACATCCGTCAGAATTGAACCCGGTGACACCGGTTTTGCCGCTGCACTGGACGAATTGGATGCAGTGGTTGCAGAAGAATTAACGCATCACAATCCCAACGAATTGGCCGTGTACATGCTTTCTTTTGCTGAAGGAACACAAATACTGAGGGAAGCGAAAAAACATGCACATCTTAACAATGTTTACTGGTACGGAGGTTCCGCTTTTGCACAAAACGCCTCTTTGCTGAATGATACAGCTGCCGTACTATTTGCCTATACACATGGGCTTCCTTGTCCGATTTTCGGATTGGATGAGGCAGCAAAAAACATCTGGCAGCCTCTTAAAAGCAGGATTGAAAACAAGATTGCCCGAACACCTGATGTGTATGCATTCACGGCCTATGATGCCGTTTGGGTTTTGATGCGGGCTTACCGTTCAGCCGGAAAAAACCCGTCGTGTGACATGCTGAAAGAGGTATTTATGAATGAAGCGGGGAGTTATTTCGGTGCATCCGGCAACACACTGCTGGATGTAAACGGTGACAGGGCAGTAGGGAACTACGATTTCTGGGCTGTCAAGTCCGACTCGACAAGCTATTCATGGAAGAGGATCGCCAGGTATAATTCTCTTTATGGCACGCTTACCCGGATTAAGGAGTGAGTCGAAATTGTGTTTGATCAACCCCTGAGCCGTTTTACAAAAAAGACTTTACCATCTCCCTCTTTGTAAAAATCATCAATCTGTGCCTCTTTTTTGTAACCGATCCGGTCGTAGAAATGTCTTGTAGGAGTATATTTCTCCAAAGTGGAGGTTTCGGCGATTACAATACGCCCACCCATTTCACTGATAACTTTATGAGTTTCCCCGATCAGTTGATTGCCAATTCCTTTGCCCCGGTAATCGTTGTGTGTGGCAATCCAGTAAAGATCAAAACTGCCTTCAGTTGCAGCAACCGGACCAAAACAGCTGTAGGAAACGGTTTTACCGTCCAATTCTGCAAAAATAAAATGGTAATCACTCGCTTCCCCCAGGTCAAGTCTGTCCTGAACAAGTTCCACAGCAACCGGAACTTCAAAATCATAAAAAAAACCGGTGGAAATGATGATATCCCTTACAATTTCCGGATCACCGGCTTGTACTTCCTGTCGAAAAGTGATCATATAGTATGTTTTAGTTTAAACCCTTACCGCATCCTCAAGAATACGGGCAATGACCTCTTCAAAGATCATCCCCTTCTTTTTTGATGCAGCCATAAACCCTCCCGATTCCGAAAGGCATGGATTCAGGTTGATATCGATAACCAGGGGAACAGAATCCTTTGTCACCCTGAAGTCGATGCGCACATATCCTTTCAACCCCAGTTCAATCCAGCATTTTTTACAAATAGCAGTTAACTCATCCCTGAGCGGACCATCCTCTTTTCCCACCCGGAATGTTCTGCGGGTATGTGAATACTCAAAAGAGGTGTCGTCCCATTTCGATTTATACCCCATCATCTTCGGTTTACCGGCCGGATAACCCTGAAAGGTCATTTCAGCAAGCGGAAGCACCTCAGGGCCATCGGCACCTGAGAGTATGGAAATATTAAACTCCCTTCCTTCAATAAACTCTTCAATGAAATAGTGATTTACGCTTTTTCTCCTGATCCGGTCAATAAATTCCGTATCCGAACCCATGAAAACACAATCTTCATCGAGTTCAAGCGATCCCTCTTCCCAAATCGGTTTGATAATATACTTTTTATCCGGATCCAGAAGGTCACACTCCCTGAGCGAGAATCCTGCCGGGGTTTTTACACCAATGGCATTCAGCTCTTTCTTTGCGAGATGCTTATTGGAACATTGAAACATAGGGATCAATGGCGACCCGGTGTATGGGATTCGTACAAAATTCAACACAGAATTCGCCAGGAAAGTAAATTCCCCCTTATTTCCAATCGTTTCGGCCAGGTTAAAAATGATATCAGGTTTTATACCGTGGATTCGGCGGATGGCAATGCCTAAATTCAAATCTATCTGGAGATACTTTACATCGTATTCCATATTCTGCAAAGCTGCAGTAACGAGATTAACCTGTTCTATAACATCTGCTTCGTCGTCCTTTGGGGTCTTCGAAAGCTTATTGTACAGAATCAGAACGGTCTTTTTCATATTCTTTTTCTTGCTGAGAGCATGATCTCTCCAATGATTCTTTCAAAATCATACCCATGCTTGTAGGCAAGGATGGGCAGATCGGAATGGACCTTATCAAGCCCGGCCAATGGATTTACCTCGATGAAATTCGGTGCTCCGAACCTGTCAACCCTGATATCCACCCTTCCGCCATCGCGGCAGCCCAGTACATTCCATGATTTTAAAGCCAGGGAGACGCACTTCCCGGCAATTTCCTGCTCAGGAATAATATATTCAACGGCTTTCAGGTAATCGGACTTGGTTTGATATGAATAAATATTTTTTGTACTCTCCTCTTTATAAAGGATTTCAATGACGCCTACGGAGTATGCTTCCCGACCTGTGCCAAGAATTCCTACGGTAAATTCACGGCCGGGAAGAAATTCCTCCACCAGCAATCCTGCCGGATATCGTGAAAGGAGTTCTTTGCAGATTATTTCAAGTTCTTCACGATTATTCACCCTCGACAATGAATTGATCCCCTTGCCGGTGCCCTCTGCATTGGGTTTCACAAATAAAGGATAAGGCAGATTTACTGCCAAACAGTCCTCCATGTTTTCTATGATGACAAAATCGGGGGTGGCAATACCAAAGTCCCTGACCACACGCTTTGTCATCCCTTTATGCAAGGTGAGTGAAAGCACCAGGGGATCTGAAAATGTATATGGTATCTGAAATACATCCAGCAATGCCGGAACCTGTGCTTCACGACCAATTCCATACATCCCTTCACATATATTGAAAACCATGTCCCAGCGGTCGCCTTTTGCAAGCCGCCGGTTCAAATGCCGCACATGTCCGATACGGTCGGTTTGATAACCCAGTTGCTGCAATGCCAGCTCAATTCCCTCCACGGTACTTTCCCGGTCAAATTCCGCAGTCTCCTCTTCACTGTAACCTTCATTCCGGTAATCTGACCGTAAATCATACGTTAATCCAATATTCATAGGCTATTGGGTAAAATCGGGATATCTGAACACTTTGTCTTCATAGTTCTTCAACAGTACGTAATCATCTTCCCTGCCTATAAAATAATCGGGCAATAAAGGGATTTTACCACCGCCGCCGGGAGCGTCTACAACATAGGTTGGTACGGCATATCCGCTGGTATGCCCGCGCAACCCCCTGATGATTTCAAGCCCCTTCTCAATGGGGGTTCTGAAATGCCCCGAACCCACTACCGGGTCGCATTGATAAAGGTAGTAAGGGCGAACCCTGACTTTCAGCAGGGAGTGCATAAGGTTTTTCATGACCTCAAGGTTATCATTGATGCCTTTCAGCAGCACGGTTTGACTTCCGAGAGGAATACCGGCATTAGCCAGCCGTTCGCAGGCTTCCTTCACTTCCAGGGTAATTTCGTCCGCATGGGTGAAATGAATGCTCATGAACAGCGGATGATATTTTTTAAGCATGTTCACCAACGGACGGGTAATTCGCTGGGGAAGTACCGCCGGCACTTTGGTACCTATCCTGATGATCTCAACATGCGGAATACTTCTCAGCCTCGAAAGCAGATACTCCACATGCAGGTCAGGCATGGTGAGCGGATCGCCTCCGGAAACCAAAACATCACGCACCTCTTTGTGCTGCTCAATGTAATTCAAACCGGCTTCCCACGATTTGACCCCGATATGGCATTTGTTTTTGGCTACCATCCGGGTACGCGTGCAGTAGCGGCAATAAGTGGAGCAAAACCCTGTAACCAGGAACAATACCCTGTCGGGATAGCGGTGAACAATATTCGGAACCGGACTGTCGTGTTCCTCTGATAACGGATCCGATGCTTCACCTGCATGCAGGAGGAATTCATCGAACACGGGAACCACACTTTTTCTCAATGACTGCTCGGGATTATCCGGGTCTAACAAACTGATATAATAAGGAGATATCCTCAAAGGCAGCGACTGGCTGTTTGGACCATCGGGCTTAACTTCATTGTCAGAGAGCCGGATATACCGTGCAAGCTGATCGATCGACCTGGCGCTGTTCTTGATTTGCCAATGCCAGCTGTTCCAGTCCTTGAGCGTTGCCTCCGGGAAAAAAGTCTGTAAAAATGCCAGCGACCGGTCACTGACGGCAGTCTTATCCCTGTCAACCCGGGATTTTAAATATTCGTCTAAAATGGATGCTTCGTCTATGAAGGTGGGCTGACTTGGGGGTTCTTCTTCTTCGGATATCTCGGGATGGGTGAAAACCAGTTTCTCGTTTGGATTTTTTTCCATTTTAATGTTTCGCGGTTTGGAGGTTAAATACAATGATGCCCTCTACCTGTAGTATAACTGTTTAATTGTTTATTAATCAAATTATTATATTGCACTAAAGAGATCATTTTGTTCAATGAAAATTCAACTGCAAATAGGGCACAAATTTATGTACATTTGACAGTGCAAAACGATTATTTTTCAACAAAATTATGTTAATAAACCTACACTGAATGAAGTTGTTTTATCGTCATTTCGGAAAAGGTCAGCCTGTCATTATTTTACATGGATTATTTGGCCTTTCCGACAACTGGGTTACGTTTGGACGAGAGTTGGGTGAGCACTATTCCGTTTACATTCCCGACCTGAGGAACCATGGACAATCCCCTCACAGCAAAGTGTTTGACTTTCCTTCCCTGGAAAACGACCTGGTCGAAATGGTGGAAGAGAACGGTCTGGACCATTTATACATTATTGGTCATTCCCTGGGTGGCAAAACTGCCATGTTTTTCACATTGCACCACCCCGATCTTGTTAAAAAACTCGTTGTTGTTGACATTTCGCTCCGCAGGTCGCCACCCAATCCTGAACATCAGCAATTACTCAATGCCATGATATCGGTTGACTTCACAATGGCAAAGTCGAGAAGTGATGTGGAAAAACAATTGCAAATGCAGGTGAAAAGTTTAAAGCTCCGGCAGTTTCTCCTGAAAAACGTTTACTGGCGCGATCGTCACAGTCTCGATTGGCGGTTGAACCTTATGGCAATCAATGAAAACCTATTGTCAATTTTTGAAGGTGTGGATGTTCAGGGTGTTTACCCGGGGCCCACTTTGTTCATCCGGGGCGGATTATCAGGTTACATTCTTGACAGTGACATCAACCTCCTGAAATCAAAATTCCCCGGGGCGGAGGTGAAAACCATTGCGAATGCTTCACATTGGGTTCACGCGGATGCTCCCGGGGAATTCAATAACCTTGTTGAAAATTTCCTGGCCTTGTAGGCTGTAAGTGATTTCTTTTGGTTAGTACCTGACTATTTCTATTTTGGAAATTGCCGTCTTGATCGTCAGGAATATTTTATTCTTTCCTGTTGCGAAGTTGGCAGTCTGATAAATCCCGTCTCCCTTTTTTGTAAATCCTTCAAATTCCTTGCTGATCATAAAGGATTCCGACTTAATCTGACAGCCCGATTCCATGGGTATCTCAACCTTGATAGAAGAAGCCCCTGCATTGAAATTCATCACAGTAACCGCGTTTTTTGAGCCGATCTGGATGGCAATGGAAGAGGCACCTGCATTGATGTTGGTTGTATCGATCCGGTAATCCCGCAAGTCCATTAAAATCTCGGCAGCACCAATATCAAAATCGAGGTTCCAGGCTGGTTTTTCATTGAGTTTTATTTCAACTTTGTTCTCATTTACTGTGTGCCTGATGCCCGACTTTTCAAGCGATAGTTTGATGCGTTTCATTCCGTTTTCATCATTGGTGGTGATGGAATAGTTCCCGATATCACCGGTTTTATTAAAAGTCAGAAAATCGGAGGTAACACCCTGCAGGTTAAAGTTGCCGGCAGCAGCCTCAAGTTTGAGTTCGCCTTTTCCGGTTAGTGAATCGAATGGCACACTCAGATTTTGAGGCTGATAATTATAGGTTGAGGTAGTATCTTCCTCATCTTCCCAATCTTTGTCGGAGAAATCCCGGAAATTATGGAAATGTCCCCAGGAAGATTTGTCGGAGATTTTGTTGAAAAAAATGACGGTGAACGCAAGCACGGCTCCGAGTGCTATGATTTTAATGCCGTCCTTAATAGGTAATATGGATATTCCCCAAAGAATCAGGATTAACGGCCATAAATTCCAGAGTGTACGAAATCCGAATTCCAATACACCGAAATTGTTCAGCATAAAAAGTATCCCGATAGCGATCAGGACAAAAGCCCAAAATACATGACGATATTTCATTGGTTCAGGTTGTTAAATTTGATTTGTGTTCCGATTTCTTTTTGTCACAGTATTAATCAGCAGGCCAATGCCAATTACTATCAGGATAACAGGCCAGAGGTCGCCAAAATTGACTTGCGGAATAAGCTGGTCTGCCAGAAACAGCACACCCAGGGTTATCAGCACCAACCCTCCGATCAAACTGCCTTTGTTCCGTTTACTGGCTTGTGGAAAGGGCGGTGATACTGAATAAGGACGCTCTGACTTAGGAGACTCTGAAGTGAAACCACCTGGTTCTGCAGTGAAGTCAGCTGTGCCTGAATTTGATTGTTGAAACCCCTGGTCCGATTGAGCCCCGCCTGGATGAAACCGCACAGGATTGTCGGGAGTAACGATCCAAAGGACCAGGTAAATAAGAAAGCCGCCACCACCTGCCAGCATCAGGATGACAAAAGCAAGGCGAATCAGCAAAGGGTCCATAACGAAATATTCAGCAAGACCACCCGCCACGCCGGCAATTTTTCGATCAATTTGACTACGATAAAGACGTTTAGGTTCCATAACATGGGTTATTTGAGAGATTTCCGTGGTTAGACGACATCTCTGCGGAATGGTTACAGTTAATGAAATAAGGATGATTATTCCACCTGCTCCTGTTTGTTACGGTACATTCGGGAAGAAATGACCAGGCTTAATTCGAACAGGGCGTATAACGGGATTGCAACAATCATTTGACTGAAAATATCCGGACTGGGTGTAATGATACCCGCAATTACCAGGATACCGATCAAGGTGTGTTTTCGATATTTGCGCAGGTACTTGGGGGTTACAATTCCAATTTTGGTAAGAAAAAGAATGAGCACAGGAAGTTCGAACAACAATCCCATCAACAGGGTCATCAGGGTGATGGAACTGACATAGGATGTCAGTGAAATTTGATTGGACACAGATGCACTCACTGTATACCCCCCCAGGAAATTAATCATCAGGGGAGCAACAATAAAGTAACTGAAGAGAACCCCCAACAGGAACAAAACAGTAATGACACTGACTGCCCCCCTTGAGCTTTTGACCTCCTGTGCATTTAACCCCGGTTTAACAAACCTCCACAATTCCCAAAGAACATAAGGCAGGGCAACTATAAGACCTGCAACCAGCGAAATATTCATGTGAGAAGTAAATTGTCCGGCAAGATTGATGTTGATCAATTGAAATTGAGATGGATCGATGCAGAGTGACGGCATGGACAACCACTCGCCTAGTTTACAAAACACACGGTAGGTGATAAATGTTTTCGACTTTGGAGCAAGTATGATATCGTCAAACAGCATATCCTTAAAAATAAATGCCGCAATGGAAGTGACCACAATGGCAATAAGAATTTTCCACAGTGTGCCGCGTAATTCATCAAGATGCTCCCAGAAAGTCATCTCTTTTCCTTCGTCGTGCTGGTCTGAATTTGTTTGTTTCATCCTGGTTTTTTCGCAAGAGCAAAGATATGTATAAAAAAAAACCATCCCTGCGTTTGTATCAAGGATTTATCTTTGTACATTTGAATAAATAATTCTACTATGGCCGAACAACGCGAAATTCTCCTTGAACAAATGCTCAAGGTGTTAAAGGATATAGAAACAAATACCTGTGATAAGCAGTTTTTTCCGGATACCAATCTGCTCGAGAAGAAAATCGATCACATTATCGAATTGCACGAAAAGGAGATTGAACTTCTGAAGGCTCTTGGCAACGATCGCTGCACCTGTAAGAAGAACAAGTCCGGTAAAGTGAAAAAAGAAAAAAAAGAAAAGAAAGAAAAGAAAGAGAAGAAGATCAAAAAATCCTGAATCAATTACAAGGCGACTTGTTTCCTTCACCCTGCCCATTGCGGTTACGGTGTTTCATTTGGCCTTCACGCATGGGGCAGCCATAGAGATCGCGGTATAAAGCCGAAAGTCTGTGTGCCTGTTCAGGAGTACAAACTCGTTTCAATTCGCTGAATTGCCTGATATTTTCCTTCTGTATTTTTATTTGCAGCATGGAAAGTTGATTCATCAACAGGTTTAGTTGGGTTGTATCAGGCTCCGTTTTTTCCAGTTCCGTGAGAATTACAGCTCTTGTATCCTTGATGGCAGTAGCAACCGGGCTGGCAGCTTCCATATAATTTTTATTAATGGCATTTACTTTCAGGGTTTGCTCCGCAGACAGGTTCAATTCATCCCGAAATGCCATACACTGCTGTTCTTCAGCGGAACAACAGGGGGCAGCAGCAGGTTCCCGGGTTTTAGAAAACAAAAAAAAGCTGACCAGGGCCGAAATATTGATCACAACCAGGATTATCAACACCCAGAAAATCAAACGGTTTTTATGAAAGAAGTTCATGGCGCTATTTGTTTAAAACGAGATTTCTATCTTCATCAGCGAATTCAGAAATAAAGAGATTTGACTTAAGGAACTCAATGTTTTCTGAGTTATTTACCAGTTGATTCCCTTGCACGACATCCTTTCTGGCAGTATATGAACCAATCAGAATGCCGCAAACAAGCGCTACTGCAATGGCGACAGGCTGTAAAACACGGATCCATCCGGATGAATGCTTCTTTTCAGGTACCCCAATTTCATTGTCCAGATATTGCAGGATACGCGTGGCTGCAAAAGGATTGGGCAAGGCCGCCTTTTCCTGTTCAATTATCTCTTCCAGCTTGCTGAATTCTGTATTCAAACGGGAGCATTTTGAGCATGATGCGACATGTTGCCTGCACGATTGAAGGATATCCTCCGAAAGAACTCCTTCCCTGAAGGCCATAATATTATTTTGTAATTGTACACAGTCCATATTTCAGGGTGTTTGGTATTCTGAAAACTGATGCAGTAAATACTTTTGCAGATTCAACTTTGCCCGGTGAATCAACGATTCAACGGCAGGCAGGCCTATTTTCATGATTTCGGCTATTTGTTTGTACGACTGATCATCAAATTTGCACAAAACAAATGCGATCCGCTGGTTTTCAGGCAGCCTGCAGATTGCAGCCTGCAGTAAATCACGCTTCTCCCTGATTTCCAGTTCCGTAGAAGAGACCGATGGTTCAGAAACGTCTCTGCCGCTTTGATCCCCCGATGATTTGAAAACAGATTCCAACCGTAAAAAAATTCCCCGGCGCTGATTTTTCTTTACCAGGTTTAACGACTTATTGACGGTTATCCTGTAAATCCATGTCGAAAGGGAGGCCGATTGTTTAAAAGTACTCATGGAATGAACGATATCAAGAAATATTTCCTGTGACAAGTCCTCTGCATCCTCCATATTCCCGACAAAGTAACAGGCTGTTTTGATTACCTGCTGCTGATAGCGGCTTACCAGGCATTGAAAGGCATTGCGATCGCACCGTAAGATTCCTTCTATCAACTCCGGTTCTGTCATTCTGTCGGGTCAAGCAAAAAAAGAGGTTGTGTCAAAATTCAAAAATTTGCCTTTTGACACAACCTCAGAATGATGTGCTTATTTACTTTTTCGGTTGAGTACCACAAGATTTCGTACCTTGTTCGCCGCAACTTCCTTTGCCTTTGGCTTTTCCGCATGTACTTTCGCAACCCTTGGATTTTGAGCCGCAGTTACCGGACTCCTTGCATTTACCATTGGTTCCGCAATTGTCGCATTTGCCGTCTGCGTTTTTATCTACAAAGGTTTTACCCTGTGCGCAACCGGCATTTGCACCGTGGTTTCCACATGTGGCGGTACTACCGCAACCGGTCTTTCCTGGCGCTGCTACTGCCGCTTTCGTATCGGTTTTAGCAGGAACAGTGGTGGAAGCCACCTGTGAAAAAGATACGCCGGCAAAAAAAGCCAGCAAACTGAAGGTTAAAAAAATCCTGGATGCAGTTTTCATAGTTTGTTTGTTTTTATAAATAATTAAGTGGTTATAATTGATTAGACAATCAAACTATGAAAAACTTGCGGTCCGGCAGAAAAATTATTCCTTTTTTCCTGTATTCATTCCAAAAGGAATATAAAGCGGACAAAAACTGATCGCACTCGTAAGGATGAAAACCCCGGCAAAAATCAGCAGTACAATACCCAATACTCCAGGTATCACATCGGTAAAATATAACGCAATGATCACAAGGGCAACCAGTATCCTGATCACCTTGTCTATTAATCCCATATTCTTTTTCATTGTTGACAATTTTAAGGTTATTAAATAGTAAACTGCCGGCAAAGTTAAAGAAAAAGGTGATATTAAAGCGATTTATTATTTTTTGCAGGGATATTCCAGCAATTTCAGGTCACAGCTCCCCATTTCACAGCATGTATCGCATACCCTTTTGAACACTTTAACGCCGGTAAGCTGGATGTGCCTCGATTCGTAATCGTCTCTCAGCGGTTCTTCCCGCATAAGATCCGTGCTCAGATATTTTTTATTACAGTCGGCAAAAACCGTAACTACGGATGCCTGTGGCCCGAGTTCATTCTGGATTTGCAAAGCGCCAAGAAAATTTGCGCCGGAGGATATTCCAACAGCAAGTCCGAGCTGGCTTGCCAGCTTCTGGGCAAGGATAATGGCATCTCCATCAGGGACCGCCACAATTCGGTCAAGCTGATCGAGTTTAACGATTGCCGGGATAAATTCATCGCTGATCCCCTGGATCCGGTGCGAACCTATTTTATGTCCCGTCGACATGGTAGGCGATTCAGCCGGCTCGAGCGGGTGAATTCTGATAGCTGGATTTAATGATTTCAGATACCTGCCAACTCCCATTACCGTACCGCCTGTTCCTACACCGGCTATAAATGCATCCGGGGTGATTCCGTGGTACCGTAACTGGTGCCAGATTTCGGGGCCGGTTGTTTTTTCATGGGCTTCAGCATTCGCATCATTTGAAAACTGCTGGGGAAGAAAAATATCAGGTTCATTTGCCGCAATTTCTTCAGAAATCCTGATACTTCCAAGAAATCCTCCCTGTTGTTTTGAAACAGGGATAATCTGGGCCCCCAGGCTTTTGATGATATCGACCCGCTCCTTACTCATCCAGTCGGGCATGATGATGCGTACCTGGTGTCCGAGCGCTTTTCCGATGGCGGCAAAGGCGATACCTGTATTTCCACTGGTTGCTTCGACGATGGTGTCGCCCGGTTTGATTCGATTTTCAGCATACGCCCGTTCGAGAATGTACAAAGCCATGCGGTCTTTAATACTCCCGGTTACATTGTAATGCTCAGCCTTGGCGTAAATTATCCTTTTTTCTCCCTTGTACAGAAAATTAACGGCAATCAGGGGGGAGTTCCCGATGAGGCGCCACAGGTCGAGAAAGCGAAGCTTAAATTGATTGTTAATGCAGGGATCCATTTTTGCGTTTTTAAACTGAAAAGGACAGTTATTTGGTTAACGCATGCAAAAATAGAAAAAAACGGCAATGAAAAACTCATTCCGTGATCTTCACGCAAAACGGATCAGAATCTAAGTCAGCTTAAACCAGGAATCAATCCGCCCGTTATGCGTTGTTCCCAGTTTATGCCTGAACTCATTGGTGTGTTTATCATAAATATAATCATCTTTCCAGACTGGATGATATTTCACTATTTCCTCAATTGCATCCAGAATGAAACGCAGTTCCTTATCCTTCATCGTCGGATGCAGGGAGAGCCTCACCCAGCCCGGTTTTTCTGAAAGGTCGCCGAGGTTGATCTTGTCGGTAATCCTTTTTGATTTATCGTGACTCACATTAAGCAGATAGTGCCCGTAGGTTCCGGCACAGGCACAACCTCCCCTCACCTGAACGCCAAAACGGTCGCTCAGCAAACGAACGAACATATTATAATGTATGGAATCGGCGTAAAATGAAATGATGCCCAACCGGTCTGTGATGTTTTCTGCAAGAATATGAATGCCCTTGATTTTTTTCAGTTTTCGAAATGCCAGGGCCACCAGCTCTTTTTCCCTTTCATGCATCATTTCTGTATTCATCTGATTTTTCAACTCAATGGCCAGGGCGGTTTTTATGGCCTGCAGGAACCCGGGTGTTCCGCCATCCTCGCGGATTTCAATATTGTCGATGAACTTGTATTCACCCCAGGCATTGGTCCAGTCAACGGTTCCTCCGCCGGGCTGATCGGGCACTTTGCTGTGATAAAGTGATGAATCAAAAATAAGCACACCTGAGGATCCGGGTCCCCCTAAAAATTTATGCGGTGAGAACATGACCGCGTCCAGTTTCTCCATGGGATTTTCCGGATGCATATTAATAGCCTCATACGGTGCGGAGGCAGCAAAATCAATGAATGCCACCCCGCCGTGCTCATGCATCAGCCTGGCCATGGCATGGTATGGGGTGCGGACACCGGTCACATTGGAACAGGCGGTAAATGAACCAATTTTGAGCCTGCGGTCTTTATGATTTATCAATGCTTTTTCCAGGTTTTCAAGGTCTACCTGCAAATCTTTTCCGGGTTCAATTACCACTACATCTGCAGCTGTTTCATACCAGGAAGTATGATTTGAATGATGTTCCATATGGGTAATGAAAACAACCGGACGCTCGGCATCTTTGGTACACGGGGACCCTGATAGTTCTCCGCAGGATTTTAACCCCAGGATACGCTGGAATTTCACAATGACACCGGTCATTCCGAAACCCGCTGTGATAATAACATCTGCGGGGCCTGCATTTACATGTTCTTTAATCCGGAGGTGGGCCTGCTGGTAAGCCTGGGTCATCAATCTGCCGTTTTCACTGGTCTCCGTATGGGTATTCCCGATAAACGGACCAATAGATCTGGATATTATATCCTCGATCGGACCATATAAACGCCCGCTGGCGATCCAGTCGGCATACACCATTTTTTTTCTTCCGTAGGGAGAAAGGTAATGCTGATTCTGACCGATGGTGTTTTTTCGGAATTTTGTAAAATGTTTTTCAGTACTCATACAGGGTTACGGGCAGCAACAGGTATTGGCTTCTTTTCGAAGTGTGTTTTCGAGGTAGTGAACGTAGGCATTGGTAATGATCGACTCCTGTGTACGGACTATTTCCATCTGTTGTCCGGCAACCAGGCCCGACAAGGCGGTACCAATCTCATTCACGAGAACAGTCTGACAGTCGCAGATGGGGGTCAGCAAACCGTCAGGTGAACAAAGTATGTCACTGAGTTTATTCCACCTCATTTCCTCCCTGGTAATTTCTCCCAGTTCCGTGGTAAGTATCAGAAAACCCCTTGCCTGTCCGAAATCAGGAGTAAGGGTAAGGCCGTCGTTTGTTGGTATAGCGATTTTCATCATTGAGAGGTTTGGGAAAATAAATTCACTTATCTACATATTACAAAGGTAGAAAGTACCTGTGCCTGAATACGATGAATGATCGTGATAGTTGATATCTGTTTCTGTGATAGCCAACCTGTTTGATTGTGGAAATCAATCAGCTTACGTGTGACATGTAACCTTGTTTTCTGTGATGAATATCACATCGCGGCATGCGATTTATTCGCATCTTTACATCCGAATATAAGTACCAACTATGTACCCTGAGAATCAAACTAAAACCAGTTCATGCCGTGACTGTAAAGTGAAATCGTGTGCAGCGGCTGTTCTGAATACAAAAGAACTCGATCTGGTGAACGAAAACAGCCGTGAAACCAGTTTCAAAAAAGGGGATATTATCCTTCATGAAGGATCGATGACTTCACATATTATATACCTGAAGTCAGGACTTGTTAAAGAATACCAGAAAGGGCCGGGTGATACGGAGCAGATCCTGCAAATCGTTAAACAATATACCTATCTTGGTTTACCTTCACTTTTCGGTGACCGGATCAACCATTATTCCTATGCTGCGCTCGAGGACATCACGGTTTGCTATATCGACCTCGGCACCTTTAACAACCTCATTCGGGAAAACGGGAATTTCGCTTTCGAAATACTGGTATCTGTAAGCCGCGACAGTCTGAACAATTTTCACAGGTTCATGAGCCAGTCGCAGAAAAAGACCTATGGCCGCGTTGCGGACGCCCTGATCTATTTTTCCAAGATCATTTACGAAAATGAATCATTCGAAATCCCCTTTACCAGGCAGGAATTTGCCGATCTTATCGGTATTTCCAGGGAAAGTGCCACGAGGGTACTGACAAAATTCAGGGAGGATGGGATTCTTCAGCTTGAAGGGCGTACAATCGACATCACCAAACCTGAATTATTGCAGCAGATCAGCAAGAATGGCTAAGTAAAACAATACTTAGGTGAAGATAATCTGGGTTTGCAGGCCGCCGCATTTTTCATAGAACTGCCCAACCGTCAGCACCTCCTTCACCCCATCCCAAAGATCATCCTTCTTTAATTTGAACATATCCATGGCAAGTTTACAGGCGAAAACTTCCCCGCCGCCTGCTTCAATCATTTCAAGGAATTCTTTCACCGGTGGAATGTCAAGTTTATCCATCTGGCTGCGCATCATGGCAGAAACACCGGCTTCAACCCCCGGTATTGCTCCCAGCAAAGTAGGAAAAGGCAACCCGCCTGGCATGCGCATGGCAGGATTGCCAACCACACCGGTATGCAGACTGTTCATGGTTTTTTTGGTGATGGCATCCAGTCCGAAGAAGGTAAAAAACATTTTTGTTTCAATTCCTTCCATCACTGCTCCATTGCTCATAACCAATGCTGCATATACATCTTCAATTGTACCTTTGGCACAGATGATGCAGACTTTTTTCAAAGGAAATTCTTCGTTTGCCATTATGATTTGCTTAAAAATATGAATTTATTTTTCATTCTTAAAGACAGTCAGTACCTACACACAAGAGGCCGGTTTGGGGATACCCGCTACCTTGGCTGCTTTTTTCATAGGTGCACCCGGAAACAGGCCATAAAAACCCTTGATGTCGATAATACCTGAATTCCCGACAGAACGGATCGTAAGCGCTTCGCCCTTTGAAAAACGTTCCCTGAGGAATTCCAGCACCGCATAGTGCTTGTCGGTAAGCTGAACTCCCTCCTCTTTTGCAATTTCCATCGCAATATCCTTATTCCATTGTGCCGGATTTGTAAAGTAACCCTCTTCGTTTACGTCGACAGTTACGCCTGCAATGATTTTCTGTGCCATACAAAAAAAATTAAGTTAAACAATTTGCGAAATTTTATCTGTTACTCTGTTACTCTGTCACTTTTTACCCGGCCCGATTGCCTCTACCAGTCTCAGTGCATACGACAAGGACTTTCTGACATCCGGAGAATTCAACTGTTTCAGTATGCCAAACAGCGATTTATTGTCGAGTTTGTCATCCATTTGAACCTCTGCCAGGGCCTTTGAGGTACGGCTAAGGGCTGCAATAACATCGGGTCGTGTTAAATTTCTTACAATTTCAAAATATCCTTTCTGGTCGAACTCATTCATTTTATTCACAGCATCAAGTCCAACCTGGTGAAGAATGGGAGAGATGTCTTTCATGAAATCCCTGGCGCTTTCAAGCATTTCAAGCATTTCATAGAAAGTGTCGATATTCTGGAGTAGTTTGACAAGAAGCATGGGTATCCCGCTATGATCAAAATCAACCTGCGATTTATCCAGCATGACCACCGTATGGTGAAAAGCATCTTTTGCCACAATGCTCAGATCTGACATCAAATCATCGAATTCTTCCCGATTTCGTTTCTGCTGCTCAACACTTTCAAGAATCAGATCGAGTTTCCGGTTGAGTTCAGTGATTTGTTCCTGGAGATTATTTTCCGACATAACGCTTCGAATTACATTTTTTTACCGGCCATCGTCATTTTGGAGTCGATGGGCATTTCTTTCCCTTTCAGCAGGATATGCCAGTATATCCAACGGAACAACAACTTTCCGTAATGGTTCATGCGGGTCTCCTTCAGCAATCCAAAGGGGCCTATGCCCGGAAAGGGGAAGGAGCCGGGCAGGGGTTCGGTATCATAATTAAAGTCGATCAGGGCTCCCTTGCCAAAGCCGGTTTCAATATAACAGTTGGAGTGCCCGTCGAATGACTCAGTAAATGGCCGGTTTTCAATAGCGCACATAAGGTTTTCCGTAAGCACATCGGCCTGGAAATGAACCACTGAACCTGCCTTTGAGGTTGGAAAATTTCCGGCATCACCGATCACAAACACATTTGGGAAAAAATCAGATTGCAAAGTGTGTTTGTGGGCTTTGGCAAAATCCATCTCATCACCCAACCCGCTACGTCCGATCATGGCGTCGCCTTTATGAACCGGAATGGTAACCAGGCAGTCAAAGGGAATCTCACGCTCATCATAGGAAACAAGCATCTTCCGGTCATTGTCAATCCTTTCAAGATAGAAATCCGGGATAATGTTAATATTCTTTTCCTCAAGCAAAGCACCCAAAACCTTTGAAGCTCTTGGTTTTGTAAATGCACCCGACATAGGTGTAGCATAGGAAATGTTTACCTTACTGCGTACGCCGCGTTCAACAAAAAATGCATCGGCAAACATTACGAATTCCAGTGGTGCCACCGGGCATTTGATAGGCATATCCGCGATATTCAATACCAATTCGCCACCCTGCCAGGTTTTAAAGAAATCGTTCAGCGCCACAGCCCCTTCAATGGTATAAAAATCGAAGATGCTTTTGTGCCAGAGCGGACCTTTGAGGCCAGGTGTTTCCTCAGGAACCACTCTCGTTCCGGTTGCAATAATCAGGAAGTCGTATTTCAGCGAAATGCCATCCTTTAACATTACATGGCTGTTTTGTGCGTCCACCCGGTCAATCTCCTGGAAAATCACATTGACCCCGACAGGAATAAAGCTGGTTTTGGGTTTCACAACATCCTGCCGGGTATACATACCAAACGGAATGAATAAAAACCCGGGTTGATAATAATGTGTCTTATGCTGGTCAATGATGGTAATATCCCATTCGTCGCGAGCCAGAAGTTTCCTCATTTTGTTGGCCATAATGGTACCGCCGGTACCTGCGCCAAGGATTAAGAGTCGTTTCATTTGTCAGATGTTTTCATTTTGTATGCACAAATGTACATATATAATTAATATGATTACACATTGTGTTATAAAATTAACAAATAATTCGAATCCGAAGGAAATTTTCTACAACCGGAACTGTTTACATATAGTTTGCTAAAGTGTGAATTATATAAAATTTCAGTGTAATTATATAACAGATACCGGAGAATATGGACGCATCTTTGCCGCTTTATTAGTTTATTAGAATAATTCTGATTTTCTCCTTAATTTTGCCACAAATTAAAAAACCAAATCAAATGAAAAAGTATTTTTTTCTTTTATTGATTC
Source organism: uncultured Draconibacterium sp. (assembly GCA_964628215.1). Classification (GTDB taxonomy): domain Bacteria; phylum Bacteroidota; class Bacteroidia; order Bacteroidales; family FEN-979; genus CAIVAT01. The sequence continues at coordinate 35,920 of CAZVNF010000007.1, forward strand.
CGGTGTTTTTTGCCTGCGGACGTGCAGCTGAGAAAAAAGCACAGGAATTGCAGTCCAAAACGGACAGCCTTATGAGTCAGACAATGCAAAAAGATGAAGCAATCAATGAATTCATTCGCTCCATCAACGACATCCAGGGCACTCTGGACACCATTAAACAAAAAGAGAATATCATCAACCTTACCACCGACCGGGGTGGAGAATTGAAACTTTCTGCAAAGGATCAGATCAAAAATGATATTCAGACCATTTACAGTCTGATGCAAAAGAATAAAGAGACCATCAGCGCACTTTCGAAAAAACTGAAAAACTCGAGCTTAAAGGTTGACGAACTCAATAAAATGGTTGAACGGTTAAATAAAGACCTGGCCGACAAAGCTTCACAAATTGAAGATTTGCGGAACAAACTTTCTAAACTGAACGCCTCCTTTGAAATGGCAAACCTCAAAATCGATACGTTATCCCGTACGGTTAAAGACCAGGGTTCGCAACTCAACAACCAGTCGCAAACCATTGCTTCACAGGACGAAGCTCTCAACACCGCTTATTACGTAATCGGAAACAACAAGGAGTTAAAGAAAAACGGAGTCATCAAGAGCGGGGAAGTTCTTTCCGATTTCAACAAGGACCTTTTTACAAAAATTGATGTACGTAAAGTAACCGAAATCTCGATCCTGAGCAAAAAGGCAAAAATTCTTTCAAGCCACCCTTCCAGCGCCTACAAGTTCACAGGTGATAAAAAGGTGATCCAGGCTTTGCAGATTCTCGATTACAAAGCTTTCTGGTCCAATTCAAAATACCTGGTTATTGTGGTTGACTGATCAAAACTTTAGTAATTTAAAATGGGGGGCAACGTTAACGGAGCCCCTTTTTTTTTGATCTTTGCGATCAGGTAAATCAGTTTAACAAACGACATGATGCGGCACTCAATTCTATTCCTGTTTCTTACAGTTGGTCTTACATTCAGTTTACATGCTCAGAAAAGTAAAAATGACCGGTTTATAATCGCCTTTTACAATACAGAAAACTGTTTTGACACCATCGATGACCCCAATATCAACGATGAGGACTTTCTGCCAACTTCCAAAGTTGCCTGGACAAGTGATCGCTATGCCCGTAAACTCAGAAATATTGCCAGGGCGATTGTCTCGATAGACAGTGTGAATATGCCGGCTGTTGTCGGGCTGGCAGAAGTAGAGAACATAACGGCATTAAACGACCTCATAAGCCAAACAACCCTTCAAAGAGGGAATTACCAGGCCATCCTCGAAGAAGGCAGTGATCAGCGGGGAATTGATGTTGCCCTGATATTCAGAAAAGATGTTATGAAGTATATCGGGCACCATTCATTACCATCGGCACAATCTTTCAAAACCCGTTCGGTGCTTTATGTGAGGCTGGCAGATGCAAAAAAAGACACATTTCATGTTTTTGTAAACCATTGGAAATCCCGTTCGGGGGGCGCAACAGAAACTGAACCGCAACGTATTGAAAATGCCTCAACCTTAAAACATCTCACGGATTCACTGCTGACGCGCAATCCGAAAGCAAACATTGTAATTATGGGCGATTTAAATGATGAGCCGAACAACAAGAGCCTGTCAGAAATACTCGGTGCCCGGAAGCCTGAAAAGAAAATAATCTCAACCGCATTGTACAACCTCATGTATGAGCGGTTCCTGCAAGGGGAAGGCACCCTGTATTATAAAGACTGGGACCTGTTCGACCAGTTTGTGGTATCAGGAAATCTATTAAATAAAAAGCCAGGCAAAGGGGCTGTGATTTTATCGCCCTACGCGTTTATCTTCAAACCTGAATGGCTGTTGTATAAAAATAAAGCCGGTGAAATGGTTCCAAACCGTACCGCAGGATCAAAAGACTACTTTGGCGGATACAGTGACCACCTGCCGGTTTATTTGGTGGTGACGGAATAGTCCAGTTCTTTTAAAAGACGGCCGTTTTCATCAAAAAACCTCCATTTACCTACACGCATATCTTCTTTATAATACCCGTCGTAGCGCATTTTCCCGTTCTCGAAATAGGTGGTTCTCTTACCTTCGGATTTGCCTTTTACATAGGTTCCTTCACTCCACATTTTCCCGTTTTCATACCAGTACATCCATTTGCCATCCCGCTTGCCGTCCTTGTAAGTTCCCTCCATTTGAGCCTGTTTGTTGGGATAATAGGTTGTTTCCTTCAGCAATTCGCGTCCTTCGCCTTTTCCTTTATAGATACAAAGGCGTTTTGTGGAACCGTCGGGATAGGTTTCCTCAATTACCTTATTTTCGAAACGGCAGGATGCCAGGCTAAAGATCAGTAAAGTAAGACAGAGTAAATTTGTTCTCATTTAAAAAATCTGTTGATGTTCAGGAATTAAAAGTTAAGCGCAGACCTTTCTGCGATTCATTAAAAATACCATGGTCATATACCAGGTTGCCGTTCACCCAGGTATGGGTTACACGCGATTTAAAGGTCACCCCTTCAAATGGGGACCATCCGCATTTGTATAATACATTTTCCGTTGTCACTGTCCATGGATCATCCGGATCAACCAGCACCAGATCGGCTGCATAGCCTTTTCGAATAAATCCCCGGTTGGGAATCCTGTACAGGATAGCCGGGTTATGGCACATCTTTTCAACAATCATCTCCACCGATATTTTACCAAGCTGGAAAAAACCGAACATGGCGACCAGCGAATGCTGAATCAAAGGGCCGCCTGAAGGACAACTGTTATAAGCATTGCCCTTTTCTCCTTTCAGGTGAGGAGCATGGTCGGTGGCAATGATATCGATCGTACCATTCAGCAACCCTGCAAACAGGGATTCACGGTCCCTGGATGATTTAATGGCCGGATTCCATTTTATCAGCGTGCCAAGATCCTCATAATCACGGTCATCAAACCATAAATGGTGAATACACACCTCCCCGGTGATCAATTTTTCTGCCAGCGGAACATTGCTTTGCAACAATAGCAGTTCCCTGCCGGTTGATAAATGAGCCAGGTGAAGCCTTGAATGATATTTTTCAGCCAGGTTTACCGCCTTTTCTGATGAGCGGTAACAAGCCTCTTCACTGCGGATAAGGGGATGAGCCGACGCGGGAATAAGGTCGCCGTACTTTGCCTTGAATTCGCTCAGGTTTTGTTGTACAATAGCTTCCTCTTCGGCATGTACGGCAATAAGTAAGGGTGATTTTTCAAATATAGCCTTAAGCGCTTCAGGGTCATCTACGAGCATATTGCCGGTTGAGGCTCCCATAAAAAGCTTCAGACCGCAAATCTTTGCAGGATCTGCCTGTACTATTTCTTCAATATTGTTGTTGGTTGCTCCCAGGAAAAAAGAGTAATTGGCCAGTGATTTAAGGGAAGCAAGGTCAAATTTATCTTCCAGGAGCTCTAGTGTGGTTGCATTCGGCTTCGTGTTGGGCATCTCCATGTAGGAGGTTACTCCCCCTGCAACAGCAGCCTTGCTCTCAGTATAAATGTCGCCCTTTTCTGTCAAACCCGGTTCACGAAAATGAACATGATCATCAATCACTCCCGGTAAAAGGTACTTTTGTTTTGCATCAATGACTATGGTATCTGGCGGAAAGGGAAAATCGCTGGCCGCATTTCCGGTAAAAACTTCTGATATCACCCCATCCTGTAGAAAAACACCCCCGGAAAACCGTTTGTTTTCATTTACAATCAGCGCATTATGTATATAGCAGGCATTTTTCATTTATTGTACGATTGTCGAAGGTCGGTTAATGATTCATTTTCACCTCACAGGCGCAAAGATGCAAAATAAATCCAATTGATTTTCAAATCATGGCCTCAGACGGATTTGCGCCCTGGCGTCCCACTATTGATTTTTGTTCAATCCTGGCGGGGTTTGTATTTCTTCAGCATGCTTCTCCAACGGAGGCTGATTACGCCCAGAACTGCTTCTCTGAAAATACCTTTACTCATTTTTGATTCCCCCAGGGTGCGGTCGGTAAAGATAATCGGAACTTCAACGATGTTGAATCCAAGCTTCCAGGCAGTATATTTCATTTCAATCTGAAAGGCATACCCTGTAAAACGAACTTTTTCCAGATCAATCGTTTCAAGCACTTTACGGGTATAGCATTTAAAACCAGCGGTAGTATCCATGACTTTCATCCGGGTTATGAACCGCACATAGATTGAAGCTCCATAAGACATCAAAACACGGCCCATGGGCCAGTTCACCACATTCACCCCGGTAATATACCGCGACCCGATTACAAGATCTCCACCCTGATTTTTTGCAGCATCGTACAGCCTGAGAAGATCATCCGGGTTATGCGAAAAATCGGCATCCATCTCAAAAATGAAACTATAGCCTTTTTTTAGCGCCCATTTGAACCCATGAATATAGGCGGTTCCCAGTCCCAGTTTACCTTTACGCTCTTCGATAAACAGGCGATCAGGAAATTCAGCCATAAGCTTCTTAACAATGGCTGCCGTTCCGTCCGGGGAGTTATCCTCCACGATAAGTACATCCAGCTCTTTCGGCAATGAAAACACCTTACGGAGTATACGCTCTATATTGTCCTTTTCATTATAAGTAGGGATGATTACCAGGCAATCTGACACAAAACTGATGTTTTAAATGAAATTGAATGTTTGCTGAAATAACGAAAAAAGGGGCCTGGTATTGCACCAGGCCCCGATTAGTATTTATTTTATGACCAGCTTCTGGGTCAGGTCACCGGCAGAGGTTCTCAAACGTACCAGGTATAATCCTGCCGGAACAGCAAGATCGGGCACCCTTATCGAATTTTGTCCGTTTACCGAAACCGCTTGCGATTTCCAAACAATCCGGCCATCAAAAGCCATGAGCTCCAACGAAAATGGCTGTGTTTTATTTGCAGTAAAACCAACGTAAAAGGTACCACTTGCCGGGTTAGGATAAATGCTGAACCTGGATATCCTCGAATCATTTTCCCCGATTCCGATCCCATATCTGAAAGTAATGCGAATCGTGTCCGATTGGGTACCATACTGGTTGGTCACCCTGCAATAAACCTTCTTTACTCCATAGCCAACCTTGGATGAATCCACTTTGGTCGTTTGGGTCAGGTCGCCGGTTGACCACACATAGGAATCAAAAAGCTTGGCATCCAAAGTAACCGTATCACCGGCAAATACCGTGGTATCATTGCCAATATCCAAAACCGGATGATCAACAAAAGGCAATGCCAGATCGAATCTCTTTTTGAATTCCTGGTAAAACAAATTACATATCTGCGCCTGGTGGATCACAATTGAATTTTCATCATTTGACACATTGGCTGCATCGCTCCAGTTATGGGAACCTGTCCATACCATAGGATCTGAATTTGAATTTGACTGGTCAATAATCATGGCTTTGGAATGCAGCATTCCCTGTTCATGATATACCCTGAAATAACTTCCCAGGGCTGCTCCAAGATCTGCAACAACGGTAGCATCGGAGGTGCCAATGCTCGAAATGATCACTTTCGAAGTCACCCCGGCATTTTTGCGTGCGATGATCGCATCGCTGAGCAACTTGCGTGTGATCAGCATGGTTCCAATCTCAAGATCGGAATTTGCTGTAGCAATATGATTGACAATTTGCTGATTAACCCCATCACTTGGGCTGAAAAAAACTGACACCCGGTTCCCTCCTATGATCAATTCATGCGGAGTATTGTCTGATTTGGCAGGTCCGAATTTGGCAAGTGCCGCGCTTGGTGTGGTAGTGGCTGACCCAAACATTTCATTAAACTCGAGTGTATAAACTACTGCAAGACTGGCATCCTGGATAAACAGGATGTTATTTGCATCTGTGTTTATATTCTGATCGGTCAGGTTGCAGGAACCTGTCCATACGATCGGATCATTGGCATTGATCGATTGCCCATCGATGACCATGAACTTATTGTGCATGATGCCGGTGCCGGCCGGGCGGGCGATTGTGGCATTTCGAATTCCGGTAACCAACTCCTGTATGGCTGAATTGTTAGAACCTCCATCGGTGATAAGTCTCACTTTGACACCTCTTGCGAAGGCTGCATTCAACGCATTGGCAATGCTGCTGATGCCTTCGACATTGAAATTGTAAATGGCAAGATCGATGGTGTATTTTGATCGGTTAATATAAGCAATTAAGGTATCATCGATCGCCCGATATATCTGGATGGCTTTCGGTCCCGTTGCAACGGTTGTATCCACCGGTCGGGAGAAATAGGTTTTAATGTTCCCTGATGACACTGACTGGGTAATAAAAGGCTTCAGTCCTGAGAAACCGGAGTCGGCAGAGGCAACTGAAAACGCCTGAACATATACCAGGTCGGAAGGATTACGCCCGGTAATATTGAGGGTGTGGGCGGTTCCGGTTCCGGCGCTGCTTAAATGGCCAAGTTCCAGTTGCGGGGTAAGTCCGTAAAAAAGTTCGGTGGTGCCGGCAATGTTGGTGGTCCAGCTGAGTGTAAACGATGTAGTGTTGATATTGCTAACCGTGAGCGGAGTTGTGAACACGATGGAACTGCTGCTGATGATGTCATTTTTATCACGAAGCAGCATCTGGTAACCGGCGGTTGGGCTGGTAAATGAAAACTGGGAGCAAATCCCTACCAAAGTTACCTGGCTGGCTGGAATGATCTGGCCAACAAGATTTGAAGCGCTGTTTACACGAACCTGGCAGGTTTCACCATTTGCGGTTACATTGTAATTGGTATTTCCGGAAAAAACCCCGCCGGCATTGGCAAAAGTCACCCCTACCAATTTGATCAGCATGGCTTCGTACTGCTCCTTTAACTGACCGGGAGTTATGGTAAGAGGAGCAGGTAAAGGTTTTGGAGCAATTGCATTTACAGATGTGACCGGATCAATTTCCAGCAGGTAATTATAATTCTTGGTCACACCTGTCACTACCACCGAGTCACCCCGTTCAACCCCGCTCATGGAACTTCCATACGCTGCAATTCCCGCTGTACCATCCTGGATATAGCGGATAATGCCCAGCTCAGAACCATTGGTAGCTACACCACGGATGGTAACGGTAGAACCTTCGGGCAGGGCCCGGGCGGCTGCAATATTGGCCTGGGAAAATCCCTGGATGCCTAGTATGGCCAGGAATAAAATTGATAATGCTGTTTTTTTCATATTTGGGTTGTGTCTGGGTTGGTTAAAAGTAAATGGGTAAACGGGTAAACGGGTAAACAGGTAAACAGGTGAACGGGTAAAGGGTAAACGGGTGATAGGTTATTGGTTTTTGGTTTTTGGTTTTTGTTGATTAATAACTGATTGCGATGGATGCGTTGAATGTTCTGCCCTGTCCGAAAAAAACACCCGCTGATGTTGCGTCAAAAGTATATGGATTGGGAGATACAGAGTAACTGTCATTATTTTTTGCATCGGAAATATAGGCACGATCTAACAAGTTAAGAACAGTAGCCCGGACATCAAGCTTGATTTTTTTAAAGACAAATCTGTATCCTGCATTGATGTCAATGAGGTAATACATTGGAATTTTCCAGGAGTCCGGCGGAGTTCCACCATTTGCATTTACAAATTTGGGAGTTAATGAAGTCGGGTCCATTTGAGAATAATTCTTATCAAACAGTGTTAAACTTCCCGAAACATAGAGATATTTGATAATCTCCCACCTGATTCGTTCCATAAACTGGAATTGGGCAGCATCACCCACATGAACTCCCTTTGCATTAAAATCGATGGGAACACTTATTGCGCCTGTCGCATCATAGGCGATATCATGAACCTCCGATGTCCATTTCCAATCACCCAGCGATACCACCTGATCCCATTGTATCGAAGGAATGGGCTTCCAACCGAATTCAAGCTCCAATCCCATATGAAGTGCATTGATTCCAACAGTGTTTTTGGGAAGATTGTCCCCTTCATTCGTACCAGTTGGAAGAACGTCAAGGGGTTTGTTATCCCACTTGGTATAATACCCGTTAACATTTAAAACAACTTTTTTGGAATTATAGCTATAACCAATTTCAATTGCCTGAACTATCTCGTTTTTCGTATTGGTTGCTTCTTTGTTGGCATTGTTAAACACATTTGAAAATCGTGGTGCCTTTGACAGGTATCCAAGGTTAATAAAAACATTGTTCCGGCTATTGATATTATAATTCGCGCCAACTTTTATTGTATAACCTAAAAATGTCTTCCAACTAGTTTGTGCCGTGCGAGCCTCAGCAGAATTGGTAGTATATCCGGTAGGATTGATAATATACTGGGTAGAATCCCCCTTTCTGACGAACACTGTATCCTGTATCATATAGGTAGAGTCGCCACGCTTATAACTATAAAGAATACTCTCAGAACCGTTATAATAAAACACTTCCTGATCTCCAACAGCCATTGAAAAGGTGGTTCCATCAATAACCAAATCCTTCTTTTTAAAATAATCTACCCTTTTGTAAGCAGACAAGGCAGCCGTCATATTTAAAAATGCTGACCATTTCCCTTTTTTGAATTCTAATTGTCCAAATAGCCCTCCCCAATTAACCAGAGCATCGTTGTTATAGTAAATTTTATCTCCGATTACTTTACGGGAAGATGGATCAATTTGGTTTGAATTATCAAGCATAAACTCTCCGCCAAGAAGGTCGTAAACCTCTGCATAATGCTGGGCTTTATACATTCTCAAATCAAGTCCTCCTGAAAAGTTAAAATTTGAATTGATCTCCCAGGAAAAAGTTGACAACAACCCATACCATCTATGGTTGTTTACGCTGCTTCGGAGAATTCCTAAAGACTGGTTTTTTTGCTTTTTATCATAAATAGTTTGAGTCAAATTCTCATTATAGAACCTTTGATAGTCAATCTGGCCGGTAGAGTCAGGATTAAAAGTAGAAGTACTGTAACTTCCGTCGTAATTCGACAGGTAATTACCCGTACCTCCTCCAGTTCCGATGGATGCATAGAGAATGTTGGAAAGATAAAATTTGTCATTGATATGCCAGAAATCACGCAAACTCAACTGGGGCTTAAAATAATAGTTCAGGGATTGTGTAAGATTCTCCGTTTTGTCCTGGTATATTTTAGTAGGCTCCCCGTTTGCATCTGCCGGCCCCCAGGTCCAGCGATTCACACGTCCCCAATTCGAATTAAACCGAAGTCCATAGTCAGCAGCATTCTTTGTAACATCGATCCCCAATTTCTCTGCATAACTTTTATCAAATGTTGCAATTGATTTCATGTAAGATCGCTGAGCATGTTCCTGAGGGGCTCCCATTGCAGAGAACGTCAATGTGTGCTGACCCAGTTTTTTATCAACACGAAGATAACCAAACCAGCCTTTTGTATAGGTGTTATCTACCCATCCATTCCCTTGCTTGTATGATCCAGCAATAGTAACACCCCATCCATGCTTCAACTGGCCCGTTGTAACACCAATTGATGTTCGTAAATAACCATCACTGCCAACATCCTGCTTGATGCTGCCACCCAAATTCGCATCAATTCCTTTAGTAAGAATGTTCATGGTGCCACCCACCGAAGGCAGTGCCAATTTTGAGGCACCAAGTCCGCGTTGCACTTGGATACTCCTTGTTACCGCATCAAGTCCGAACCAATTCGACCAATAAACCCATCCATTTTCCATGTCATTCACAGGAATACCATCGATCATTACTGCCAGATTTCGCTGATTAAATCCTCGAATATTAATTCGGGCATCCCCATCTCCACCGCCTTGCTGCGTTGCATAAACTCCGGGCGTTTTATTAAGGATCATCGGGATATCCCTGCTGGCAAGCTCTTCCTGAATCTGGATTGGTCGAACACTTGAAAAGGCAACAGGTGTTTCACGAACTTTTGCGACGTCGCCAATAACCTCAACTTCCGTCAATGTTGGTGTTTTCAATGCAAAATTCTGGGTGATCTCTTCCTTACCTACCGTAACATCTAATTCCTGCGGAAGATAGCCAACATAGGAAACCTTAAGATGATAAGTTCCCGGTTCAACCTGCAAAAAATATCGTCCTTCCATATCTGTGACAGCCCCCTTACCTTCAGTATAGAGAATGGTTGCCCCAATAAGTGTTTCACCGGAATTAGCATCAGTAACAACTCCCCGAATCATATTTTTCTGACCGAACAGCAAAACAGGGAATAAGATAGTAAGTAATAAAATAGTAAAATGCTTTGTCATGGTTTCCGGAAATTTTGGTTATATGATACATAGAGACGCGTCTTACCGCGTCTCTATAATTGATCAAACCTAAGTAATTACATATGTGCAAGAAGCACAAAGGAAAATTTTGCTACTGAACAATTATTTTTTTAACCACCGACTGACTATTGGCTAATGTAACTTTGACAAGGTAAACCCCCTCCTGAAGGGTATTCATCAACACCTTTACATCCTTCTGATAATTGTCGAAATCGCGAAAATAAACTGTTTGTCCTAAAATGGAAACCACCTCGACAGATTTAACGGAAATTGAAGACTGAACACTAAACTTGTTGCCAGTAACAGGATTGGGTAATATATTCACATCGACATTATTGGTGAGTTTACCAATGCTCGAAGAGGATTTACAATCACACCAATGCTGGCCAAGGCTGTCAAAAAAATTGACTGGCAATGTGTCATATTCAAGTAATGCATTAAAGCTGTCGGGAACACCCCCTGTCGAGGTGTTACCATATGCGATCATAGTGGTGATGTCAACTCCATGTTTAACATCATGCTTGCGCTTCAGGGTTTTACTCTTGGTAAGATATTTGCCAGTTCCTGTTACATAAGGCTTTGTATCTGTCCAGGCTCCTGATGGAGAGTAATTGGGTGGTCCCTGCCAGTTGCTTGGGCGCACGCCGATTTCTCCAAAGATATCAATGTCCTTCCAACTGGAGCCAACCTTCTTTTGTAGAGATACGGCATCATCTCCGTTCCAAAAAATGCAATTACCTCCCGGTGTCGGTGGGGTGGTATTGTATGCATAAGGCGCAAGCCAGTTTGCATGTTTACGCAGCTCCGGCCACACCATTGTGTCCTGCCCTGCAGGAATGGTATCCTGAATGATGACCCAGGTTTTAAAAGCATCGACAGTTCCAACCAGGTTGACAACATATTGAATATCCTGATCAGAACTGGAACTTCCATTGGACCAACGGATGATCCTGTAAACATTGTCTAAAATAATAGGGGCGCCTGTCGGATTATACAGCTCCACGGCTTTGTTGTTATTCCATCCTTCAACATATTCCGACATAAAGATGTCAGTACAGTTGGTTTGGGCAAAAAGTG
>CAZVNF010000008.1:0-47012 GCA_964628215.1 uncultured Draconibacterium sp.
GCACCGGTAAAATCAAACGGAAGCATGCTTACAAAAGCCACATTCTGACCAAAAAAACCACGAAACGCAAGCGCAATCTTACGTATTCAACCACGGTTCATAAGGCAGATCAAGCCAATGTAAAGGAAATGCTTCAGGGTTAATTATTCATTGTTTAACTTGTGCTTAGCTCCAAAAGATTCCTGTAACCGGGAACGCTAACGCAAAAAATCAGAAACTATGCCAAGATCAGTAAATTCAGTCGCCTCGAGAGAGAGAAGGAAGAAAATCCTGAAGCGGGCCAAAGGACAATTCGGAAGAAGAAAGAATGTCCTTACCGTTGCGAAAAATTCAGTAGAAAAAGGGTTGTGCTATGCCTACAGGGACCGGCGCACGAAAAAACGGAACTTCCGCTCATTGTGGATCACCCGTATCAATGCCGGAGTTCGGTTATATGGAATGTCTTATTCCGTATTTATCGGGAAACTTGCTGAGAAGAATATTACCCTCAACAGGAAAACCCTTGCCGATTTAGCGATGAACAACCCCGAAGCTTTTAAAGCCGTTGTTGATGAACTAAACAGCTAACATATGGGTGGGTAAACCTTACCTGAAAAACCGTTCTGAAAAACCAGAACGGTTTTTTTTATGGTTTACGGGAGAACTTCAGATGATTTTCAATAAAAGTCGAGACCTTTTCTGCCGGCAACTTTTTGGCAATAATTTCTTTCTTTTCATCAAGGAGGTATAAAACAGGGGTGGAGATGATATCATATTGCTCATGATAATCGCCGGTAAGCGTGCGCGGACCGTCAACATTAATCCAGGTCATCTTTTTTTTCCTGATCGCATTTTTCCATTTAACCAGTGAAGTGTCGGAACAGACCGCAAAAATCTCAAATTTGTATTCTTTGGCCTTGTCATAAAATTCCTTGAGTATGGGAACCTCTTTCTCACAATGTCCACAGTCAGGATCCCAGAATAATAAGAGTAAATAATCAGCCTTAATGGAATGCATGGACACCAGTTGAAGGTTTGTATCCTGCATAATCATATTCGGAGCTTTCTGGCCGATGAGCAGCGGGCGGATTTTATTTGCCTTCTTGATTATATTTTCATTTACTGACGGCGTTATCCAGGTAGTTTGACCTGTAATGTAGTATTTGTCAACAATATGGATAAAAACCTTGTCAAATCCCATGTATTCCGGGTTTTCATAGCGGTAGGTAGTAAACCATATAATGTATTTGAACATTTCAGGATTGGGCCTCGATTTTTCCACCATGATATCCACTTCCCGGATCACACTGTCGGGATTTTGAACCACGACGTTTTCAAAGTACTTTTTTAATTTGTTGTGAAAAACCGGGGTTCGGAGAACACGGTCATCCGTGAAATCGGTGCCATCCCAATAATGCGCTTTATAAAACCGGTATCCGAACGTTGAATCCGGCCTGCCATTGGGCAGAACGGGTATTTCAGGAACTTCAGGTTCTTTCATGGCGTTGATCATAAACGCAGTAAATGAATCGGGGTACTTTTCCACGATTCCCAGTTTGTAGGCAATCAGGTCCTTATTGATCTTGCTGGCTTTTTCGCCCAGCACTTTCAGCGTGTCCTTTTGATCTGCCACCAGTTTCGATTTCTTTTCCAACTCCTGGATCTGATCATATTTGCCCCTGTTGTAACGCAGATATTTATAAAAAAGGTCATTTTCAGGTGAATCCTTAATTACCATTTTATTAATCGGATCAGACGGGCTCGTCTCCATTGAAAATTTATGATCATTGTTAATTACAAAATCAAAGTAGATCTTATCAGAAATTACAAATACATACAGCCCTTTGGGAAGGTCGGCAGGCGCCTTATAAATACAAAGGCCCGACCCATCCACTTTCAAGGTGTCTTTTATATAGGTACTGTTGCTGTAATAATAAGCGATCAGGCAGGTTGTGTCTTTTAACCCGTTGATCCTGAATTTAATATTATAACCTGTTTGTCCGTTAGCCAGGCCAGCCAGGGTCATGCAAATGATAAAAAGGATGGTTACTTTTCGTTTCATAATCAATAAATACAATTAGTGTGTCAGCAGGAGAGATGTTCGTTCCTTAATAAATCATTCACCGTTTTCACCGGATTAAAGGTGATGATGGGGACTTCCACAAAAATGGTAATCCATTTCGCCATGGCACCATTCCAGAGCCCGGGCAGTTCCTGGGCTTTCAAAGTTTTACCCCCGCTCGATTTCAGGGAGATAAAACCTGTGTTTTCATCCACAAAGTCCTTTAAATCAAATGAATTTCCTTTGAAATCCTTTGTACAGCATACCAGGTCAACCGGGTTGAAATGAGAGGCCTGTTCAACAATGGATTTTTGCTGCCTATCTTTCAAATCTATCTGCGATGATTCAACAATCTGAAGGGACAACCGTTCCTTGTCATCCATAACCCAGAACGGTCCGCCTCCGGGTTCCCCTTCATTTTTAACCATGCCGCACACGCGCAAAGGCCGGTTAAGGATGTTAAAGAGAAAACCGGCAAGTTCATTCAGCGGAAATGACATCAGGTTGGCCGGAAGGTCCAGAAAAAGCTTATTCCTGGAAAAATCTGCCATCCCGGCAAGTTCGTTCAAAGTGTATTGCTGATTTTCCAATTGCCGGAGAAACCCTGAAATCGTATCCTTCAGGTAAAGCAGGTAACCACCGAGCAGTTTTTTATATTGAAAGGTGGTATCCTTCAGATGATCGGGAACAATGTTATCGATGTTTTTGATGAAAATGAGGTCGGCATCTACTTCATTCAGGTTTTCAAGCAAGGCTCCATGTCCACCCGGCCTGAAAAGGAGAGTGCCGTCAGAGTTACGTACCGGCTGGTTGGATTCATCTACTGCTATCGTATCTGTGGAGGGCTTTTGGATAGAATAAGAAATATCAAAGGTTACGCCAAAGAGAGATTCATAGCTTGTTTTAACTATTTCAAAAAGTTCTGTGAATTTTTGACGGTGTTCAGGAGATATTGTAAAATGAATCCGGGCGAAATTATTTTGATCGCGGGTATAGGCGGCTGCTTCTACCAGGTGTTCTTCCGCTGCAGTGCGTGATTTTTCGTTATACTTATGAAATTTAAGCAATGCTTTAGGCAAATTTGCATAGTTCAGCCCGTTGCCAGACAGAACCAGGTCAATTATCTTCCCATAGTCTTTATTCTCCATAAGTTGTTCAATAGAAAACCCCGGATCCATTGGTAATTCAACCAGGTCGGGGTAGAAAGAAATCTTTTGAAGATGGGTAAGAAAATAATGTACTGAATTGAATGTCTGATCTTTCTGTAACAGCAAATCACCTGTTTTATCATTTGTATATTGCTCCATGAACTCAAACAAGTGTTTGAACATTCTGCTGGCAGCCCCCGAGGCAGGCACAAATTTCACCACACATAAACCAGGGAGTTTCGATTCAAAATAGGAGAGGTAGAATTTTTGCTGATCGTCATTGAACCGCAGGATGCCATCTTCAACGATTGCAGGCCTGACAAGGCGTATATAAGGAAATCCTGATCTGAAGTGGTCGATCTGCTTGTGGATTACCCGTAAATCAGTCCCCTTGCTGATAATCTGGTCAATGTCTTTTTGATTGAACATATTTTCCTTTTTAGTAATTTTAGGACAAATTTATTCTAAAAAAATGAAAAAGATCGCTATTTATCTGATTTTTGTCACAGTTAGTATGTGCGCAGCTGCACAATTAGCGCCTCAGAAGTATTTCGTTGAGTTTATGGATAAAGCTAATTCACCCTATTCCATAAACAGCCCGGCTCAATATCTGTCTTACCGTGCAATAGAGCGAAGGCAGAGACAGGGAATTGCCATTGAACAAAATGATATTCCTGTCAACCAGTCCTATGTAAACAGGTTAAGGGAATATTCCGTTGATATTCTTACACGGTCAAAATGGTTCAATGGGGTTACAATTTATTGTCTGAATCCATCTATTATAGATACAATAATGCAACTCCCATTTGTAAAACAAATTTACAAAAGTAACTTATTGAAAAGTGTATATAAATCAAATTCAGATAGTAATATAAAATCAAATGAAGTATTACTTCATACTTCGAATTATTCTGCTTTTCCACGAACTACCGGTTACAATAGTAATGGCAGGTTTGATTACGGACCCTCATTCAGCCAGGTCCACATGCTGAGGGGCGACAGTATGCATCAACTTGGATATCTTGGAGAAGGGATGGTGATCGCGGTTTTGGATGCCGGGTTTTTAAATGTGGATGTTCTTCCCGCCTTTGATAGTTTGAGGATTCATGACCAGATTTTAGGGACAAGAGATTTTGTTGTTCCGGGGAATAATGTTTACCGGGATTATGAACATGGCACGGAAGTACTGTCATGTATGGGGGCGAATCTTCCGGGTGAACTTATTGGCACGGCACCCCATGCCAGCTATTGGTTGCTTCGCACAGAAGATGTTCATTCAGAATATCTTATAGAAGAGTATAACTGGGTTGCTGCAGCTGAATTTGCAGATAGTGCAGGAGCCGATATCATCAACTCATCTCTGGGATATACAGTATTTGATGAAGCATACCAAAATCATGACTGTGAGGATATGAACGGGAATACCACACCGGCAACCCGGGGAGCGAACATTGCATCGGGTAAAGGCATGCTGGTGGTGAGCAGTGCGGGAAATTCAGGGGCAGGTACCTGGCATTGCGTTAGCGCTCCTGCCGATGGATATAGTGTTCTCTCAGTTGCCGCAGTGGATTCCGGCGGGGTTCGTGCCCCATTCAGTTCAGTGGGAGAGGCCACACGGCGCATTAAGCCCAATGTGGCTGCCATGGGAGCGAGAACCATCGTAGGGTCTCCCGGAGGATCGATCATGGTGAACAACGGCACTTCTTTTTCAGCACCCCTTATTGCAGGACTGGCAGCCTGTTTATGGCAGGCTGCCCCTGCCTGGAGTAATCAGTCCATCATGCGAGCTATTGAATTAAGTTCCAATCAGGTATCTGAACCTGATTCCCTGCTTGGATATGGTATTCCCGATTTTATTAAAGCACTCGGTCATGTCGGTACTGAAAACAGGGATCTCCGAAACGATATCAGGATTTTTCCAAACCCGTTTTTTAGTGGTTTTACTTTGTCGTTCCATAGTACTGAAATTCAAGAAATTGATATAAACATCTATAATAATCTGGGCAAAGGGGTTTACTTCGCAAGGAAGCAGGTGAGGGCAGGGGACAATACCCTCTGTCTTTCAGAGATGTCTTTTATGCCTGTCGGAAGCTATGTAATTAAAATAGTTGGCAGGGCTCTTTTACTGAATTCGAAGATTATTAAAATTAATCACTGATCAAACATTGTTTACAAATGTAATTACAATTGTAAACAGTCGTTAATGCGCTAAATACAATAGCTTTACAAACCACTGAAGACACATAGAACACCAGGAATCACTAAGAATTTATCAGGAATTATCGCTTTTCCCTTAGTGATTCTGAGTGTACTTAGTGCCTAAGTGGTTTATTTTCATTTATATTCACATATGTTTTGATTTCTATGGTTACGAAATTATTTACAATATTAAAATAGTAGCTGAAGTTGAAAAGAAATAGTGACATTTACAAATGTAAATTACAAAAGTAAACAATGTAAAATATATGACATGTTAGTTTTAAATATCATAAAATCAATATAATATGTTGTTTATATCAAGCATAAATATAATTATAAAATAAAATGCATTTGTGTGAACTGCACCCGGTGTAATTTATTACTTTTGTAAAAAGTTTAAACAATGATTGAACGCATTCTGGAAATAATGAAGGAAAAGAAATTAACTCCTTCACAATTTGCTGATGAAATCGGGATTCAGCGATCGGGTGTTTCACATTTGATTTCAGGACGGAATAAACCAAGCCTTGAATTTATCATGAAGGTATTGAAACGTTTTCCGGATGTGAAAGCGGATTATCTGCTTTACGGCATGACAGATCCGGGGACAAGTATCCCCGGGTTGCCAATCATTGAAAAGGAAGTAAGTCACAGGATTCCCGGCACCTTATTTGATCAGCAGGAAATTACAGAAATCCGTTCTGAGCCAAAACCGCAGCGCCCTGTAAGAAAAGAGAAAACAGAGAAAAGAATTGAAAAAATCGTGGTATTCTATGACGATAAAACCTTCAGGGAGTATGAGCCTGAATAACGGGTCAGATCGTTTCTAAAAAGGAAAAGAAGAACCCTGCTTCACGCGCAGCGCTTTCGTCACTATCAGAGCCATGAATTGCATTTTCACCCAGGTTTTTCCCATAGAGTTTCCTGATCGTACCTTCATCTGCTTTTGCAGGATCTGTTGCTCCAATGAATTTTCTGAATGCTTCAACAGCATTGTCTTTTTCAAGAATGGCAGCAATGATGGGGCCTGAAGACATAAAATCAGTTAATTCCCCGTAAAAAGATCTTTCTTTGTGCATTTCGTAAAAATGCCCGGCTTGTTCCTTGCTCAGGCTGATCTTTTTCAGAGCCTTTATTTTATAACCATCTGCCTCAATTTTAGTGAGGATGTTCCCGGTATAACCTGCTGCGAAAGCAGAAGGTTTTATCATAGTAAATGTAATATTTCCAGTCATAGTATGATTTTGTTTAGAGGAAACAAAATTACCATTAATATTTTAATTATCCTTAATTTTGTGCCCTTAAAACACCGAACTATTTGGAAAATACAGACTTCAACCATATATCCGCATCCCTTTCCCAGCCAAAAAGGATTCTGATCACCACACATTCCAACCCCGACGGAGATGCCATTGGCGCCAGCCTGGCGTTGGCTTCATACCTGAAAAAGAAAAATCATGAAGTAAAAGTGCTGATTCCTGATCCTTATCCCGATTTTCTGGCCTGGATGAAGGGTCATGACGAAATACTCATATTCTCCCGGGAGAAAGATGCATGCATGATCGCGATTGATGAGGCTGAGATGATTATTTCCGCCGATTATAACAATCTGGGCCGACTGAATGAAGCTGGTCCCCTCGTTCGGCAATCAGGTGCCATTAAAGTACTGATTGATCATCATTTGAATCCATCGGATGAATTTGACTATAAAATATCCATTTCTCAGATTTCTTCCACTTCAGAGCTGATTTACAATTTTATTGAGAAGATGGGGGATTTGCATCTTCTTGATAAGGAAATTGCCGAGTGCATTTACGCGGGGATTATTACGGATACAGGTTCCCTGAGTTATTCGTGTAACTATATAAAGACCTACCTGATCCTGGCCGAACTCTTCAGGCTTGGAATTGACGGCGAACACCTGCACAGGTTGATCTATGATACCTACTCCGAAAGCAGATTGAGGCTACTTGGGTATTCTATCAGCGACCAGCTTGTGGTGCTGCCCGAATATCATACGGCTTTCATTACACTGACAAAGGAAGATCTTCACAGGTTTGATCATCAGATTGGTGATACAGAAGGAGTTGTGAATTATGCACTCTCCATAAAAGATATAAACCTGGCAGCCTTGTTTATGGAGAGAGACGGAATTGTAAAGGTATCATTACGATCAAAAGGATCCTTTGCAGTGAACACCCTTGCCGCCAAATATTTTAACGGGGGCGGCCACCGGAATGCGGCGGGAGCAAATTGTACAACTTCATTGGAGGAGACCCTTGCAACATTTAAGCAAATATTGCCATTATATCAAACGATGCTTAAATCTGTTTACTAATTGAATATCCTAATTACCAATGTTTTCAGGTCAGTTTGTGCGGTAATATTTTTTTTATCCGCAGTGGTTTTGATTTCCTGCAATGATTCAGTAAAAAATGATCCCGATACCACAGATATTCCTGCTTTGGAGGACTCTGCCGTTAATTTTAATCATGAAATAGTTAAATCCGAGATTCAGGAGATTGATGATTTTATTTCACGGTACGGATGGAAAATGAGTATTACCCAGACAGGACTGCGTTATATGATCTATAAAAAAGGTGCGGGCTCAATTGCGAGGCAGGGTGACATTGTGGGGGTACTATATAAAATAACCCTTTTAAATGGCGATATGGTTTTTGAAACAGGCCCTGCTTCGATTGTGAAGGTTGAAACCGGGAAAAGAACTGTGGTCAGCGGCCTCGAAGAAGGCATCATGCTGATGAAGAAAGGGGAGAGGGCCAAACTCATTGTTCCTTCACACCTTGCCTATGGATTGCTGGGAGATCTGGAGAAAATTCCGGCCAGGGCAGTATTGGTGTACGACGTGGAAGTATGTTCAATAAATCCCCCCGGAAAATGACTTGTCCCCCAAATTTATTTACCTGCAATATGTTGATAATTCTCTACGCCCCATATGCATACGTAAACAGGAGTTTACTATCTTTGCCGGTCAAATAAACCGGGTATATTTTAACACGATAAACTAAATCAGTTCAATAATTATTAACCAAAATTTTTTAAAATGCAAAGTATGAAAAAAAAGATTATTAATCCATTGGTCATCGTCATGTTGGTTGCTTTGACAATGTTGGCTTGTTCTTCAAAGTATCCTGGTTATGATAAAACGACGACCGGCCTGTATTATAAACTGTACAAGGTGAGCAAAGATACAGTGAAGGCAAAACTGGGAGATTGGGTTTCGTTGAATATGAGCTATAAATACAAAGATTCAACTCTGTTCAACAGTAAAACAGCCATGGGAACTCCGGTCAGGTTCCAATTGCCTGCTTCTGAATTCAAAGGTGATATTTATGAAGGTATCCGCATGCTTTCACCAGGCGACAGTGCCGATTTCATTATCAATGCCGACTCATTGTTTACCAAAACATTCCGTCAGCCGCAGCGTCCTCCTTTCATCGACAGCAACAGTGTGGTTCATTTTTATATCACCATGCTTTCTATTGATTCCCCTGCAACCATGATGAAGAAAGAAGATGATGCACTTGCAAAATACATCACTGATAATAAAATTACGGTTGCTCCATTGGCATCAGGATTATATTTCATTGAAACGCTGGCTGGAAAAGGTGCAAAAATCGATTCCGGAGTATGGGTTAAAGCCCATTTCAGCGTAAACCTCATTGATGGGAAAAAGGTTTTCTCAACCGAGGAACGCGGTGAACCAATGGAATTTGAATTTGGTAAAACATTTGATACCCCGGGTTTTGAAGAAGGTGTATCTAAAATGTTGAAAGGCGGTAAGGCTACTTTGATCGTTCCTTCCAAAATAGCATTTGGTGAAACTGGCCGCGGAGCTATGGTTCCTCCCTATTCTACCGTTATCTATACCGTGGAAATTGTTGACCTTGTATCAAAAGCCGACCACGACAAACAGGAAGCCGCTAAGAAAAAAGCAGAAGGTGCAAAACTTGAAACCAATAAAAAATCAGAAGGAGATCAGATGAAGAAGTATTTAGCCGATAAAAATATCACAGCCAAGCCAACAGCCAGTGGTTTGATCTATGTAGAGAAAGTAAAAGGCACCGGGGCAAAAGCCGTAGCCGGAAAAAAAGTGAAAGTGCATTACACAGGCACCCTTTTAAACGGAACCAAGTTTGATTCGTCACGCGACCGTAACGAACCATTTGAATTCGCTTTGGGACAAGGCCAGGTGATCAAAGGCTGGGATGAAGGCATTGCCATGATGAATGTGGGCGGTAAAGCCACATTGGTCATTCCATCCAACATTGCTTACGGTGAACGCGATATGGGGCAGATTCCCCCTTATTCCACACTTGTATTTGATGTTGAGCTGATTGAAGTAAAATAATAGTCAGTATGAAGAAAAAAAAGGCTGGTTGCGAAAGTAATCAGCCTTTTTTTTTGAGGATTAAAGATTAGAAATTATCTTTACGGAATGATCTTAAGCCCTGAAAATCAAATCCCGGAAAACAAAATGGGTGATTCCGTTGAGTTTTGCGATTATTTCAATCTTGAAGATATTCAACACATCCAGGATTCATTCGCTGACGTGCACCAAATAGGGTCTGTTATTACACTTCCGGATGGAAACCCGGTTACACGTTCCAGTAATTTTGCTGCTCATGATTCCGGTATCATTGGCTTGATGCATGCCTTTGCTTCGGTTACCTGTGGTGGTAAACACATAGCAATCTGGCACATATGGAAGGCCAGGGAAGAAGAACCTGAACAAGTGATTCCCGATATGTCCCTGGTTAAGTTTCAGAAAATTGCAAAAATACTTGACATTTTAGCAAATGAAGTTTCTGAAAAGGCAAGCCTGAAGATGCAATTGAAATTGCATGATGAAGTCCCGGGAAATTTACTGGCTATAGAATTGGAAAAAAAACGGTTGTTGGACGAAAAACAGCGGGCTGATAAAATTCTTTCGGAACAATCAAGTATTCTCAGAAATATCCTGGACAATTCCCCGGTAGGAATCTGGATGATGGATGAGACAGGAAGAATGAAATTTGTGAATAAAACATATTGTGATGCAATCGGAATACCTGAATGTGATTTTCTTGCTGTTGATCATTATTCCGTTTTGTATGATAATGATACTTCACAAAGGTGCATAGATTCAGATAAAGCTGCCCTTGAATCAAGTATTCCACATACTTCTCATGAAACAGTCATGTTTACTGACGGACAATTTCATGATCTTGAGATAGTTAAAAATAGAATTACAGATGTGCATGGCAATACACTGGGATTAATTGGAATCTCATTGGACATTACTGAACAAAAACGGGCGAAGGAAGAACTGGAAGAGAAAAAAGAGAAGTACCGTGGATTGAGCGAGGCTTCCTTCGATGCAATTTTTATTTCTGAGAAAGGTTTCTGTACAGAACAAAACCAAACAGCTGAAAAAATGTTTGGTTATTCTTCATCAGAAGCAATTGGAAGGTACGGCACAGATTGGATTGTTCCTGAGGATAGAGACCAGGTGATGCAAAATATGCTTAAAGGAACAGAAGAGCCTTATGAGGCGATCGCTTTAAAAAAAGATGGCACCACTTTCCCCTGCATGATAAGGGGTAAAATGATGTTTTATAAGGGAAAGAACATGCGCGTTACCTCCCTGAGCGATATTACGGAGTTTAAGCGTGCACAGAATGCATTGAGGGAAAGTGAGTTGCGATATCGGTCTTTATTTCAAAACACCCCTTCCGGTATAATGTTAATTGATGAATACGGGATCATCCTGGAAGCAAATGAAGCGATTGCCAAAACAACCGGGTACGCTTATAATGAGTTGGTTGGAAGCGATGTCAGGATGTTGACTGCAATTGAAAATACTTACCTGGTTGCAGAGAATATTCAACGGATTATCTCCGGAGAAAGAACTGAGCAGGAAGTAATGAGTAAACGGAAGGATGGTACATTTTGTACACTTATATTAAGGGAAGTGGCCATTTTATTGCCCAACGGCAGACTTGGTGTTCTTTCTGTTTCGAACGATATCAGCGACCGTAAAAAAGTGGAAGCTGCCAACAAGGAACTTGAATCCTTTTCATACTCTGTTTCTCATGATTTAAAAGCTCCATTGAGGCATATCAGTGGGTTTATCCATCTTTTACTCGAAAATAAATCCACTGAATTTTCTGAAACTGATCTTGGATATATAAATTTCATTTCCAATTCAGCAAATGAAATGGGGTGCCTTATTGATGCCATTCTCTCTTTTTCACGCCTCAACAGCAGTACATTGCAATTTTCCACCATTCATTCGTCAAGCCTGGTAAATGAGGTGATCAATTTTTTCAAGCCTGAGATTCAAAACAGAACAATCGAATTTATTGTTGAAGCATTGCCGGATATCAAAGGCGACATTGCTTTAATCAGGCAGGTGTGGACCAACCTGATTTCAAATGCCATAAAATATACCGGGAAAAAGTCTGAGGCTCTTATAGTTATTGGTAGTTTCCCGGAAGAGAAGATGATCACTTTTTTTATTCGGGATAATGGAGCAGGTTTTAAAATGGCAAAGGCCGGAAAATTATTCGGTGTTTTTCAACGACTTCATAAAGCAAATGATTTTGAAGGAATTGGTATTGGATTGGCCAATGTCAACCGGATTGTAATGCGCCATGGAGGTAATTGTCGTGCAGAAGGAGACCCGGGAAACGGGGCAACATTTTATTTTAGCCTGCCAAACGGAAGTGTATGATATTCATGGAATTGGCCCTGGCTATTTCCCGAAATTTTCCACCATTCCCTGCAGCACTTTTAGTTCATCTCTCAACCTGGCAGCTTCCATAAAATCAAGACTTTTTACTGCGTCCTCCATGGCTTTTCTGTTGCGGCTGACAAGTTTTTGCAGTTTCTCTTTTGAAAGATACTGCAACAATGGGTCGGCGGCAACATCGGTTTTTTCATTTTCAACATATGCCACAGGGTGATGATCCCGGTTGCCATCGGCAACTGCTGTTTGACCCATGATGTCGCGGGTACTTTTAACAATCTGGGTAGGAGTGATGTTGTTCAGGGTATTGTAAGCAATCTGTTTTTCGCGCCGGCGGTTTGTTTCATCCATCATCCGTTTCATCGAATTTGTTATTTTGTCGGCATACATGATCACCTTGCTGTTGATATTTCTGGCAGCACGCCCTGCGGTTTGTGTCAGCGAACGTTCCGATCGGAGAAATCCCTCTTTATCTGCATCGAGTATCGCCACGAGGGACACCTCTGGAAGATCCAATCCTTCCCTGAGCAGGTTCACTCCAACCAATACATCAAAAACCCCCATTCGTAAGTCTCTCAGAATTTCAACCCGTTCCAGCGTGTCTACATCGGCATGGATATACCTGCACCGGATGTCAATTTTGGTAAAATAATTGGTAAGCTCTTCTGCCATGCGTTTGGTGAGCGTGGTCACCAGGGTTCGTTCATGCTTGATAATTCGCTGATTGATTTCATCAAGCAGGTCGTCGATTTGCCGGAGGCTTGGGCGCACTTCTACATAGGGATCAAGCAAACCGGTTGGGCGGATAACCTGCTCCACCACGATGCCTTCGCATTCCTGCAGTTCAAAATCAGCAGGAGTCGCGCTTACATAGATGGTTTGACTGATCATGGATTCAAATTCCTCAAACTTTAAAGGTCTGTTATCCATAGCAGAAGGCAACCTGAATCCATATTCAACCAGTGTTTGTTTTCGGGACCGGTCGCCGCCAAACATGGCCCGTATCTGGGGAATGCTGACATGACTTTCGTCAATGACCATTAAAAAATCCTCCGGGAAAAAATCGAGCAGGCAGAAAGGCCTTGATCCCGAATCGCGGCCGTCGAAATAACGTGAATAGTTTTCAATTCCTGAACAATAACCCAGTTCACGCATCATTTCAATGTCATAACTAACCCGATCTTCCAATCTTTTGGCTTCCAGGTCCTTGCCATTTTCACGGAAATAAGCGCACTGTTTTATCAGGTCATCCTGTATCTCAACAAGTGCTTCACGCATCTTATCCTGAGAGGTTACAAACAAATTCGCAGGATAGAGTGTCATAAGATCCATATTCTCGATTTTCCGTCCGGTCAGCGGATCGAATGACTCCATGCTTTCCACCTCGTTGCCAAAGAAAATAACCCTGTAGGCATAGTCGAGGTATGCCGGGAAAATATCCACAGAATCTCCTTTTACCCTGAACCGGCCCCGGACAAAATCAGCTTCGGTTCTGGAGTAAAGACTGTTGACGAGTGTGTTAAGCAATTTTTTTCTGCCGATCTGGTCACCTGTCTGCAACCTGATCACATTTTCATTGAAATCATCCGGGTTTCCAATGCCGTAGATGCATGAAACAGATGAGACCACAATGATGTCGCGCCGGCCCGACAACAGGGCAGACGAAGCACTCAGCCTCAGTTTTTCTATCTCCTCGTTTATGGCGAGATCTTTTTCAATATAGGTATTGGTAACCGGAATAAAGGCTTCCGGCTGGTAATAATCATAATAGGAAACAAAAAACTCTACTGCATTATCAGGGAAAAACTGTTTGAATTCTCCGTAAAGCTGGGCAGCCAATGTTTTATTGTGACTTAAAACCAGCGTGGGTTTTTGAACCTGCTGAACAACATTGGCAATGGTAAAGGTCTTTCCGGAACCGGTCACACCGAGCAGTACTTGTCCGGGATCGCCGCGATGTAATCCTTCAACCAGTTGTTTTATGGCTTCAGGCTGATCCCCGGTGGGTTTAAATTCGGATGTAAGTTTGAATTCCACTGTATAAAGTTTAAGGTAATTTCACCAGGGTAGTTGTAATCGGGAAATGGTCGGATAAATAGACTTCAAATGTTTCATATGAAAAGGATTTGAATTGCCCCGAATGCAGGATATAGTCAATTCTGAAAGAAGGCAGTTTCCCGGCGTAGGTACTTTTAAACAAGCCATGACCACTTTCGATAAACGAGTCGGTAAGTTTTCGCGTAAGCTGGTGATAAGTATAGGAGGTAGGAGTATCGTTGAAATCGCCGGATAGAATAACAGGATAGGGACATGAAGCAATATGTTTAGCCAGGATATTAACCTGTTGTGCTCTGATTGCAAATGCTTTACGTAGTTTCTCTACCATCCGGATCGACCCTTCTTTTATAGGCGCTATTTCTTCCTCATCCGGCTCGGTAAGCTGGGAATAGAAGTAATAGTCATCCTTTCCAAACCTGATAGACTCCAGGTGCAGGTTATAAACGCGGATGGTATCCCTGTTCATGACAACATCACTGAAAATAGCATAATGACTGCGCTCCGGAAGTTTTAATCCGCCAAAATTCACAATCGGGAACCTTGAAAACGTTGCTATGGCATTAATTTTCCGCTTGTTATTATATTCATGGTAATTTCTGAATGAATAATAATCCAGATGGATGGATTTAGCGAATTTGGAGAGTGTTTGCGAGAAATCCTCTCCGATGGCAAAAAACTCCTGTACACAGATAATGTCGGCATTTTGCGCTGCAAAGAACTCTGTGACTTTGCTTTTGGTTTCCTGTTTGTTGTCTGCAATTTTATTCCCGTAAAGCGAATGCACATTATAACTCACAATTTTAATCCCTTGAGAAGTAGTATCGGGTTGCGAAAACCGGATGGGATAGATGGCAAGCAGGTGTTTGTAGCCAATTAAAATAGTAACCAGGGAAACAAAAATAAACCGATTCCATGTAATGAGCCAGAAGATGATGAATACGATATTAATTATCAGAAAAGCCGGATAGGCAAGTCCGAAAAACGCCAGAACCCACCATTTTTCAGGGCTGATAAATCCTGAAAAATAGGAAGCGACCAGGCAAAGCACAGCAACTGCATTCAGAAAATAGATGAAATTTTTCAGGATTAACCGGCCTTTCATTATAACTGAGGGTTTATTTCAGCGTTTACTGGATGTTTTAAAAAGAAATTCTTTCTCTTCCTTAGTCAGACAATCATATCCGGCCCTTGAAATTTTATCCAGTATTTCGTCCACTTTTTTCTGGTTTTCTTTTTTTCTCACGTTGTACTCTTCGTCAGACACAGGTCTGGAGGAATATTCACTCCCTGAAAAACCGGCCTGCTTTTTTGCACGGAACAGCCTGGAAAAGAAATTGAGGAAATCAGCAGGATTTCCGGTTTGCCTGATCGATTTTGAATACCGGTATAACATGATATAGGCAGCCCCGAAAAGGGCGCCGCCGATATGCGCAATATGCCCTCCCGCATTACCTGAAGGAATCATGAAGAAGTCGAAAACAAAAAGGATCACCGCAAGATAGATGATTTTTAACCTGCCAAACAGGAAAAGCTGGATGGTGTAATTCGGAACATATACAGCAATTGAAGTTACGATGGCCATAACCGAGGCAGAAGCCCCCAATGCGAAAGAAACTTCAAGAATTCCGGAAAAGACCGGAAAAATGTTGAATGCCAGTATATAAAAGAAACCACCAAAAATGCCACCCAGAAAATAAATCCATGTGAGTTGTTTCGATGGAAGGAATTCAAGAAATATTCTTCCAAACCAATATAGCCACATCATGTTGAAAAGGATATGCCAGATATCAAAATGAAGGAACATATAGGTAATGATCGTCCATGGTTTCATTGCCAGCAAGGGAAGTGATGCTGGAATCGCAAAAGAATGGAGCAGCGCCGTGTTTACTGCTTCTCCGTCGGGACTGTTATAAAAGAAAAAAACAACCTTCAGTGCCTGGATTAAAACCCATACTGCGACATTGATCAAGATCAGCACCGACAGGGCCGAACCTTGCCGGAAAAATCGTTTGACTTCATCAAAGGGGCGCTGATTCTGCCCGAAGTTATAGTTTGTCATGAGTACAGACCTGTTTTTTTCTTCCAGTAAATGATTAAAAAGAAACCGAATACCATACCCCCCAGATGCGCGAAATGGGCAACATTGTCACTTGGATTGTTGGATATTCCTGAATACAATTCGAGTGCGCCGTAAATAATCACGATCCATTTGGCTTTAATTGGAAAAAGAAAATAGACATACACCAGCATATTTGGAAACATCATGCCGAAAGCGAGCAAAATCCCGTAAACGGCACCGGATGCGCCCACGGTAGGGACATCCATCTGTAATTTCAACAGCTGATTTACATAGTCAATCGATTGACTGGCATATCCAGGGGCATTCTTTGCAATGGACCATTCGCTGATGAAACTGTTAAGAGTGCCTTCAGATTCATAGTATCTTGGATAATGATGTTTGACAAATCCGATAAAGCCATCCAGGGATGGATTTGCGGCATATGTGTTGGCGGCAGCCTGAATAGAAGAAATATCGATCCAGTGAACAAAGGTTTGAATAAAACCTGCCCCAATTCCGGTTACCATGTAATAGGTCAGAAATCGCTTGGGCCCCCATACATTTTCAAGCAAATAGCCAAACATCCAAAGTGCAAACATATTCATCATGACATGGGGAAAGCTGCCATGCAGGAACATATAAGATACAAACTGGTAAGGTCTGAATAAATCAGACTGAAAATAGTGGAGGCCAAGGAGATTGACCAGGTCAATACCAAAGGCAGATTCAAATGAAATCGTAGCCAGGTAAAACAGCCCGTTGATGATCAGCAGATTTTTTACTACCGGTGGAAGCAGGCTGAATCCGGCAGGACTATATTGTTGTGACATAGGTGTATTTAACGTTAAATTTTAAATTTGGTATTCAACTCATCATAAGATAATACCAGCATGGTTGGTTTTCCCTCGGGGGATACCCCGGGAACTTTGCAGGCAAACAGGCTTTCAACTAAGGAATCTATTTCCTCCTGGTGCATTTTTTTCCCTCTCTTAACGGCAAGCTTTTTTGCCATTGTTTTAGCAAGTACCTGGTTTTGACTTGTTTTATTGTCCTGTCCGGGCGATTTGAGTGATTCTATAACCGACTCTATGAACCCGGGCATGTTACCGGGTTCAAGATTCACAGGCATTGCATGAACGACAAAACTGTCTTTTCCAAAGTCATCTATCTCGAATCCAAGCTCCTGGAAATGACTCTTCCATTCATGAAAAAACCGGGCATCGTCCGGACTCAGGGTAAAAGTAAGGGGGATCAGCTGGTGCTGTGCCGAAATTTGTTCGGATTTGGTTTTCTCTAAAAATTTTTCATACAGTACCCTTTCATGCGCATGCTGCTGGTCAATAATGATGATGCCTGAAATACTGTTGGTTACCAGGAATGAATTTTTAACCTGGGATGCTTTTTTGGTTACCGGGGATGAATCATCTGAAGGATGTTGAGTTGCCCCCTCTGAATCATGGAATCCGGGAGCCGGGAATTGCATGATTTCAGACCGGGCAGGCTGCCGGGTTGTATAAAGATCCTGCCATCCCTGGATCGGGGCAGATTGTTTTGCAGGAAAGGTGAAACTGGTCTGAGGTTGTGTTTTCTTTTCAAACGGATTATAGTCGGGATTTACAGTGATCACAGGTTGTACGACCGGATGATTATCGGGAAGAGGAGGGAAGTTGAGGCTCTGTTCCGTATCAAAATCAAGAGTGGGAGACAGGCTGAATTTTCCGATTGCCTGTTTCACTGCGGCATGAAGAATGGCGTATATGCTCTTGATATCCTGAAAGTTAATTTCTGTTTTAGTAGGATGGATGTTTACATCGATCGTTTGAGGATCCACTTCCATAAAGATGAAATAGGAGGGAATTGAATCATCCGGGATAAGTTCCCTGAACGCACCTTCCACGGCATGGTGCAGGTAGGCGCTTTTAATGAACCGGCCATTGGTGAAAAAATACTGTTCACCCCTGGTTTTCTTTGCGAATTCGGGTTTGCCGATGAATCCGGATATGTTGACCAGCGCGGTTTCCTGCTCCACGGGGATAAGCCTTTGCGCGTAGGAAGGCCAGTAAAGGTTGGTAATGCGCTGTTTAAGGTTTCCGGCAGGAAGTTGAAAAAGTGTTTTATCCTGGTTGTAAAAAGTAAAAGTAACATCGGGGTGGACCAGGGCTACACGGAAAAACTCTTCGATGATATATTTTAATTCAAGGGCATTGGATTTCAGGAAATTCCTGCGTGCGGGCACATTGAAAAACAGGTTTTTCACACTGACGGTTGTTCCGTTCTGGCAATTAACCGGGGATTGTTCTTTAAACTCGGTTCCTTCAATCAGTATGGAAGTGCCGAGTTCATCTTCATGTCTTTTCGTTTTTAATTCAACCTGGGCGATGGATGCGATAGAGGCGAGGGCTTCTCCCCTGAAACCCAGGGTACGGATGGCAAGAAGGTCATCCGCTTTTTGAATTTTCGAGGTGGCATGGCGTTCAAAACACATCCTGGCATCCCGTTCCGACATGCCGCAGCCATTGTCGGTGACCTGGATGAGCATTTTCCCCGATTCTTTGATAATCAGCTTAATATCTGTGGCCCCGGCATCGATGGTGTTTTCGAGCAGTTCTTTTACAGCAGAAGCTGGTCGTTGAACGACCTCACCGGCAGCGATTTGATTTGCAACGGAATCAGGCAGGAGGCGGATAATATCACTCATTTCAGCAAAAATACCCAATAAAATAAAGCACCATTGAAAAATTCTTCAATGGTGCAAAACGATTAATGTGTTTCTCAGAAATTTCTTTCTTTACCCTGGTAAGGATAAACTGTCATTCCATCAGAATCTGGATTTATCCAGTACCGGGAACCTCATCTGAACCAGATAAAAGGCTCCATAGAATGCCGCACTGAAAAAGGTGGTTCCTAAAAGATCATTCATGAAAAATGATAATCCATAGGTGGAATCCTGAAAAAACATCAGACCGGCAATATAACACTGAACAAGGCCGGCTGCGGTTTGTGGATAAAAAGGACTGGCAATCCAGGAGAAAAAGTTTGTTATCAGGAAAAAGATAACAGCTGAAGAAAAAGAAGCCAGTACGACAGATCCCACATTTACCTTTTTTCGGATCGCGATACCAATCAGCACCGTTATGGCAAAACTCATATAGACAGCAGGCATATTGGCATGCAGACCAATAACGAGATCGCTTATGAACATCGCGGCGATCGGAATGGCGAAAGCAAATTGCTTTCTGTCGAAATAGGTACCAGCAAAAAGAGCCATGGCTGCAATCGGCGTGAAATTTGGCCAATGCGGCAGCAGCCTTAACAGGGCTGCAACAAGAATAACTGAAAAAACAACAATAAATCTAGGGTTGATAGACTTATATTTCATTAATATATTATGTTTAGAATGATACAAAAATAGTAAATCATTTTAACAAAAGTCAAGTCTTTAGAAAAATAGTTTCTAATTTTGGCGAACAATCATTAAACCAATACCTTAAAATGAGGTTACCTATTCTGTTTTCATCCTTGGTCGCAGTCATGTTGTTAACCGGGAGCACTCCTATGAGAGATAAAGTTGATTTAATAATCACAAACGGAACTATATATACAGTTGATGCAGCCAATTCGCGGGCAGAAGCCATGGCAATCCATCGAGGTAAGATTCTGGCCGTCGGAACAAACAGTTTTATTACGGGGAAATACCAGGGTTCAAGTTCAATGGATATGAAGGGAAAGTTCATCTACCCTGGTTTTATTGATGCCCATTGCCATTTTTTTGGATATGCGTTGGGTTTGCAGTATGTTGATCTATTTGGATGTACCTCGTTTGATGAGGTCCTTGTCCGGTTAAAAAAAGCGGCAGTGCAGGATCCCGGCAAGTGGATTGTTGGCCGCGGATGGGACCAGAATTTATGGAGTGAGAAGAAATTTCCGGAAAACAGCAAACTGACTGAAATGTATCCGGATGTTCCGGTTATGCTGATCAGGGTTGACGGCCATGTTGTGCTGGCGAACCAGGAAGCAATGAAAAGAGCGGGAATAGGCATCAATAATAAATTTGGCGAGGCGCAGGTAGAAATCAAAAATGGCCGGTTGACTGGGATTTTAAGTGAAACCGCCGCAGATCTGATGCGCGAAACCGTTCCTTCACCGCAGGGTAACGAGTTGATCAATTTATTGAAAAACGCGGAGCAGCAGTGTTTTGGTGTTGGACTTACCATGGTCAGTGATGCCGGGCTTGATTATCAGCAGGTGAGGATCATTGATTCTCTTCAGAAATCTGAAATATTGAAAATGAAGGTGTATGCGATGCTGACACCCAACAATAAAAACATGGCTGAATTGGTGATGAACGGGCCATATCTTACGGATCGGTTATTTGTACGGTCAATAAAGATTTACGCCGATGGAAGCCTTGGAAGCAGAACTGCACGGTTAAAACAGCCTTACTCGGATATGCCTTCCTGCTCTGGAATTGCAGTAACCCCGCCGGACTCGATCCTGAAATTATGTAAAACTGCTTATGAACATGGTTACCAGGTAAATACACATTGTATAGGTGATTCAGCCAGCAACCAGATGTTACATATTTATGCGTCCTTTTTAAAAGGAAAAAATGATTTGCGCTGGCGGATCGAACACGCCCAGGTAGTTTCCCCGGAGGATGTACACTTTTTTGGTGATTATTCCATCGTTCCATCCGTGCAGGCCACCCATGCCACCTCGGATATGAAATGGGCCGAAGACCGTCTCGGACCGGTCCGGGTACGTGGAGCCTATGCCTATAAAAGCCTGATGGAACAAAACGGGTGGATACCCAACGGAACCGATTTTCCGATTGAGAATATTTCGCCATTGTTCACCTTTTATGCTGCAGTTGCACGAATGGATAATAATGGTTTTCCCCCGGGCGGGTACCAGATGGAAAATGCCTTATCACGCGAAGATGCATTGCGCTCGATTACGATATGGGCAGCAAAAGCTGATTTTGCTGAAAAGGTGAAAGGAAGCCTTGAAGCAGGGAAAGATGCTGATTTTGTTGTTCTTGATCAGGATATTCTGCAGGTTATCGTAAGTGAGCTGCCTTCTGTGAAAATTGCCAGGACATTTATTGATGGGAAGCAAGTATGGAGTAAATAAAAAACGAGACTGAATCTCAGCCTCGTTTTTTATCATCTGCGATTGTATCTGGCCGGTTAATTATTCCTTTGGAAGCCTCGAAATTAACATTTTGTCACCTCGTGTTGTTTCGCTAAAAAAGTACAAATAATCCGTGGTTGATAATACATTATTACTCGGAAATAAATAGTATTTCCTGTTGGCATCCTCCCCGAGTGTTTTGAAGTCAGAAGCTTTACGGGAATTCATATCTATATTGCCATATTGTATGGAAAACAATGGGCTGTAGGTTGTTGTAACCGTGGTGGTTCCACCAAAATAATTCCAGTCCGAACTTGATTCTTTTTCAATTCCCTTGACAATGTGCAATATCCAGTTGAGTTTTGTTTTGTCAGCGCTTTCATATACTGTACTGGTGGTTGGGATCATATCAGAAGTAAGGGGTGAATTATTAAAAAAACCTTTCTTGCTTTTCTGCTCAATTTCTACTGTGTAATTTGTAATCAGTTCCCCTTTAGGTGTAAAGTGCAATAAGTACATCCCTTTGTAAATATACGGGCGGTAATCGGATTTACTTTTCTTGAAATCCTGGATACTTAGCGCAATACTTTTATCGCTCAAAAAGTCAACATTTGACACGGTGAACATTTTACCATCAAATTTTAATGGTTTCTTCATATCCGGTGGACAGGTAGCTTTCTGATTAACTTCATCAATTTCAGTTATTTTGCTGCCTACTTTACCCTCACGTAATACGCTAAATACAAATGAGTTGTAAGTCAGCAAATCCAATCCCTCATCAACTTTTTCCTGGGTAACTCCCACTTCATCCTTCCCGGATAAGCTGGCACCCATTTTTGAGAATCCTCCGAAGGCCCCGCCTTTTGATGTATTGGCCATGGCCTGATCTTCCGCATCATTGCTGGTTGTTGCCACGCATCCAGTTTTGAATATTTGATTTACGAATTTGTCTTCTTTTCCGCTACCCATGCCGTAGATTAATACCGCATTATCCTTTTCATACGCGTCGATGATGCGCCATCCGACGGTGGGCGCATTAAATTTAACACGTTCCTTAATTTTTCCTTCCGGAGTTATCCTGAAATATTCAAAAGAATGAGGATCGGCTGCTGAATTCTTTTTAACAACATTGGTAGGGGCATAAATAAGGATCCAGTCCCTGGGCATGTCATCATTTTCAATTGATTGACTGAGATCATCCATTAAGGGTTGAGAAAAAACACAGGTCATGGAATAATCGAATTGAATTTTTTCAAGTACTGTAATGTTCAGTTCGTTGTCACTTTTCAGCAAATCATAACTTCCATATAATTTGTCTTTTGGATCAGCTGCGTTGATGGCCATAACCAGGATACTGCTATCCCGCTCCACCTCATAAACTCCGCCAAAAAATTTATATTTTTTACCATCTTCATTTTTAGGCTTGACTTTATCGAGCATCTTTACCTTTCGTTCATATTGGCCTGTCCACCAGTTATATTTGGCGGTAATCCTTTTTTTTCTGAACACAAGGTCAGCGGCGTAGTTTGCTGAAGCTGAAATATTGTTTGCTAAAAAATAGTCTCCCTTATAGTTAAACCATTTCCATTTTTTTCTGGCCCGTTCAATTTCCAGCTCATCTTTTTCAATCCCGAGCAGGGTTGCCTCTTTATCAAAATGATAAATTTCAGATTTGATTTTTTTCTGCGAGGAAGGCAGAATGAAAATCATGTCGAAATTACCATTGTCTGTTTCTTCCACACTACCCAAATACCCCTTTTTTGCTTTTCTTGAAATTTCATAATCCTTTTCAAGCATCATTTTTTGGGCGAAAACAGATGTTAAATTACATATTGCAAGAAAAAGGATGAAAATAAATAGTTTTTTGTTTCTCATTGTTTAGTTCTTTTAATTTGTCTGTTCAATTAGATTTAGAGTTTACTTGTATGACCCTGGTGGTCAAAATAAATCACCATGATACCAGTAATAAGCATCATGGTGATTTATTTAGACAAAATTAAAATAAAAAATGGAATTATCAACAAATCAGCCTGAAAAATTTCCTGATCTGTCCCGGTTATCGATAAATTTGACGGGTTTCCGGCTGATTTCCGGAAATTTCATTTTTTGAATGGTCTCTTCAGAGGCAAATGTTATCAGCGGAGCAACGCGCAATTTTGCACGAAAATGGTCTTTGATATCTTTCTCTTTTTCTTCACCGATTCCTTTGCCGCTCAGGTGGATCAGTATTTCATCGGTGCCGATCTGGTTTGTGTAAACCTCAACAATGTAGTTGGACACATAGTCGATGTTGTCAAGAATATCATAGAGTGCAGGGGGGAAGAGGGTAGTTCCTTTGTATTTTATCATCTGGTTTTTCCTGCCAACGACCGGACCAAGCCGCATGGTATTCCGGCCGCAAAGGCATGGCGTGGTAAAATGGTGGCAAACATCACCGGTTTTAAACCTTAACAACGGCATTCCTTCCACACCCAGCGTGGTTACAGTAACCTCTCCAAGTTCACCTTCCCTTACCGGTAGGTTGTTATCATCCAAAAATTCAACGATAATCAATTCAGGATGATGGTGGCCTCCGATCCCCTGCTGACATTCAGTAAACGTTGTTCCCATTTCAGTTGAGGCATAGGTAGAAAACAACTTCAGTGCCCATTTCTCTTCGATTTTCCTCCCGAGTGTGTTCAGAGACAAATCACTTTTACGCAGGGGTTCACCAATGCAGATGGCACTTGTGATGCTGCTCGATTTGTAATCGATGCCATGTTGTTCAGCGTATTCAATGATTTTCAGGATGAATGAGGGTACCGCAATGATGGCATTGGGCCTGATCCGGCTGATCGTATCCCATTGTAATTCCGGAATTCCGTTTCCGACCCTGACAACACTTGCACCAAGCATTCTTATCCCTAAAAAATAGGCCAGGCCTGCCATGAACCGGCGGTCGATTGTGGTCATCAACTGATAAACATCGCTGGGACTTCCACCTGCACAGGTAAATGAAATAGCTTCATTGTAGGCCAGGCGGTCAAGGTCCTTGTCTGTCATGGCAAAGGTAACCGGATCGCCAAGTGTACCGGAAGTAGTGATGTAATCGATGATTTTGTTTTTGGGAACACATAGAAAATCATCGTTCCGCTGCTGAAGATCATCTTTGGTGGTTACGGGAATATGAACAAGATCTGACACCGATTTAATTTTTCGGATATCAATGTGTTTGCTGTTAAACAACTCCTTATAAAAAGGTGAATGTAACTGCAGGTAATTCAATGCCTTTCTGAGCATCATGTCCTGGTATCCTGCAATTTCACCGGGTGTTTTTTGCTCAATCGCCGGGAAAAAAGAGTGGTTCCGTTTCATTGATAATTGAATTTTTTTAACTGGTTTTCAAGCTGTTGCGATATTACTGACTTTTCCTCTGCCGTAAGGGTGAAAGTGTTTTTTTTAAAGGAGGCGTTCTGATGCAGAAACTTATTGATATTATCTTCAAAATCACTGGTAAAGGGGAGTTCGAGTTTTGCATAAACCTTTTTCAGAACATCGACCGGTGATTTTTCAAGATCTTCAAACCGAATTTCAACCAGTTTTCCTGCCGGCAGTTTTTTCTGATCTGTTTCAACCGTCTCTGCCAGCTTCTTCAGAAAATCAACCACTTCGGAAAAACCGGGCCGGGTCCAATGGGTATTCAGTGAATTCTGCTCTCCAAGGATGGTCCACATGTGTATCGTTGAGGGCACTACATCAAAGGGATTCCTGACAATATGTATAAAGCGTGCACCGGGGAACATATCGTATAAAATACTGGTACGAAATGAGTTGAATGGGTTCTTTGAAACAATTCGTTTACCATGGCGGAAAAATAGTTTCTTGTAAAACCCCTGAATCTCCTTTTTCCATCTGTCGAGTTCGTTTTCATCATCAGGCAGGAACTGAGTTGATTGGTTTAAAAAAAAAGCCTGTGATTTGGGAAAAACCAGGTTTTCCAGCGGGGAGTAATTGGTAATACGGTATATGGCATATTCATCTTCCTGTGGTTCATCCATGCCGATTTTTACCTGGTCCATCGGACGGTGTTCCGACACAACATTTTTGAAAATTGGCTTGTAATAAGGATGTGAAACGAGAAAACTGTCAGGAACCGCCACTTCGAATAACGACGGGGCAGACAATCCCGGGTCAAGGTGCATTAACTGATGCAGAAAAGTAGAGCCGGTCCTCCAATGACCGATGATGAAAACCGGATCCTCTGGAGTTTTTGCTGATTTTAATACTTTTTTATATTTTGCCTGCTCGATCCAGGAAAAAAAAGATGACCAAACAGCGCTTTGAAACAAAAACACCAATCGAAAAATCGTTTTCGGATTACAGGAAACCTTGTTTCGGCGAACAAGCTGAAACAAATGACCAAACTTGATTCCGGCAGTCAGGTAGGAATCTTTCAATGGGTATGGGAATTAAATTAGGATATAGAATTATTTCGTTGCTCGGTAATAAACCGGGCAATGGAATTGATGGAACTGATCACTTGCCGGGCGGTATTTTGATCGGTAATCCGGAAGCCATAC
Organism: uncultured Draconibacterium sp.; assembly: GCA_964628215.1. Classification (GTDB taxonomy): domain Bacteria; phylum Bacteroidota; class Bacteroidia; order Bacteroidales; family FEN-979; genus CAIVAT01. Next base: position 25,949 of record CAZVNF010000008.1, read on the forward strand.
GTGCGTTGAATGGCCATGATGATTTCAATGGCATCGACAGAATCGAGTGTGAGTGCATTGCCCCCTCCGAAAAGGGGCTTTTCATCATCCACATCATTCGGATCAATATCATTAATGACCAAGGTGTTCATGATCAGTTTTTTAATTTCAAGTTTGAGTTCATCTGCTGATACTGACATATCTTAGGTCTTTTAATCGATTATTTAATTGCCTGAGAGAGTGATTTAAAGAAACGTTCTTCCACATCCGCCCTTTCATGGATCATTTCACTCAATTGCTTTAGTTTTTCAGGGCCCAGGTCCCGGTTTTTTCCGATGCGGGCTGAGAAGAGGGAGATTTCCCTCCATCCGTCGCCGATTTGCATCAATTCGCCGGAAAGCTCTTTCAGTGCGGGTTTACCGATCATGCCGGCAGCCTGCTGAAGGAATGTTGCATACATAAAACGAAACCCTGCGCCACCGGTACCCTGGTCTTCGAGCAGGATGTTAATTTTCATTATTTCATGTGATAAATGTTCTGTGTCACGGGCAAACTTTGGCCATTCCACTACTTTCCGTGCAAACATGCGCATGCCTTTAATCCCAAGGAATGGGATGGGGAGCTTCAGCATGTAAAAACAGGCTTTTTTTATACCTTTTACTATGGCTTTGTCGTAGTCAATATCAGAAGGAAGCTTGTCAAGGTGAAAAATGAATCCTTTGGGAGACATATTGCCCCCGGCAAACCTTCCTTTTTCCAGGGATTGCGCATCAAGTTCAACCATCTCAGGGAAATAAGCATCGCTCACCAGGTAACTGTTCTCTGTTTTTCCTGCAATGGCCAGAAAGTGTACATTGATATGAACACGTTCCCACGACGGCACATAATCCATATAAAAGAAATCCACCTGGGCTGCAGTCGGGATGTTCTGTTGCAAAAGGGAATCCAGGGTTTGCTGCCCTTTTACAGGATCTTTGAAGGCATAGGTTTTAAACCGGACCCCAAGCCGTTTTTCGATATTGGTGCGCATCTGTCCCGGCTTATTCCTGACGATGAAAGTAGGAAAAGCAAAAGATTTCATTTTATGAAAATATCCGAAGAATATTCCGCTGGCAATTCCGAATACGAGAGGTTCAGTGATTTGGAGGCCCCCATGGTTCAGCAGGGAGGTAATTGTCCCTGATTCGCAGTGGGCTGCCATTTTATGTTGAAAATTCTGTATGATCATCTATCGTTCTTCTATTTTGGTCAATACGACAAATGGGTTTCCGGTATGCTCCTGATCAACGGAAATTTTCCCGGTGCGATTTTCGGTCAGGAAAGCAGATTCAAAGCCATCAGTGTCTTTTACCAATATTATCTGTAACAGGTTGGCAACGGGAATATTAAATACAGCTGCATATTTTGCAAGTTCATCTACGGTTGCACTGCTAAAAAGCTTCGGATCGAGGTGTCTCTTCACCCTGGATTTCCGTATTTTGGCTCTTGAGGCGAGTTCAGAAAAGGAAAGATCAATCAGGATCATATAGTATTTTACCGGGCTGATAATGCCCTGGCACACCTGATCCCTCAATTCGAGTTCCAGGTTCCTCCGCTTAAAAAGATAATCGTCCATATAGTTGGCCGAAAGAAAAGAACCTGTTTGCATAGGTCCATATTTTCCGTCGTCCTTTTCTACATAAAGGATCATCTGCTGTTCAGGATAATCTACAAATCCTTCCTTCTCTTTCATTCAGGAAATTGAAAAATATTCAGTTAGTTCTGTTTGCAAAAATAGCAATGCTTGTGATCATTGCAAAACCAAAAAACAAGACGAGTAAAACAGTATTGGGCAGAATGCTGGTGATAGTACCTTCACGAATGAAGAGATTCAGGTAGTTATCTATTCCCCAGCGTATCGGGGAGAGGTAGCTGACGTATTGAATAAATACCGGCATGATATGGATCGGCAAAAATGTTCCGCTGATGATCCCAAGCAGCACAACCATCACTGAACCGAACAGCGCCGCCTGATTGTGAGAGGTGGCAGCCGAGCCAACCAGGATACCGAAACCGATGGCAGCAAGGGCGGCGGCAACAGTAGCGATAGCGATGGCAACATACTGATGACCAAGGTCCAATGGCGGAAATCCGAAGAAGGTTGGAAAAACCCATGTACCGATGCCAATCATCAGCATGAACTGTAAAAGGCATACAATTAAATATGCAATTACTTTTCCCCCCAGAATAACTGATATCCTGACAGGCATTGAACGGATCCGCAGAAAACTTCCTTCATTCTTTTCGGTCACCAGGCTGCCGGCAAGCGGTATGACTATAAAGAACATGGCAAACAGGATAAACCCGGGAACATTGTTTTGTATCACACTGGGCTGAATGGAAGATTTGTCTTTCATCGCATAGGATTCCCTGACAGGCGGTAGTTTTTTCATAGTACCGGCAATCATCGTGCGGATAACCGGGCTCATATTGCCTGGCAGGGTGCTTAAAATGTCATTCATTGCCTCACTGGCTTGTGTTCCCTTTATGATATAGGTTAAAGAGTTGGAGACCGATCTCCTGTAGGTTTCCTGTAAAGCCGGGTCCAGCAGAATTATAATAGCCGTATCGATATGCGGAATGACGATTCCTATCTTATATTCGCCTTTGCCAATCAGTGTTTTCGCTTGCAAATGGCTTACCGGAGACCGGTCAATGGTTGTCACCGGTTTAAAAAAACCTGATGAATCGAGATTAGAAAGGAGTTTTGCCGTAAATGGATTTTTCAATTCATCAACAAACAGCACCTGCGATTTCGTGTTCTGGCTTTTAAGTGCGTTTTCCTGGGCAAGGGTAACAACGAAAATCAGCAGGACAGGCATTAAAAAAAGTATGATCAATCCCGGGATGTCCCTGATGAGCAGCAGAAGTTCTTTTTTCAGGACAAACCACAATTTTCGCATGGTGCAAAAATAGGAAGATTTATCCATTCTTTCTGGCTTCAATCAGGCAGATGGGGGCGATGGTGGGGATGATCCGGGTAAGTGAGAAACCTGATTTTTCGAGTAATAACGTATATTCTGAAGCTGTTCTTTCTTTTCCTTCCGCCATGGTGGCCATCATCTGGATGTCGAGAAGTTTGGCCAGTGAGGATTCGTTTCCCGGCGGGACCACCATCTCGATGATCAGCAACCTGCCACCGGTTTTTATAGTCTGGCAGATGTTTTTCATCAGTTTTACCGACATCTCGTCGCCCCAGTTATGGATAATGTTTTTCAGGATGTACAGGTCTCCTGAACCGGGTACAGAGTTAAAAAAATTACCGGAAACGATTTCAACCCTGTTTTCAACCTGGAGCCTGGCAAACATCTGAAGAGATTTTTCAACTGCTTCAGGGGTGTCAAAGAGAATCCCTTTGCAACCGGGGTTTTGGTGCAGGATGTTGGCCAGCAGGAATCCTTCGCCTCCCCCGATATCAGCAATTGTGGAAAATCCCGAGAAATCGTAAGCCTGAAGAAGAGGGGCAAGTCCGAGGTCGGAAAGGTTCGACATTGACTGATCGAAAAGGGCATGTTCCTGAGGATGTTCTTTAAGATACTCATATGTTTCCATGCCGTATTTATCAGAAAATGCATCTTTACCTGTTCGCACCGCGTATTCGAGGTTGCTCATCAGATTCCAGTTAACCGGTCCCAGGTGATGAAGGATCATATGTCGCAGGGAGCCGGGTTCGTTGAGCAGACCTTTGGCCATTCCGTTAAGGGCAAATTGTCCGTTGGAGGTTTGCCTGAAAATACCCTGGCTTGCAAGTGCCCGCATGATGCGGTGAAGGTTTTCCGGATCGGTATTCAGCTTATCAGATATCTCCTGCGAAGTAAGGGGTTTCGGCTTCAGGAGGGTGGCAATATCCAGTTTGGCGGCAACATAAAGCGCGGGTAAAAGCCAGAAGTACTGGAACTGTTCATAAAGTACCACATTTCCCGGGAAAAGCTTCCTGTTCAGCTTTAATAAAAAAGTACGGAAAACACTTATGACCCTGATGAGCTGTACCGGGGGGAGCGTGGATCTGCCTTTTATCATGCTTTATCTGACCGGCAGATTTTTCAACTGGTGTTCGAATTTCTCCAGGTCAGCGATCAACCTGACCTTTTTATCCTGAAGGTTCAGCTTTACTGTCGAAAACAGGTCTTTGTAATACTGAATTCCTTTTTCAAGATTGCTGCTGAAAGTATTAAAATACTCCTGTTGTTTTTCAGTCCAGGGACGCGAGGTATCATCCATTTTGCTTTTGAGGTAATCGATATACACCGTCAACTCCTTTATAAACAAATTCGGGCGGTCTTTGCGTTTGATCACATTGATCTTTCCATAGATGTGGTCGACCATTTCCTTCAATGTCATCACCTCTGAGAAATAGGCCATGTTGGGCCCGGGACAAACTGACACCCCCGGTTTTTCCACCCTGGTATCCATATGGTTTACCAATAAGGCAGAGGTACCAAGGCCTACACAGATGCAGGCTTTATCAACTACCTTATCATATTCATGCTGAAATTCTTTCGCATCCAGTCCGCTTGCTTTAAGCTCTTCGATTTTTAACTTTTGATATTTTCTAGAAGCGAGGCAGAGGGTGGTTTCGCCAAATTCATTGCTGAGTGCAGCAAATTTTTTCGGACATGGATTTCCAGGGGTTTGATTTTTTATATACTCTTCTTTTTCAAGGTCTTTGGTATTGCCTCTTACATTATTGAAAGGGACTCCCAGGGGACTGATATCGCTGAGAAAAAGGTCCTCTTCTTTTGCTTTGCATAAAAGATCAAGCGTTTGATCGTCCACGTTTACCACTTCAGGAACCAGCAGGAATGGAGTACCCCAGCCGATGGAGTCAAGCTGATAGTGCTCGGCAAGAAACTGATGTTCTTCAGCGGTTCCGACACCACCCTGCGCGGTAATTTTAATTTCCATCGGATGTTCAGGGCAAGGGCGGTTTTTGGCTTTAAGCGCTACTTTAAGCAGATCGAAGGTTTGTTTAATGAGGTCCTCACGGTTACGGTTGATCTCTTCAAGTACGGGTCCCAGGAGGAAACCTGTAGTTGGAAATGCATGACCCCCGCAATTCAGTCCCGATTCAATGCGATACTCTGAAACCCATAAACCTTTTTTAGCCAAATATTTGCCCTGGATCAGTGCCGACCTGTGGTCACTCACCTTAAGGGTTATTTTCTTCTTTAACTTAAAATCGTTGTCGGGGTAGAATTCGTTAAAAGTTTCCAGGTAATTGTATAACCGGGGACTCATCCCGGCAGACAAAACAACGGAAGAGGAGAGGTCGCTGTTGACAAATCCGCGGAGAGCGGCATGTCCGTCATTATATTCAATCGGTAGCTTTTGATTATCGCGATAATTCTCCTTATCCAGTTTGGTCATGATGTTCACATCAATGCTGCCCATAGAGAGATTCTCATGGATCCATTGTTTCACATCAAGTTTGTCCCAATCCTCTTTAAGCTGCTCGAATTTTTGCTTGATATGGGAAGAGTCATGCAGCATTTCAATGTACTTGTGAAATTCGCTGCTTTTATGATCGTAAGTGGCCTTAAGTTCTTCAAATTTATCCTTGGCAAGTTTGTCAACAAGGTTGAGATAAGCGGTAATTCTTTTCGCCCTGAAGTCATCGATTTTTTCAGAAATTCCCTGGAATGGAAGATCAAACTTAGTACTGTAAAATTCTCTGAGCTTTTCCATCAGAATGTCGTCTACCAGTGAAATCACGGATGAAATTCCCAGATGGGCAACTTTTACAGGTGTATCAATTGAATAACCAATTCCCAACACGGGGATATGGAACGAATGCGGAGTTTCTTTATTCATTTTCAGGGTTAAGGAGATGCAAATATACGGCTTTTAATTCAAAATTGTATCCGCCAGGTGCCCATGGGGAAAAATCCCATGGTGAAGAAGTCTCTGATCTCTCCGGTCTTTGGATCGATCCGCTGAAGTGCGATGTTTGTAAAACTTGTGCGGTACTGCAGGTCAAGAAAAAACTCCATATTGTACCCGGGCATGTTCCTCCTGATCCCGAAACGGAAAGCAAGCCGCTTGTATTCAGGATAGCGGGGGTCGAAAGCCTTACTCCAGTCGTAGGTTGCTTCTCCTGAGGCTACAGTGGCATTGACATCATAGGGAATGTACGGACTGCCTCCGACCCAGGTTGCTCTCAGTCCAAAAGACATTACTCCCCATTTGCGTCTGCCCATGATAAATTCATAGCCACCTGCGGCATTGAGGGCATAATTTACATTGAAGGCTGAACTGCGGGTGACGTTGTCGTACCCTGTGTAGGTTGAATTAAAAATGGAGGATGAAAAGAGGAAATAATAACTTTTTTTGAAAAAATGTTCAAATGTACATTCAATCCCATAATTCTGCCCTGTACCACGATTTATAAGACTGTCGGCATATTGCCGGTCGATGAAAAAACCATGGCCCTGGTTACTCAGGGCATACTGGGGAATGGCTTCTTTTACAGGTATATTGAACAAGTATTGGTAATATCCTTCAGTTTTAAATCTAAGATAATTGTTTATCAGGTAGTTATATCCAAAAGCAATTTGTGCGCTTCGGGTGAAACCCAGGTTGAGATTGGGTTGCAATACACTTCCTCCAGGCTGATGGGATAAAATGAAATAGATGACCCTGGGTTGCATCTGGCTGTAAAGCCCTGATCCGAAATTGATCGAATGTTTATCTGAAATGGTCCAGTCGAACCCGATCCGGGGTTCCATCGTCCATGAATTGTTCAGGCTGAGCCATGCTCCGAAAATGCCCGCCGTGGAGGAAAACTTATTGCTGAATGCATGTTGCCATTGAGTAAATCCCCTCAGAAGAACCATTTTTTCCCTGGAATCCGTGTTGACCAGAAAGGATTGTTTATACATCACACTGTCAGCGAATGACATCCGGAAATAATCGCCAGAGACCCCTCCGTTCAGTGAATTTTTCGAAGAGAATTTCTTTATGATCTGGGTCGAAAATGAATACTTGATTTCGCCTGATTTTTCCCTTGCCCACAGTGAAGGTGTTTGCTGAATAAAGGAGAATGTGTCAATTGTGGTGTTGGTTTCGGAAGCTACAACGTACAGCATTGACTTCCATTTCAGGTTATTCTTCAGAAAAACCTGGTGGGAAATTCCGAGAACGCCCAGGTTTGATCCATTGGCCAGATTTTCACCATAATCGGGGAATAACCATTCCGACTGTTTTTTCCGGCTGTCGAAAAGCTCGATATAACTGATCCCGCCAATGCCGGTAACTGTAAATGTTCCTGCATTTTTTGTCGGGAGGGTTATTTTAATGTTGAGATCCTGGTATTTGGGTATGATTCCGGTATTTATTCCAAACCAGCTGAGAAATTGCAACGGGGAATAGCGGTAGGAGACAAGGTAGGAGGCGCGGCTTTTTTTTGAGAAAGGGCCTTCAGTACCGAATTCCAGCCCGTTCCACCCGATTTCGAACCAGTATTCCCTTTTATCTGCGTTACCGTTTCTCATTTTCAGGTCGAAGACTCCAGCCAGGGTATTGCCGTATTGTGCCGGGAATGCACCGGTTAAAAAATCTGAATTGGTGACGAGGTTACTGTTCAAAACGGTTACCGGACCGCCGGTAGTGCCCACGGCAGCAAAATGGTTCGGGTTTGGGATTTCCATGTCGTCAATGCGCCATTGCATGCCGGTAGGTGAATTTCCGCGCACAATGATGTCGTTCCGGTTGTCGATGCCACTGGTTACACCGGCAAAATTGGCGGCCATCCGGGCAGGATCGTTATAACTGCCGGCAAATCTGAAAGTTTCATCCACGCTGAAAGACCTGATGCTGACCGTGGCCATTTTATTGATCGCCTCACTTTTATGGTAACCGGCCCTGATCACAACTTCTCCGGAACTGATAACCGTTTCCTGTAAAACAATTGTGAGGATGACCTCTTTACCGCTTACCACCACAATGGGGTCGGTTGTGGACGGTGCATAGCCCATATAGCTTGCCATGAGCTGGTACTGACCAATGCTGACGGGAGGAAGCCTGAAATGTCCCAGGCTGTCGGTTACGGTTCCGATAAGCGGGTTTGAGTCAACAATCCTGACAGTTGCGCCGGGCAGTGGTTTTTGTGTCTGGATATCCAGTACAATTCCCTGAATGCTCGATTTAAGAACTTTTTGAGCAAAGCAGGTTTGACCGTACAGCCATATGAATAAAAGGACCAAAAGAGAAAACAGTCCCCGGATGATGTTACGAAACATGATGTAAATATAGGAAGAATTTACGCTTCCATCAATTCATCAACCTGTTCGGGAGTGAGACGCGACCAGGAGGGGCTGACCAGTTTCTGATCATGTACTTCAAACTTCACCAGGTCAAATGTTTCTTCGTAAAAGGCCAGTTTGCTGCGAAGGTCAGGGGTGTGCTCAATGAAAATAAAGAGGTCGGGAGTGCATTGTAATTCATTCATGATACTGGTTGCCAGTGGGGCACACCATTCTGTAACAGGTGTTCCGGGGTTTTGCCGGTAGATTTCAGTGGCGATAGCCAGTGTTTTGCCATCTTTCCGGTGTATTACCTTCAAACCGCATTTGGAAGGGCTTTCCCATTGCCCTGAGTAGTGGAAGAAGGAGTCCATGTATTTGGAGAAGTCGGGATTTATTTCCATAAAAATGAGATAGCGAAATAGCGAAATAGCGAGATAGCGAAAATTTGAAAATTTGAAAATTATACGAGTTTAGGGATTTTTTTTCCAAAGCTGAGGTCGGCGATGTCGCGGCGGCGAGGGGAGTAGGTGCCGTCGGCAATTTCACGCGAAACTACTTTGTTGATGAGGTTGAACATCTTGATTGTCTGGGGTTCGTCCTTGTAAAAGGTATCCCAGGCATATTGGTACAGCTCACCCAGCCGCTCGGCCGACATGTGTTTAGGATGATACACCACCTTTCCTGCATTATAATGGTTCCAGTCTGTATCGAAGATGCGCCCCTGTTTAAGGAGGTCGCTGTAAGCTTTTGTATGGGGGAACGGTGCCAGTACCGTGAACTCGGCCAGGTCTAATTCGATCTCAAGTAAAAAGTCAACCAGCCGTTTGATATCGTCTTCAGTCTGATTGTCAAGACCCAGCAATATGGTACCTTCCACTGCGATGCCATATTCATGATACTGCTTAATGCGTTTCTTGATATAATCAGATGTATCAAACACAGCCTGATATACATACCATGCTCCGGCTTGTGCAGCCAGATCGAGTACTTCATCTTTGTCTTCGATGGTGTGGCTCACCCATTTTTTCTTTAATGGGATCATTGCCTTGAAAAGATCTTTTTCCCATTGGGTGTCGAGGGCCAGGGAGTTATCGACAATAAAGAGGCGGTTGTTGTCCATCTGTGACAATTCTTCAACCACCCGGTCGATCGGACGGGGGCGGAATCCTCTGCCGCCAAGGTACCGCACTGCACAAGGATAGCAGTCGTAAATACATCCACGGGAAGCATGAAAAAGGTCAACCATGCGAAACCCCTTGTGATAATAGAGATCTTTCTTCAGAATATCCCTTTTTGCAGGCCCGATAAGGCTCATATCGGGAGGCTTGCTCATGAAGTTATAAATCTTCTTCAGGTCATTCTTATGAAAATCCTGAAAAACTTCTCCCAGCCTCCCCTCCACTTCACCAAGGAAAACAGAATCGGCATGCAGCATGGTCTCTTCTGCATGGAGCATGGTGGAAATTCCCCCAAAGATTACCTTTTTCCCGAGTTTGCGGTATTGGTCAGCTATTTCCCAACCGCGCTTCACCTGTGTGGTGAGCATCATGGAAATACCTACAAAATCAGGACTTTCGTCGATGATCAGCTCTTCAACATTTTCATCCGTAAAGTCGATTTCAATGCTTTCAGGAATAGCAGCAGCCATAACCACGGGGCCATGGGGAGGCAGATTGAAGATGGTTTGGCCTTCCAGTTTTTCCCAGCGGGGATATATCAGTTTAAATTTCATCTGTAAGTTTTTTATTTTTACTGCCCCGTCAGGGGGAATTTGTAAGTTTTTTGATGATGTTTACCTTTTCCTGCCAGCGCGGGATAACCAATGACAGCGCATGACGGTATTCTGCCTTTGCAAGCCCCCATTGGTCTTTTTGGGAATAATAATCACCAATCAGGTCGTAAACCTCATAATAGCTGGGATTAGAAGCCCGGAAATCATCAAAAAAAGAACCTGGCAGTGTTTCGGTCTTTCCCTTCCGAATCACTTGCTTCAACTTATTTCTTAACTCTCTGAAGCGTGTAAAATGCTTGTAATCAGATGAAAAAAGGAATGAATCTGCCGGAATGGTTTTATCCTGTTCCGTTATTTCAAGCGCATGCTGAAGCCCGGCAAAGTTATGAAAAATTTCATATAGGTCATAACATACATATGGCCCGAGCTGCCAGGGCGATGTTGACACCCAGACAAGCAGCTTTTCGGGCATGAAAATGATGGAATGGTGAGCGATAAGCTGGTTGATGGCCTTTTCATTGCCCATGCCGATATCGATACCGTTAAGTCCGCCCTGGTCGCGAAGTATCGCTGCAACTCCCCGGTAATCGAGCGGGCTGCTGTTTGTGATATCCTGGATCAGTCGTTTGTTCCGGTAAACGGATGCATTTTCCTTTTTATTCTGAATATTAAGCGGATCAGAAGCGAATTCTTCCGATTGAAAATGGTTTGCACAGGAGATATAATTCCCGGAAGCCCTGACCAGGGCGATTTTAAAGGGAGATTTTTCGATAATGGCAGCTTGTTTATCTCTTGCCGAACCAACCAGGATTGATTCTGAGACGAATGTTTCCCGTTTTTGAGCGATTTCAAAGGCTTCACCGATAGTGGCTGCATACTGCAAAATTTCCCGTGCCACGATGGAGATCGGTGTCCGTGCTGATGATGGAACTTCAGATTTGGCAGCATTGATCGTAACGGTAAGCCCTTTTTCATTCATGCCGGAAACAGTGCCAATCATCCCACCCCAGGTAACCATCATAAAACCGTAACCTGTATCGGGCTTTTCAAAACAAACAATTTTGTTTTGTGCAAATTCATCCCCCACATAGAAATCAAAATTCCGCCCGATGATAAGGGAACTGTCGGTGGATTTATTGCCCCAGACTCCGAAACTGGTACATCCAACCAGGCGGTAATCCTGCAACGCATGCCCGATGTCATGGGCGGAATGGTAGTTGAGGATGCGTTGATAATTTGAACCGATGAATGAAAATTTTTCCGACGCAGACAAGGATATACCGTATATTTCCTGTTTGTATTCTTCAGTCAGATAACGATCCAGATCGCGGTTAAACCAATAGATAATGTACTTCAGGAAACGCAGGTAAATATCAGACGGAATCATTTCCCGGATCTGGCTGATGAAGGCATTTTCCTGATCAGCAATGAGCTGCCTGGATAACTTGCCGTTGATTACGCCCCGTTCAAACGGTTTTCCTTCGATATACATTTCCCATAATCCGGAAGAACTTTTTTTAAGCCAGTTCGGGCCTATCCTGTAAAAATCCGCTGCCGGATTTTCTGCAATGAGACCGGTGGATGCAAGGTTACCCGGATCAGGCGGTGCAATTTGCGTTCGGTAGTGAAACCATATCGCAACCATCGCTGCCAAAACCAATACAAACAGCAGGGAAATACCGATGCGTTTCATCCGGTGTGGATTTCTGTCAGCCATCTTGAATTTTTTTCAGAAGATATTCCAGCCCCAGTATCTCCCCGCAGGTAACCACAGAGCCAATGGTTACACCCAGAACCCCGTGGAGATTCGTATTTTGTCCTGTAAAATAAAAATTCGGGATTTTTGTTTTAGGCATTACTGTGGTTAACAATGGCTCATGATAGTTTTTTTGGATTCCGTAAAGCGATCCATCGGGAATACCGGTATAATCACGGTAAGTAAGCGGAGTTGAAATTTCAATGTGCTGAATGGCTGCTTTTAACCCCGGAAATTTACCTGATACCATGTTCAGCAACTTTTCTGCTTTGCCCGATTTGAAATCCCGGTAGTCCTGGCCTCTTTTTCCGACAGCAGTATTCTCCCATTTTGCAACATCATCCATCCGCATATACGTCAGGATAGTGACTGTTTCTGCAAACTTCTGATCCGGCTGGTGACATCCCGTGGAGAGCAGATACATGCCGGGCCATCGTGATTCGGGTAATAATGCCTCATCCCAGCAGTTTGCAGAATCGTGGTAATAATAGTTGTAATTGAGGTAGGGGAACGTTTCAGGTTTGACCGTAAGATATAAGATAAAGGAAGAACTTGTATTCTGCAGGGAAGCAATGCGCTTATGGTAAGCGGGACGCACCATATCGGGGGGCATCATGGCCAGTGTTTCCGCCGGGTGAATATTGGAAATCAGCATGGCTGACTGAAACTGGTCTCCGTCTGCAGTTCTGACTGTAAATTTTTTCTGAACCTGGCTAATTTCAGTTACTCTCTTCCCGGGTATAACCGTGCCCCCCATCGCTTTAATCGACCGGACCAATGACTTTGAAACCTGGTCGCTACCACCGATAATCCGGTAGGCCCCCGAAATAAATGAATGATTGATGAGAGAAGCAACATGAAGCGGGGAATCACTGGTACCTCCATATAAATAATTGTTTCCCGCAAGAACGGATGACAAGGGTATTTTTCCGGAAGTATTACCGGTATTTGAAGATGCAACAGAATTCAATGATAATTTTTGCAGAAAATCACAGGCACCATGGGTGGTGTAATGAAATTCGCGGTGATCATTGGGTACCTCAAGGTTGTAAAGCGGAAAAGCAGATACCACCTCGTGAATCTTACGGATATAATCTTTCAGGGTGTTTTCTTCCCCCGGGAAAAATGGCAGCAGCTGATCAGTAAAATTGCCGAAGCCTTGAGCGAGCGGAAACTCCTCATCTCCAAATCCGATCCGGTCAAAACCATCCGGATCGAGTTGTTGAAAAGCATTTTTAGTCATCAAACCGAAATACCTCCAGTACCGGGATAAGGCTTGATTTGGTCCCAGGGCTCCGATGTAATGGACCCCGGTTTCAAATTTGTGACCCTGCCGGGAAAAAGTTTGAAGGTTGCCTCCGGGTTGACTGTGTTGTTCAAGGATACATACGTTAAATCCTTCCTTGCAAAGGATGAACCCGCAAAGCAGTCCACCCAGACCGGAACCAATAATGATCACCTTGAATTGGCTCATTTAGTATGTGTCTGTCAGGCTTTTAACGATGAATTCTTCTGTTTTTTTAGAACTTTTATTCTTTCTGATAAATTTCACATCAACCGATTCTCCCGGCAGCAGATCGAAGTAGTTATTTGAGAAATCCCCCTGTGCGGAAGTGGAGAGGTAGAGGTTCTTCACAAGTTTATCGCAGGAGAGGTTTATCTTAAAGCCCTCAGGTGTTGCAGTAACGACCTTTTTGATTTCAGGAACAGGAAGTTCAAGATCCTTTGGGGGAGCAAAATACAGGATGTTCTTTACCTTTATTTTTGAAAAAGCTACTCCTTTGAGAGTAACCAGGAGCAACAACTCCCTGGGATTCAATTTGCCGGTTAAGGCCGATTGCAGCGTATCGTAGTAAACCAGGGAAGAATTTTCCGGGATATCCACATCGAAACCTTCATCAGAATAGAGGTTTCCGGAAAAATCCATCACCTTCACGGTCATCACGGCCTTCTGTAGTTTCTGATTATCGGATGAAATATAGACTCTGATGTGTCCGTCTTCGATCACAGGCGAGATCAATACCTCGTTATAGGCATCCGGCAAGGCATAATGCAGCGCTTTCTTTTTACCATAATAATCGCGTGAGGACCACGAAACAACCGGCCAGCAATCATTTAGCTGCCAGTACATGGTTCCCATGCAGGCGGGTTTTGCCCGGCGGTGTGCCTCTATGCCCATGAGGATGCCTTTTGCCTGCAGGAGTTGACTTACATAGGCATAGGATTCGAAATCTTTCGGCTTTTTATAATCGCGTAACAGGTATTCGTCGATTATCTCATATCCGGTAGGATGTTTTTGATGGGCTTTCATTACTGCTGAACCCAGGGTACGGTCTTCGGGTGCTGTAAATCTTTTAATGGTCGAATAGTCGGGAAATCCCTGGAAACCATACTCCGACACAAACCTGCCCACCTTTTTTTCATAGTTCAGAAAGGGTTCTTTTCCCCACCACACACCCCAGTAGTGAGAATCGCCTTCGGTAAGGCTTTCAGGCCGGCCCCAGCCATGGAGGGGAGAGGATGGAATATACGCCCTGGCGGAGTCGAACCGTCTAACATTGTTGGGAAGTATCAGGTTGAAGATCAGGCGGTAATTTTTGTAAATTGCAGCAGAGTCTTCAGCGTTGTACCCATATTGCTTCTGCCATCCCCAGTTTTTCCATCCTTCGTCAATTTCGTTATTCCCGCACCACACAGCAATACTGGGATGTCGCCTCAGCCTGACAATATTCTGGATCGCTTCATCGCGCACATTGTCAAGAAATTCCTTGGTTCCGGGGTACATGGCACAGGCGAACATGAAGTCCTGCCAAACCATGATACCATATTCATCACACAGATCGTAAAAAATATCGTTTTCATAAATGCCGCCGCCCCACACACGCAGCATGTTCATGTTGGCTTTTTTTACGTCCTGGATAAGCGTACGATAAGTTGAGTCTGTTACCCGTGGTATGAAATTATCCTGCGGGATATAATTTGCCCCTTTGATGAATACCGGAAGTCCATTGACTTTAAAGTAAAAGCTCTTTCCGGTGGAATCTTTGTCCTGTACAAGCTCAATAGTGCGCAAACCTATCTTCTGGCGGCCTTCGCCTGCAAGCCGTCCATTGAAATAAACCTCGTATCCGAAATTATACAGGTATGGAACTCCCATCCCATTGGGCCACCAACGTTGTGGATTTCTGATGGCAAAATTACCTGATATGACATTGGGGCCCTTATTTAAAATAACAGACTGCCGCAGGATTTCAATACTGTCGTGAAAGACCCGGATATCGGCAGAATCGCCCAACTCGGAAAACAAGGTAAACTGGGCGGCAACCCTTGCAATTGAATCGGTAAGTTTTTTCTGAATAAACTGAACGCCAAGCACATTCACGGCATTCCATTCGCGGATATAGATCGGACGCCAAATGCCGCAGGTAACCAGTTTAGGGCCCCAATCCCAGCCAAACTGATAGGCGGCTTTTCTGACAACCACTTTTTCATCACCCGGAAGTTTGGTGGCCAGTTTTTCATAATTCGCCTTATTCTGTGGGATAGTGGCCGGAAACTGGATTCTCAGGGTATTGGTGCCAATGTGCAGTTTCTGCTTGATGTCAACAAACCATTCCCGAAACATATTGTCGGCAACCAGGATCAGTGAATCATTGAGATACACGTTTGCATATGTATCAAGCCCTTTGGAAACCAGGTCGATATGACGCCAGGCGAAGTTGTTTTCAGCATACTCAAATGTTTTTACATATTCCCACCCTGATTCGCCAATCCATTGGAGCTTTGATTCATTGTCGCGCATGTAGGGATCGGGAATCATGTTATTGCGCAGCAGGTCAAGATGAACTACGCCGGGCACTTTTGCCGGGTACCATTCTTTGGTTCCCGCCTTGCGGAATTTCCAGTTGCCGTCGAGTTCGAAAATATTGAGGTCCTGTGCTTTAGACAGGTTAGAAAGCAACATAAACAATGTAATGGTAATCAATGAAAAATAGCGGTTCATCGGGTTGTGGTTTTATCCGGCAAAATTATCATTTTCCTGCTTACTGATCCGAGGAAATAATCTTCCGGTGCCATGTAAATTCTTCCTAACTTAGCAGTTGTATTCACAAATCACTGCCTATGGACTATTCAATGCTAACCACTCGTTTTTTTGAAATCTATGGTAATCCTGAAAATAAACCCAGGTGTTTTTTTGCTCCCGGCAGGGTTAATCTGATAGGCGAGCACACTGATTACAATGGCGGGTTTGTGCTGCCATGTGCCATCAGCAAGGGCACTTACCTGCTTATCCGCCCCTCAGGCGATATGATTGTGAGGCTTGCTTCCACCAACATGGAGTTCAGAGCAGAAATACCGGTGGCTGCCCTGTCAGAGAGAGTAAACGGACAATGGGTAAACTATCCGCTTGGTATTTTCGATCAGTTCAGGCAGCGTAACATTCAGGTACACGGGTTTGACATGCTCTATTCAGGGGATATACCCAACAGTGCCGGACTATCTTCAAGTGCATCCATTGAAATGGTCACCGCATATGCACTCACGGTGATGATGAATGCCACCAGCCTTGAAATGATTGACCTGGTCAAGCTTTCGCAACGGGCAGAAAATGAATTTATCGGCGTCAATTGCGGAATTATGGACATGTTTGCCATCGGAATGGCTCATAAGGATCATGCGCTTTTCCTGAACTGCCTGACCCTGGAGCATAAAAGAGTACCCCTGGAACTATATGGTTTTAAATTAATTATTGGAAATACGAACAAACAGCGTGGACTGGCAGATTCAAAATACAACGAACGGGTTGTGGAATGCCAGCTGGCTGTAACCTACTTAAGCAGGAAATTACCTGTATCCAAACTCGGAGAAATCAGTTTCATGCAGTTTTATAAAATGCAGGAAGAGATACCGGATGAGTTGATTCGCAAAAGGGCGCGGCATGTCATATCTGAAAATCAGCGGGTACTAAATTCGGTAGCCAGCCTGCTGAAAGGCGATTTATTGCAATTTGGAGCTCTTATGAATGCCTCGCATGAATCGTTGCGAGATAATTATGAGGTAACCGGATTTGAATTGGATGCCATGGTGGAGGCAGCGCAGAAAATCAATGGGGTGGTTGGGTCGCGCATGACCGGAGCAGGATTCGGTGGTTGCACCGTTAGCCTGGTTCGCGAGAATGTTGTAGAATTATTTATGGAACAGGTTGGTCATGAGTATTTTGCAAAAACCGGTCTGAAGGCCGATTTCTATATTGCTGAGTCATCAGACGGCGTAAGAGAGTATTCGTAATTCGTTTTTCAAATTTTATAAATCCAGAGTCATGAGCCACAAAAAAGAAAAACAGAAGGATAATCCAAAGGAAAAAATAATGAAAAGTAAAAAAGTGGAAGCATTGGTTGTTCCGCAAGCAAATTTAACCAATCCCGAAGATGAGGGAATTGATAAATTGCCTAAGAAAATGTACGAAGATGAACTGGCCAAACTGCAGGTTCAGCTGGTGCGGTTGCAGGAGTGGATCAAATACAAAGGCCTTCGGGTGGTGGTGCTTTTCGAGGGCAGGGATGCTGCAGGGAAGGGTGGATCTATCAAAAGAATCACCGAAAGTCTGAATCCCCGTGTTTGCCGGGTGGTTGCTTTGGGTGTTCCAACGGAAAAAGAAAAGTCTCAATGGTATTTTCAGAGATATGTGACTCATTTACCTGCAGCAGGGGAGATGGTGCTTTTCGATCGCAGCTGGTATAACAGGGCCGGTGTGGAGCGGGTTATGGGTTTTTGCACCGAACCAGAGTACTGGGACTTTCTGCGTTCCTGCCCCAGTTTTGAAACCATGCTGATCCGGTCAGGTATCATACTTATTAAATATTGGTTTTCGGTAAGTGATAAAGAACAGGAGAAACGGTTTATCCAAAGAATCAGTGACCCCACGCGCCGTTGGAAAATCAGCCCGATGGATGTGGAATCACGGACAAAATGGGTCGATTATTCCAAAGCCAAGGATGAGATGTTTGCCTATACCGATACCAAGCAATCGCCTTGGTACGTGGTACATGCTGATGACAAGCGTAAGGCCAGGCTTAACTGCATGCACCATTTGCTGAGTCTTGTACCCCACGAAGATGTGCCACGTGAAAAAATAGTTCTGCCACCACTTGAGAAGGACAAGTCGTATGTGCGGCCTCCCATGTCGGAGCAGACTTTTGTTCCGGACAAATACTGATTACCTGAAAAAAGTTTGACAATGAATCGATTGAATAACGATGATAGCCATGTTTATGTCATTTTCGGAGCTTCGGGCGATCTGACAAAAAGGAAGCTCGTACCTGCCCTTTACTCACTCTTTGTGCAGAAATTGCTGCCGGAAAATTTTGCATTGCTCGGAGTCTCCCGCACCAGGCTCTCAAATGAAGAATACAGGGCGGGTATGAAGTCATCCATTCTCCTGTTTAAGGAAATTGATAATGATTCAGATATCGATGAATTCATTCAGAAAATTTATTATACCACAATTCAGTTCGATGAGGCATCCACCTATCCAACTTTTAAAGAAACGTTGGAAGCGCTTCGCAGCGAGCGACATATCGGGGGAAATACTATTTTTTACCTTTCAACGCCGCCCAGTTTATATGGCGTCATACCCCTTCATCTGGCGGAGGTAGAGCTTAATAACCAGGATGATGGCTGGAAGCGGCTGATTATTGAAAAACCATTTGGATATGATCTGGTATCGGCCATCCTCCTAAAAGACACACTCCTCAAAGACTGGAAAGAGGACCAAATATACAGAATTGACCATTATCTGGGTAAGGAAACCGTTCAAAACCTTCTCGTTACCAGGTTTTCCAACGGGATGTTCGAGCCATTATGGAACAGAAATTATATTCATCATGTTGAGATTACCTCCTCAGAAAACATTGGAGTAGAGAAACGAGGCGGCTATTACGAAAGTTCAGGAGCATTGAGGGATATGATACAGAATCACCTGTTGCAGGTGGCTGCACTCACTGCCATGGAACCGCCATCTTCCCTTGAACCCTCTGCAATTCGAAATGAAATTCTTAAAGTATTTCAGTCGTTAAGGCCGATCAGCAGAGAAGATGTTCCCCTGGTTGCCATTCGCGGACAATATCTTGCCTCCACCATCAAAGGAATAAAGATACCTGGATACAGGGAAGAGGAAGGTGTTGCCCCGGGTTCACTTACAGAAACATATGCCGCACTGAAGTTTTATATCGACAACTGGCGGTGGGGTGGGGTTCCCTTTTATATCCGCACCGGAAAACGTTTGCCTACCCGGGTTACCGAGGTGGTAATCCACTTCAGGCAGACCCCGCATTTCCTGTTCACGGGACAAGGTCATCGCCAGGCCTGCAATCAGCTGGTGCTCCGGATTCAGCCGGATGAAGGAATTTTGCTTAAATTCGGGATGAAAACACCGGGAGCCGGTTTTGAAGTGCAAACGGTCAATATGGAGTTTCACTACAATAAACTGGATAACCAGCGTCTTCCATCTGCATACGAACGGCTCATCTACGATTCGATCAAGGGAGATGCTACTTTATTTGCCAGAACGGAAGAGGTGCTTGAAGCCTGGAAATTTCTGACCCCGGTTATTGAAGCATGGAAAAACGAGCATGAGGTACCGCTGCATGGATATCCGGCCGGAACCTGGGGTCCCGAAAAATCTGATGACCTTATTGAGGACACGGAGATGACCTGGCGGTATCCCTGTAAGAACCTGGCCGATGACGGCATTTATTGCGAATTGTAAGATGACAGCCGAAGTAAAAATTTTTAATACAACGGAAGAATTGGGCAGTTGGTTTGCCTCAATGCTTGAAATACGAATATCGGAATCACCTGCTGACCGGTCGTTTTCCTGGATGTTATCCGGTGGATCCACGCCCATAGCGATTTTTAAAAAAGTTGCCGCATCTGTCACTGATCCGTCCATTTGGTCGAGGGTGAAATTGTTTTGGTGTGATGAACGATGTGTTGATCCCGGGAATTCAGAGAGCAACTATAAAATGGCCATGGAAAACCTGATCATCCATGTTCCGGTGCAGGCAAATAATATCTTCAGGATACGTGGTGAGGACAGTCCTGCAGCTGAAGCCGTAAGATATTCGGATCAATTCACCAGGCATGTTCATCAGTTCCAGGGGATTCCTGTTGTGGATCTTGTCATGCTGGGTATGGGAGAAGACGGGCATACCGCCTCCGTATTTCCCGGAAATATCGAACTTTTCTACAGTGAAAAACTTTTTGAACCATCTGAACATCCGGTAACGAAACAAATGCGGATAACTGCTACCGGGAGGATTATCAACCGTGCAAAACTGGTGGTCATTCTTGCCACCGGTGAAGCAAAAGCTGCTATAACAGCGCAGGTCATCAACAAATCGGACGGATGGGAAAAACTTCCTGCAGGCAGGGTACATCCTGAAAACGGGGAACTTCTCTGGCTGCTTGATCAAAAATCGGCATATAAACTTAAATAACATATACATATGAAAAATTCTTTGACTGAATCTCCTGCCTGGAAACTGCTTGAAAGTCACTTTCAGGATATAAAAAGTATATCTCTGCGAACCATGTTTGGCGAGGATGATGCCAGGGGTTCGCGATTTTCCATGGAAGATCTCGGCATTTATTTCGATTATTCGAAGCACCGCATCAATTCCCGCACGATGGACCTACTGTTTCAGCTGGCGAGGGAACGCGGGTTGAGTGATAAAATCGAAGCGATGTTCTCAGGCGAAAAAATAAACATCACAGAGAACAGGGCTGTGCTCCATACGGCACTCAGGGCGCCCAAAGGGGCCACAATAATGGTTGACGGTGTGAATGTGGTGCCGGAAGTGCACAAAGTGTTTGAAAGCATGGCCATTTTTGCAAACAGCATACGTAAAGGCGAATGGAAGGGGTATACCGGCAAAACAATCAGGAATATTGTCAACATCGGCATCGGAGGTTCAGACCTTGGCCCGGTAATGGCGTATGAAGCACTGAAATTTTATGCTCAGCGTAACCTTACTTTTCGTTTTGTATCCAATATAGATGGCAGTGATTTTTCAGAGGCAGTACAAGGTCTGCAGGCGGATGAGACCCTCTTTATCGTGTCATCCAAAACATTTACCACCTTAGAAACCATGACCAACGCCCGCACGGCAAGAACCTGGCTGCTTGATCAGCTGGTTAGCGAAGAAGCGGTTGCCCGCCATTTTGTGGCTGTCTCCACCAATGCAAAGGAGGTAAGTGCGTTTGGAATCGATACGGCCAACATGTTTGGTTTCTGGGATTGGGTAGGGGGAAGGT
>CAZVNF010000009.1:0-45622 GCA_964628215.1 uncultured Draconibacterium sp.
CAAATGAAGCCCATTAAGCCCTGAAGGGGCGCAATTTATTTCAACCCCGAAACTTGAATCAGATAATTTTTTAGCTAGCCCCATAGAAACTCCAGAAAACCACAAGATTCGAAACCACATAAAAGCAGGAAGAATCCACATGTAAGCAGGAAGAAACCACATGTAAGCAGGAAGAAACCACATTTAAACCACATGTAAGCAGGTAGAAACCACATGTAAGCAGGTAGAATTATAAAATGACAAATAAAAAAAGCAATGAAGAATAAGGGAATGACGAATATGGGAATGACGAATAAGGGAATGGCATCCAAAGTTAAATTTGTATTGATTTCTTTAGTCATCACCATCCTTCCCATGCTGGTAGCTTTTACTCCGCAGGAAGTTCGTGTGAACCAGAAAAAAATTGAACGTGAAAGGGCAAAAAAACAAAAAAAAGCGAAAGAAGATTATAACAATGCGGTTAAGCGACATAACAAAATGCAGTCGAAATCGACAAAAGCCAGCATGAAGAAAACCAAAAAAGATGCAAAAAAGTCAACTCCGATCAAACGCTGAAGTTGCCGCTTTACCCCTCCATTCAACCAGTTTGCCGATCTTTTGAAACGGTTTGTATAATTGAATTCCGACTAATTTAGAATGGTTATATATTTGATCAGGGATTCAAAAAATTTCAGTTTGATTTTAAATAATTGTTACATTTACCGCCTTTTATAAGCGCAATTATAATCTAACATAAAATTGTATGGTATGTTAAGAAATTTACTATTTACTATTGGTTTTGTACTGGCAACAAGCATGTTGGTATTTTCACAAACCGGATCGGGAACCCTCAAGGGAAAAATCATTGACAAGGCCACCAAAGAACCGATTTCCTTTGCCAATGTTGTTATTGAGGTTGGTGGCGTGCAGGTTGGTGGATCAACCTCCGATTTCGATGGTAACTTTACCATCAAGCCGATCCCTCCCGGGAAAGTTGACCTCAAGGCCAGTTTTGTGGGTTATAAACCGTTTATGTACAGGGGCATTTATGTCTCCCCCGATAAAATTACCTTCCAGAATCTGGAACTGGAGGCCTCCACAACCACACTCAACGAAATTGAAGTTGTGGATTACAAGGTTCCGTTAATTTCAAAGGACCAGACCACTTCGGGTGGAACGGTTACCTCGGAAGAAATTTCAAAGATGGCCAACAAATCGGCATCTGCCGTTGCCACCACCGTTGGGGGTGTATCTACTGATGCAAACGGAAACATCACAAGTATGCGTGGACAGCGTTCATCAGGAACTGTCTATTTTATTGACGGTATGAGGGTTACCGGAAGTAATTCACTTCCCCAGAGTGCCATCGAACAGGTAGAAGTTATCCTCGGGGGAACACCCGCAGCCTATGGTGATGCTACAGGGGGTATTATCAATGTTACCACAAAAGGTCCCTCCAAAGATTTTTCAGGTGGAGTTGACCTTCAAACATCCCAATATCTTGATGCTTTTGGTTATAACAGGCTTGGCTTGAATTTCACCGGCCCGCTGATTTCAAAAAAGGATACAGTACGTGGTTATAAAACTCCCATCATGGGATTCTTTATTGCCGGCGACCTTATCTATCAGAAAGACGGAGCGCCTGCCGCTTTTCCTCTTTACAGGGTCACAGACGATGTGAAAAGCAGCCTGTCAACTGCGCCGTTAAGGCTATACGGACAAAACAATGCCGTTTTTTATAACTCTGAGTTTCTGACGTATAATCAGATGGAGACGACCAAAAGCACCCTGAATTCGGCTGGTACAAATATTAACATCTCAGGAAAACTGGATTTCCGCGTTGCACCTACAATCAACCTCTCTTTTGGTGGAACGTTTACCTGGTATGACAGCCGTAATTTCAACTATGCCAACTCTATGATGAACTGGCAGAACAACTCCCATTCCAATGGTTATACCTGGCGTGTGAACGGAAGATTTACACAGCGTTTCCCCTCTGCCTCCGACAGTAAAAACTTTATTAAGAACATCTATTATTCCATTGGCGCTGACTTTACGCGTATCTTCAACAAAACAGAAGATGCCGAGCACAAGGATAACTATTTTGAATATGGCTATATCGGCAGTTTTGCCACACACTCCATTCGCGCGTATACCCCGACAATGGCGTATGACTCTGTTCTTAAATTATGGGGACATCTGCAAAACGGAACCCGCGATACCATCGTCATTTTCAACAGGTCAGATATTAATTCCGAATCAGCCAACTGGACACAACAGTATTACGGATTGTTTGACAGCCCAGAAGGACACTACCAGAATATCGATGAAATTATTTCAGGTAAAGGTCTTGTAAACGGTATGGAACCGGTTGGCCCTTACAATATTTTCGCCGGGGTTGGCAACAGGCCAAACGGATATACTGAAAATGCCAGCGACCAGGTTGCTGTTAACGCCTCATTTGCCGCTGACTTTGGAAATCATGAAATCCAGGTGGGTCTTCAATACCAGCAACGTAAGAATTCCGGATATACCAATACGGGCTCACAACTCTGGGAGACGATGAGGGGACTTACCAATGCACAGCTCCGTGACCTGAACCTTTCGGATCCTCAGCCGGTATACCGCAATGGAGTGTACATGGATACCATCAACTATTACCGCAATTATGTTCCCACACTTCAGAGGAATTTCGACATCAGCCTCCGTAAAAAACTTGGCCTGCCGATTGATGGAAGCGACTGGATCGATATGTATTCCTATGATTTTGCAAATAATACAATTAATTATTATGATAAGAATATGCAGCTCCATACCATATCCTCGGGCCAGCAGATGCTCACAATGGATATGTTCAGCGCCGACGAAGTTCTGAATAACGGAGCTCCGATTGTTGGATATTATGGCTATGACTACATGGGGAACAAAGTAAAGGGAGCCCCCAGTTTTGATGATTTCTTTACCGAGACTGATGCCAATGGCAATTATACCAGGGCCATCGGACCCTACCAGCCAATTTATATTGCCGGGTATATCCAGGATAAATTTGCTTTTAAAGATTTGATCTTCAATATTGGTGTTCGCGTTGACCGTTTCGACGCAAACCAGCCTGTGCTCAAAGACCCCTATCTCTTTTACCCGGCAAAAACTGTGGGCGAAGTGTCCCAGCTGAATGGAAACCCCATCGCCCACCCATCAAGTATGGGCAGCGATTATGTAGTGTATGTTGATGACGCCAATAATCCCACTGTGATAACCGGTTATCGCACCAGCAGCGACTGGTATAATGCTGAAGGCAGCCCGATCACAGACCCTGTAAGGGTTCTTGACAAAGGAAATGGCGTACAACCTTATCTTGTTGATCCATCTGACAAAACAGTACAGGCAGGTGTTTTCCAGGATTATGATCCGCAGACAAACTGGATGCCCCGTATCTCTTTCTCATTCCCGATTTCTGATGATGCATTGTTTTATGCCCATTATGACATCTTAACACAACGCCCATCCTCTGCAGAAGTTCAGATTCAGCCGGTCAGCTATTATTATATCGGGGTAACAGGTTCATCAGGAACGATTAACAACCCGGCCCTGAAACCCGAAAAAACCATCGACTATGAATTGGGCTTCCAGCAAAAAATAAACAACTCTTCTTCACTTAAGCTTGCCGTTTTTTATCGTGAAATGAGAGATCAGATTCAGCAATACCGTTTGAGTGGTGCCTACCCGAAAACCTATTACTCTTACACCAATATTGACTTTGGGACAGTAAAGGGTTTAACGCTGACCTATGATTTACGTCGTTCGGGAAATGCCCGTTTACGTTTTAATTACACCCTTCAATTCGCCGATGGTACCGGATCAGATCCAAATGCCGCCGGTACCATCATCCGGTCAGATCAGCCAAACCTTCGTACCCTCAACCCGCTTAATTTTGACCGCCGTCACCAGTTCAATGTCAGTTTTGACTATCGCTGGGGTGGTGGAAAAGATTATAACGGACCGGTAATCAATCGTACCAAAAGCGGGAAGGCTCCGGTTCAGTTCCTGTCTAACCTGGGAGCAAACATCACCCTCACCGGGGGATCAGGAACACCTTATACCCAAACAAGTAAAATCCTTCCTTATGGTGCAATGGGTCCGATTAAAGGCAGTATCAACGGAGCCCGCCTGCCCTGGCAGTTCCTCATCAGCGCCCGTTTTGACAAAGATTTCAATTTTGCACTCAGTAAGAAAAAAGAAGGAACCATCAACGTGTATATTGAATTTGCCAACTTGTTAAACACACAGAATGTTACCGCGGTTTATCCCGGTACAGGTGATGCAGCCGATGACGGATTCCTTACCGCACCGGAATGGCAGAATGCCATCAGCCAGCAGGTTAATCAGCAATCGTTCACGGACCTTTATTCTATTCAGATGAATAATCCTTACAGATACAGTTCTCCGAGAACCATCAGATTAGGTGTTATGTTCAATTTCTAATTTGTTTGACAATGTTAATGAGAAGAAATACCGGTATGTTTAAAAATAATGCAACTATGAAAAATATACTTCGCTTTTTAGTGATGGCACTCAGCTGTATGGTGGTCTCAAATATGCTTCGCGCAGAGGAAGTTCACAAGGTGGGTGGCGTAAAGAGCACCAATACTATCAAGGAAACAGCGGCTGGCTGCGCTTCAGGTTCAAGTTATAAATATCTTGATCTCAATAACGTCAGAACGCTTTGCTATTCCTATGGAAATGGCTGGTTTCTTGAAAACGCCGAATATGAAATACCCAAAGGTTCCAAGAAGACCTCCATGTTCTCCTTTTCCCTTTGGATCGGAGGTATCGATATCAATAACAACCTCAAACTGGCTGGTTACCGCTACGGCCAGGGAACTGGAAACCCTTCTCACGTGAAGAACGATTACTGGCCCGGCCCCCTTACGGTAGATGGTACCGCCGCCATAAGTGCTGAAACTTGCGCAGAGTATGACCGGCTTTTTCCGATCACCCGCGTGGAAGTGCAGGAATTTGTAGCATGGTGGGAGAATCAGGCTGAATACCCGAATTATACAATTCCAAAGTCTATCATTGACTGGCCGGCACATGGCAATAAATCAAAAGGACAGGCATATTATTTAGCTCCATTTTTTGATGTAAACGGAGATGGTAACTATGATCCGAAACAGGGTGATTATCCTTATTATGATTTATCCAACAGGCTTTGTCCTGTTAATTTGAAACCCGGCGAGCGTCTTTCAAGGGCTAAAATTAAGAACGGTGGTCAAATCAACGGAGTTGAAATTGACACGATGGGCATCCTTGTTGACCAGGTGTTAAAGGGTGACCAGACACTATGGAGCGTATATAATGATAAAGGCAACTATCACTCAGAAACTACCGGAGAGCCGATTGGTATGGAAATAAGGGCCCAGTATTTTGGATTTGCCACAAACGATGAGATAAACAATATGACATTTTATTCTTATGAACTCATCAACCGCTCAACTTATACGCTTACCGGAACTTATTTCAGTCAATGGGTAGACCCGGATCTGGGTTATGCCAATGATGATTATGTGGGTTGCGACGTAGGTCGTGGATTAGGCTATTGTTATAATGGTACCCCAATCGACGGTACCGGTCAGAGTTATGCATATGGCGCCCATCCTCCCGCAATTGGGGTTGACTTTTTCCAGGGACCTTATATGGATGCAGACGGTTATGACAACCCTTCGTTCAAAGGCAATGGTATTAAAGGACCAACCTTCAAAGGCAGTTGTGATATCGTAGGTTTGGATGGCACTGTTATAAAAATGGGTTACGGTTCTGCGGGTACCGACTCTGCCAATTTCAAGGTTCGGTCAGAAGCTATCAACGGGGTGAATTTTGGCGATGGTATTATTGATAACGAGCGTTTTGGTATGCGGCGGTTTGTTTATCACAACAACAGCAATGCCGGTGTGCCTGATTATATGACCGACCCTCAGTTCGCTCCTGAATATTACCTTTTCCTCAGGGGGATATGGAAGGATAATTCCACCATGATTTATGGAGGTAATGCACACTTTTCTGCAGGTGGTTATGGCCCCGAATGCGATTTTATGTTCCCGAACCTTACCGATGTTTGCGACTGGGGTACCGGCGGACAACCTCCCAACGGACCTAAGGAATGGACTGAGTTAAAAGCCGGAAACAATCCTCAGGACAGGCGTTTCATGCAATCTGCCGGACCTTTTAAACTCGAACCCGGAGCTTGTAACTATATTACTGTTGGTATTCCATGGGCCCGTTCAATTTCCGGTACTGCAGAAGAATCTGTAAGGTTATTGCAGCAGGTTGATGACAAGGCGCAAAGTCTTTTCGACAATTGTTTTGCTGTATTAAACGGTCCAAACGCCCCGGATGTAACGATCGAAGAGATGCCTAACTCAGTGATCCTTTATCTGTCGAACCGTAAATGGAATGACCTCGGAAACAATTATCATGAAATGTACCAGGAGGTTGATCCTACCATCAGAAGCAGCGACTCTCTTTATCGTTTTGAAGGTTACCAGATTTACCAGTTGAAAGACGCAACTGTGTCTGCTGCCGATCTTGAAGATGCCAGTAAAGCAAGAATCGTTGCTCAATGTGATGTGCAAAATGGCGTTACCAAGCTGGTTAACTGGACCTATGATCAGGCCATCGGAGGCAATGTAGGAACTGTGATGACAAATGGGGAAGATAAAGGGGTGCGGCATTCTTTTGTTTTTAACAAGGATATGTTTGCTACAAGTGAAAATGACAACCTGGTCAATCACAGGCAGTATTATTACATGGCGGTTGCCTATGGGTATAACCAGTTTAAAAAGTATGTTCAAAACGACCCGCTTGCCCTTGATGGTCAGAAAAAGCCTTACCTCAGAGGACGCAGCAATATCAAAGTATATACTGCAATTCCACATATTCCGCTTGGCGTTGTTACCAATTCTGCATATGGAGAAGGCCCTGTGATTACCCGTATTCAGGGGCAGGGAAATGGCGGAATGATTCTTGATTTTTCGGAAACAACAATCAATGAAATTCTTTCAAAACCAGCATTGGATACCTCGACAACTAAATTGGGTGATCCGGAATATCCTATTGCCTACAAGCCTACATACCTCGTATCTAAAGGTCCGTTACAAGTAAAGGTTATTGATCCTTTGAATGTTGTCAGCGGTCAGTATACGGTGAAACTGGATTCGATGGTCACTGTAAAAACGAATAACCCTTTTACCGACACCAAGAAAATTCAGTTTGGAAAATGGACTTTGACAAATAATGCAACGGGTGTTTCCTACAGGTCGGATACCTCTACCATCTATCAATATGAACAGTGTTTCCTTGATCTGGGGCTCGCATTGACCATTGTTCAGGTTCCAAATGCAGGTGACTCAATCAAAACCTCGGCGACAACAAGTTCTGTAACTGTAAGTAATGGTTTGCTTTACGCTTCACCGGCACTTTTCGCCGACAGTACCAGAAGGTGGCTTGCAGGTGTTGAAGACAGTGATGTGCCTGAGTCTGCAACAAACTGGATCAGGTCAGGAACATACAAGGGATCCGATTCAAGATATTATGACTGGGATATGGGAAATGGAGCTACAGGAAAACCGATTGACCCAAATAAAAACTTCCAGCGCATTCAAACCGGAATCTGGGCGCCTTATTGTTTAACGTCAAGTAGTTATAACAATGAGGAATCGCCTGTGGGCCCCGCATTCTCAAGAATATCAAAGAAGAATGCCAACATATCAAAGATTTCCAGTGTTGACATTGTTGTTACTCCTGATAAAAAATTGTGGACAAGATGCCCGGTTATTGAAATGTGTCCGGATGCCAAATTGGCCCAGGGTGGTGCGAAGTTTTTCGGTGCCAGGTTTGCGGCATCTGTAAACATTGATGGCGATACAGGAGTTGTTAGTGCTGATCCGATGTATAATTCAAGTTATATTAGCGCTACTGGAATGGGATGGTTCCCGGGTTATGCTATTAACCTGGAAACAGGTGAACGATTAAATATCATGTTCGGAGAAAATTCCTGGCTTGTATCTGACAATGGTCGGGACATGGTCTGGAATCCATCAAGCCGCATATACAATGAAGCTGGCACACCTGTATTTGGCGGGCAACATTATGTATACATCATGAATCATTTCAACTACGGTCCCCCGGATCCGGTACTTGAATATCCTCCTTACGACGGGGGTAGTTTCATCATGTCCCAATTGCCCAAAAACAATGTCTTCAAAGCGTATGCTTTTGGAACGGCCATGTATGTTAATATTCCGCTTTCCGTTGACGGGCAGGAGTGGCTAAGCAACCCTGTTACAACTAAAATCAGGATTTCCAAGCCATACAAAAGATATTATTCTACGCCAATGCCGGATGGTTCTATTGATACTCTTAACAAAAATTACCCGGTTTACGTATTTAATACAAATACCATTGCTACAACTCAAAACAGTCAGGAGGTAGCCACCACCGATCTCGACAAGATCAATGTTGTACCGAACCCATATTTTGCTTATGACGATTATGAGCGGAATCAGCTCGATAACCGGATCAAGATTGTAAACCTTCCCAGTAAATGTGTTGTTACCATTTTCGATATGAGCGGGACCATGATCCGTCAGTTTAATGTTGATAAATCGGGGATTGTTTTGCCAAGGGGTTCAACTTCCGGGTTAAATACTGATGCCAAAACTTCAGTTGACTGGGATCTTAAAAACTTTGCAGGTATCCCAATCGCGGGAGGAGTTTATCTGATTCATGTTAAGGCGGATGGACTTGGTGAACGTACGATAAAATGGTTTGGCATGTTACGCCCTGTCGACTTAAACTCATTGTAATGGTATTTGCGATTAATAACATGATAACAACAAAAAATTCCAGGATTATGAAAAATCTATATAGCTGCTTGGTTGCAATATTCTTGATGGGGTTGTTTTTTTTACCCATGGATAAAGTGACAGCTGGTAATAAAGACCGTTCCGGTCAGGCTGGTGCCGCCGAACTGTTGATAAACCCCTGGGCCAGAAGTTCAGGTTGGGGAGGCGTTGGCACTTCCTGCGGACATGGCCTTGAAGCTTTGTTTACGAATGTTGCAGGAACGGGTTTTACAAAAGGAACTGATATTGTATTTTCCTATACAAATTGGTTAAAAGGTTCTGACGTAAACATTATGGCCTTCGGTTTAAGCCAGAAATTGGGACAAAATGGCGGTGTGCTCACTGCTGCTGTGATGTCGATGACTTTTGGTGAAATACAGGTAACCACGGTTGCCCAACCTGAAGGTGCCGGTACATTCAAGCCTAGTTATATGAATATCAACCTGGCATATGCCAAAGCATTTTCGAATAGCATCTATGGCGGTATTGCTATTAAACTGATCACGGAGTCCATTTCTGATGCCAGTGCCACCGCACTTGCTCTGGATGCAGGAATTCAATATGTTACGGGAGATAAGGAACAGATAAAATTCGGAATCGCCCTTAAAAATGTAGGAGCTCCCATGTCTTTCAGTGGCGATGGATTGTCATTCCGCGGGATCATTCCTACACATGAAAACAACAATGACCAGTTTACTGTTGAGCAGAGGTCGGCCACATATGAACTCCCTGCAACCTTGCGCATTGGTGCATCGTATGATTTCCTGATCGGTGACATGCACCGGATCACCCTTGCGGGGAATTTTAACTCAAATTCATTTTCCAGCGACCAATTTATCCTGGGTCTTGAATATTCCCTGAAGTATTATCTTCAGTTAAGGGCTGCATATACTTATCAGGATGGAATGTTTAGCAGTGATCTTGGAGATCGTGGCACCGTATTTACGGGTCCCAGTGCAGGCTTTACTGTTTCAGTTCCATTTAGCAAGGAAAAAGGATCAGGTTTGGCCATCGATTATTCTTACAGGGCTACCAATCCATTCCAGGGAACACATAGTGTTGGCGTAAAACTAAACTTTTAACAGTTCGGTACAACTTTTCATTAACTTAATTTCTTGAGCAAAAGGACCCTGACATAGGGTCTTTTGCCTTATTATAATAGCAAATACAAACGAAGAAATGTCAGATATTAAATACTACACTCCTGAAGGTTTAGATAAACTCAGGGATGATCTGCACCGTTTAACCACAGTGGAACGCCCATCTATTTCAAGACAGATTGCAGAAGCCAGGGATAAGGGAGATTTGTCGGAAAATGCAGAGTATGCTGCTGCAAAAGAGGCTCAGTCGATGCTGGAATTGAAAATATCCAAGTTACAGGAGGTGTTGAATAATGCCAGGCTGATCGACGAACGGAAACTGGACAATACGAAAATATTGATCTTCTCTACGGTGAAACTTCATAATTCCCAGAATAATGCTACGGTTGTTTATACACTCGTTCCTGAAAACGAGGCCAACATTAAAGTGGGTAAATTATCGGTAAGTTCGCCGATTGCCAAAGGATTGCTCGGAAAAAGTATCGGAGAAACAGTAGAAATTACTGTTCCGGCCGGAAAGATCACGTATGAAATCGTAGAGATCACACGACAAAAAAATTAGTGATGGCAACAATATTCACGCGGATTGTCAATGGTGAAATTCCTTGTTACAAGGTTGCGGAGGATGAGAATTACCTGGCATTTCTGGACATTAATCCTTTACAGGAGGGTCACACTCTCGTAATTCCAAAAAAGGAAATCAATTATATTTTTGATGTAGAGGATGAACTGCACGCCGGTTTGTGGAATTTTGCAAAAAAAATCGGTAAGGCTATTGAAAAGGTTGTTCCCTGCAAGCGAATCGGTATTACTGTCATCGGGCTCGAAGTGCCTCATGCACACATTCATCTGATCCCGCTGAAATCAATGTACGATATGGACTTTCGGAAACCAAAACTGACGTTCACGCCTGAGGAATTCACGTTGATTGCTAAAAAGATATCCGACGCAATAATAAGTAGCGAGATAGCGAAGTAGCGAAGTAGCGAAATTAAGGTTTTCTACTTCAGGTAGTACTAATATGCTCTTACATTTTTTCCTTCAATATAATTTATAAAGGCCCGGTTAACTACTTTATTTCCGCCTGGTGTGGGATAGTTACCAGTAAAGTACCAGTCGCCCTTGTGGTTGGGAACTGCTTCGTGAAGGTCGGCAATGGTTTGATACACAATTTGAACACTTGCATTGCAGGAAACCGGTGTTAAAAGCTCAGTGATTTTTCCGGAAATAGTTTCGGCACTGAAGGGTTTGTAGATTTCCTTTACATAGTTGATGATCTTTTCTTTCGGAAATGCCTCTTGTGCTTTGGATTTGACATAGACTTCATTGATGATGTGTTCCTGGTGGGTCTCTTTCAGCAAAGCGATAGCTGCTTTAAATGCAATGAAATCCGTAATCTTGGCCATGTCGATTCCGTAACAATCGGGGTAGCGTATCTGGGGAGCGGAAGAGGCAATTACTATTTTACGCGGCCCAAGACGGTCGAGTATGCGAAGGATACTTTGTTTTAAAGTGGTACCCCGTACAATTGAGTCATCGAGCACGACCAGGTTGTCTACTCCTTTCCTGATACTCCCATAGGTTATGTCGTAAACATGCGCGGCAAGGTCGTCGCGTTGTGAATCACGGGTGATAAAAGTCCTTAACTTCACATCTTTAACCGCTACCTTTTCTGCCCGTGGTTTCAGTTGAAAAATTGTTTTCAGTTTTTCCGGACTGATGGAGTTGCCCGCATCCAGTATCCGGTCAATTTTAATCCGGTCACAAAATGCATCCATTTCCTCGATCAATCCGTAATATGCATCGATGGCCGTGTTGGGAATGTAGGAAAATACCGTGTTTTCGATATCATGATTTATGGCCTTCAGGATGGCGGGAGTGAGGAGTTTTCCCAGTTTTTTACGTTCACGGTAGATATCTTTGTCTGTACCCCTTGAGAAATAGATCCGTTCGAATGAACAAGGTTTCTTTTCCAGGGGTTTGAAAAATTCCTTTTCCGAGATCTTTCCGTCTTTTTTTATTATCAGGGCATGACCGGGAAGGATTTCGTGAATGTTTTCGAAGGCCACATTCAACGCTGTCTGTATAACCGGGCGTTCTGACGTGACTACTACGATTTCCTCATCCTGGTAATAAAATGCAGGACGGATTCCGGAAGGGTCGCGCATGACAAAGGCATCGCCATGGCCGAACATCCCGGCGATTACGTAGCCGCCATCCCACGTTTTTGCCGCACCGCGCAGGATTTTCTGAACGTTCAGATGTTTGGCAATCTGAACGGTAATTTCCCTTTTCTGAAACCCTTTCGATTTGAATTTCTGGTAAAGATCTTCATTTTCTTCATCGAGAAAATGTCCCATTTTCTCAAGAATGGTAATGGTATCACTGGTTTCTACAGGGTATTGCCCTAAATCGATAAGTTTCTCGAAAAGTTCGTCAACGTTGGTGAGGTTGAAATTTCCGGCAAGTACGAGATTTTTGGTCATCCAGTTGTTCTCCCTTACAAACGGGTGAATGTTCAGAATACTGTTCTTTCCAAAAGTACCGTAGCGCAGATGGCCAAGGTATAACTCACCGAGCATATCGACATTTTTCTTCAGCCACTGAACATCATTGAACCGCTGGGGATGTCGTTCTTCTATGTCTTTCAGGTTTGTGGTTACCTTGTTGAATATGTCCTGAATGGGTGCATTCGCAATGGACCGGATGCGGTTGATGAATTTGTTTCCGGGTTCGAGGTTGAATTTAATGCTTGCGATGCCTGCCCCGTCCTGTCCGCGGTTGTGCTGTTTTTGCATCAGCAGGTGCAATTTGTTCAGGCCGTAGAATGCCGACCCGTATTTGGCCTGGTAGAATTCGAGCGGTTTTAGCAGGCGGACCATTGCAATGCCACATTCGTGATGGATCGAATCGCTCATTTTTATATCGGAATTTAGGTCGCAAAGGTACAAAATATTAGCGACTGCTTGTTTTGATGGTAAAACAGGCCTACTTTTGACGAATGCAACAAACAGCTAAATGATCCTGCCAATTGAACCGTTCGCTTTCCTGGAACAATCGGTCCGGTTCCCGGTAATTGATGTTCGTTCCCCTGGAGAGTATTTCCAGGGGCATGTTCCCGGTGCGATCAATATTCCATTGTTTACCGACGAAGAACGGGCTGTGGTGGGAACTCTTTATGTTCAGTCGGGCCGTGAGGATGCCATTAAAAAGGGGCTTGATTTTGCATTGCCCAAAATCGCTTGCTATCTTACTTCCCTCCGGGAAATAAGTTCCTCGGGAAAAATAATGCTGCATTGCTGGCGCGGAGGGCTGCGAAGTGCCAAAATGGCTGAAGTTTTCAGCAAGGCCGGATATGAGGTTTCGCTGTTAACAGGGGGGTATAAAGCCTACCGGCGCTATATTCGCATGCAATTTGCCTCTCCTTCAAAGATTATGGTCCTGGGAGGTTTCACCGGAAGCGGAAAAACAGAACTTCTGCATGAGATCGGGTTAATGGGAGAACAAATTGTTGACCTGGAGGAACTGGCTTGCCACAAAGGTTCAGTTTTCGGGGCTTTGGGCCAGGGTGAACAACCAACAAACGAACAATTTGAAAATAATCTCGCTGCACGGTGGGCACAACTTGACTTTTCACGGTTTATCTGGCTTGAAGATGAAAGCCGGATGATTGGCCGGATCACTCTTCCGGATCCAATTGTAGAACTTATAAATAAGGGTACTCTGATCAGGGTCGACCTTGACCTTGCAGTACGGATTAAACGCCTGGTAAATGAGTACGCCGGGTTTGACAAACTTCTTTTAAATGAGGCGATTGCAAAAATAGGTGATCGTTTAGGCGGTGCCAGGGCCAAAGAGGCAACCCAGGCGCTTGAAAATGGTTGTTTTGAAGAGGTTGCCGCCATCGCTCTGTCATATTATGACAATGCTTACCAGTTCTCCATGGCACGCAGAAAAGGAGAAAAAACAGTTCAAGTTCCTGTTACAGGCAATAATATGAAAACAGATGCTGCCCGCATAATTGAATTGGCTAATTGATTTCTTTGTCATGAAACAAATCTACCTGGATTATAATGCAACCACACCGGTCGATCCACTGGTGATCCAAGCCATACGACCATACCTCGAGAGTTTTTTCGGGAATCCTTCAAGTACGCATTCCTATGGATTTCAGGCAAAAAGTGCCGTGGAAAATGCACGCGGCCAGGTTGCTTCCCTGCTGAACGCCCACCCTGACGAGATCGTATTTACCAGCGGAGGCACAGAGTCCAATAATTTTTCCATTAAAGGGGTTGCTTATGCCAACCGGTCAAAGGGCAACCACATTATTACTTCAAGCACTGAACACCCTGCTGTGACTGAGGTTTGCCACTATCTTGAAAGTAACGGGTTCAGAATAACCTATTTGCCGGTTGACGAATCCGGGATGACTGATCCAGCGGATATCTTGAAGGCGATTACTCCGCAAACCATCCTGATTACCATCATGCATGCCAACAACGAAACAGGTACGATTCAACCGGTTGCCGAAATCGGAAAAATTGCACGGGCGCATGGAATAATTTTCCATTCAGATGCCGCCCAGAGTGTCGGGAAAATAGCTGTTGATGTTCAGAAACTGCAAGTTGACCTGCTTTCTGTTGCAGGCCATAAGCTTTATGCCCCGAAAGGAGTTGGTGCATTATATATCCGGCGTGGTGTCAGGCTTGAAAAATTGATCCATGGTGCTGACCATGAATCAAACCAGCGTGCCGGAACTGAAAATGTAATGCAAATCATTGGTCTGGGTGCCGCCGCAGAGAGGGCACAAGCCCTGTTAACCGGGGATGAGATGTTTAAAATCATGGAATTACGGGATCACCTTCATAACGGAATCCTCCATTTTATTCCCGAAGTTCGTTTAAACGGTCCTGACGAAGATCGTTTGCCAAACACCCTGAGCCTGGGCTTTCCCGGGGTTGAAGCGGCCCTCATGCTTGGGGAGATGAAAGGCGTTGCGGCTTCTGCCGGTGCTGCATGCCATGCCGACCAGGCAGATATTTCCGGCGTGTTATCTGCCATGCACGTTCCGTTGAAATTTGCAATAGGAACTATCCGGTTTTCACTGGGGCGGATGTCAACCCGGGAGGAGATTGACACAGCCATACCCATTATTGTGGAAGCGTACCGGGGATTGACCGGGAAAACACAAAATGCGAACGGTGAAATGCGAACGGCGAAGTCTGCAATAAGGCTTACAGAATATACCCATGCACTGGGTTGTGCATGCAAAATACGACCTCAGTTGCTCGAAAAAATATTGAAGGGCATCCCCGTGAAAAACAACCCTGCCATATTGGTTGGTCATGAAACATGCGATGATGCGGCTGTTTATCAGATTGATGAGAATACCGCAATTGTTCAAACCGTGGATTTCATACCCCCGGTGGTTGATGATCCTTACATGTATGGGGCAATTTCGGCTGCGAATGCACTGAGTGATGTTTATGCCATGGGAGGTAAACCCCTTTTTGCCCTCAGCATCGTTGGATTTCCTGACCGTAAATTGCCGGTTGAGGTTTTGGAGCAAATACTTAAAGGGGCAAATGACAAAGTTGTTGAGGCTGGCATCCAGGTGATCGGCGGCCATAGTGTTGAAGACAGTGAACCTAAATTCGGCCTTGTGGTAACCGGACTGGTTCATCCGGCGAAAATACTGCGTAATTCCTCGGCAAAACCTGGAGATGCATTAATCCTGACGAAGCCCATTGGCACAGGGATTATCACTACAGCTATCAAGCATGGGTTGGCTGAGGATGCTGACATTGACCTGGTGATGCACGTAATGGCTGAACTCAACAGGGTGCCGGCAGAAATCATGGCCGGTTTTTCGGTCAATGCCTGCACGGATGTGACCGGATTCGGATTGCTGGGCCATTTGAAGGAGATGGTATGCGGGGCAGGGGTGCAGGCGATTTTGAATCATGAAATGGTACCTGTACTTGATGCAGCCTGGAAATATGCTGCGGCAGGGACCATCCCCGGGGGAACCAAAAACAACCTGGATTATGTTAAGGAGGTTGTCCGATGGAGTGAAACCACCCCCGAACTGATGAAATACATCCTTGCCGATGCCCAAACCTCCGGAGGTTTGCTGATTTCATTGCCGGAAAGTCAGGCGCCTATTTTGGTGGAACACCTGCATGAAGCAGGAATCACCGCTTCGTCTGTTATCGGCCGGATTGTTGCCGGGGAGCCGGGTATTATTGTTTAAGCATTTCCAGTGTTTTAGAATCAAATATTTTACCAACCGGGTAAATGCCCTTTCGGCTGTCGACGTATTGTGATTTATTGTAAAACCAGTTGAGAATGAGTTGCGGATTTTTTGCAAACAGGGTATCTGTCTCCATCTTGTGCTCATATTCAGCCTTCAGACCCGGATCACTGACCATCATTTCACGGGCCATCTTTTCAATTACGTACGATTCTCCATACTCTTTTTGCTCAAAAGCTGCATCGAAAAACCCCCAGTAAACAAATGAACCGTTGCCGTTGGGTTCAAGTATGTGCGGTATGATTCTGCCGGCCTGCTGCTTCACTTCAACCAGAGCAGAACCTGCAGGGAATACCCGGGTTTCGGTTATTTCATCATATTCAATGTTCGTAAGTGGATGACGCCCTTCATAAGGGTTTTGCTGCCATTTGGGATTTTTAAAGCGACAGGTTGTCACCTGAACGGTTGCCTCCCGGGTGAGCTCTGTTACTTTGATTCCGTGTATTTTCATGCGATCTGTCACGGTGCCCCACTCTGCCGGTATGATGTATGCGCAGGGTAATTTTGTCGTAATTACCGGGGTGGCGGCAGAAAAATAGGGAATATGCAATACCGCCGGTGTATGACTGTATTGAAACCAATCGCCTCCGCTCAGGTCACTCTTTACTATATTATATTCCACACCAAGGAAATCAACCATGGTGCTGTCATCCTTGCGCGTTTCAAACTTCAGCGGAAAAGGGGTGTCTAAAAATGAATCACTGCTTACAAACTGGTCTGCTTTGCGAATCAGTGCTTTGAGTTTTGCCGACTCGTTGTTGAGGATTTCCAGGGTTGTAAGCATACATTCGTAGGTGCCATTCACCCGTTGATCGTAAGGTTTGAGCATATGGGTTTCTATCAAAAGCCCCGGACGGTTCCTGAGGGCGGTATATCCCTGGGAAAGCATAGGAGGGGCAACTTCGGTGATAAGTCCGCTCCTGGGATCATGCCAGTTGCGGAACCCTACATAGGGAAATACCGGGTAACCTCCTTTATTCAGGTGTTCCTCCATCTGCCGGATGAAGGAATTTTTTGACCAGTCGGTTAATCCCTCGTCCATGTCACCATAAATTTCCATCAGGTAAGTCAGGATGTACTGGTAGTCGGCTCCGTCTGTTGTGTGTGAGTCGATAAAAAAGTCGGGCATCCATTGGTTGAACAGATTTAACCAGGCTTTCATTTCCGGGGAATCGGCTTTTAAAAAATCACGGTTAAGATTGAGGTTGCCGGCGGTTGTGCGCCAACCCATCTCCTTTGGGCCATTCTGATTGATCCGGTTAAAGGGACCGAAGCGTTCATGCCCGTCGACATTGAAAATTGGAATGAAAATAACCGATACATTGTCCAGTAATTTCGAGGCAGGATAGGAGATGTCCACTCCTGTGTGCTGTTTCTCGGATCTCAGGTTGGTTATTGCAAGATCGCGGAACAGCATCAGGCCCGCGTCTTTCCCGTCACTTTCACCGGCATGGATGCATGCCTGAATCAGAAGGATGGTGCGGCCGGCAGCATGGATTAATGCAGGGTCACTGAGACCCTGCCTGTCGAGGATAAGTAAAGGCAGTTCCCTGCCCTGCGCACTTTTACCAAATGTTGTGTATGTGATCATCGATGATCCACGGTCGAGTTGCCGGCAATACTCAAGGGTGGCATTGTAACGCGGAGTTTCACGGTTTCCGGAAATTTCGTAAAACGTGCGCCAGTCAGTGCTCTGTGCCATCGTGAATTGAAGGAA
The DNA here is from genome assembly GCA_964628215.1 of uncultured Draconibacterium sp. Classification (GTDB taxonomy): domain Bacteria; phylum Bacteroidota; class Bacteroidia; order Bacteroidales; family FEN-979; genus CAIVAT01. Next base: position 18,010 of record CAZVNF010000009.1, read on the forward strand.
CAGCAGCCCTGTTATCAGTAGGTTGATTTTTTTCATAGTGTTATATTACCAAATCAAATTTCGGGGTTAATAATAATCGGAACACAGCCCCGAATGGGGCGTAATCTATCAGCGATGGGTGTAGCCCATCGGTATTAGAAATCAAATGCGAAATTAAAAGCCCTGAAAGGGCGCAATCAATATTCATCAAACATACATAAAAAATGGCACTTCCATGAACTTCAGGCTCAATTTTGCCTATTTTTGTAATACTTTAATCCTTTTAGCCATGCAGAAGTTTGTAATCACCTGTATCCTGATATTTTTATATTCATCCGGATTACAGGCGCAGTACCCCAATGTGCTGATTGGGAATGAAAACGACCCCAACGAACCCTCAATTTGTATCAATCCGAAGAACCCTGATCAGATGGTCGCCGGAGCCAATACCGACAGCTATTACTACTCTTCAGATGGCGGACTTACATGGACTTCAGGAATTCTGACATCCGGCTATGGGGTTTGGGGCGATCCTGTAGTTATTTCAGATACGGCAGGACATTTCTATTTTTTCCACCTGTCGGTGCCTACCTGGCCGCAGTGGCTCGACAGGATCGTGTGCCAAAAGTCGGTTAACGGCGGCCAAACCTGGAACAATGGTTCATTTATGGGATTGAATGGTTCAAAAGACCAGGACAAAGAGTGGGCAGTGGTAAACCACCTGAACAACCACATCTATGCCTGCTGGACCCAGTTCGATGAATATAACAGCACGGCTCCCCTGGACAGTACCAATATTCTGTTCAGTAGTTCGCAGGATGGCGGTGAGTCGTGGAGTCAGGCCAAAAGGATCAACCGCAAGGCCGGCGATTGCCTCGACATGGATAATACTGTTGAGGGGGCTGTTCCTGTTGTGGGTCCCAACGGGGAGATTTATGTTTCCTGGGCCGGCCCCCTTGGGCTTGTTTTTACAAAATCGGCCGATGAGGGTGTTACCTGGTCTGATAATCAGGTAATTGACGATATGCCAGGCGGTTGGGATTTTGCAGTGCCCGGAATTTATCGTGCCAACGGACTTCCGGTTACCTGTTGTGACCATAGCAATGGGCCCTTCCGTGGAAATATTTACATCAATTGGTCGGATCAGCGGAATGGAGAAAACGATACCGATATCTGGATGGTTAAATCAACTGACGGAGGTTCAAACTGGTCGGCCCCGAAACGGGTAAACGACGATCCTGCCGGCCGTCAGCAGTTTTTTACCTGGATGACCATCGATCAGTCAACCGGTTTTATCTATACCGTTTTCTACGATCGCCGGAATCACAATGATAACCTTACCGATGTATTCATGGCCGTATCCAGAGACGGAGGTGAAACCTTTGAAAATTTTAAGATCAGTGAAACCCCCTTCAATCCCAATTCATCGGTTTTTTTCGGAGACTACACCCATGTGGCTGCTCATAACAGTATTGTTCGTCCGATATGGACCCGTCTGCACAATGGTTCATTAAGTGTGTTGACTGCCCTTGTCGATAGTGTTTATGTTGGAATCAGCCCTGAAAAAGAAAAAGTTGTGCCTTTTTCACTGGAACAAAATTTTCCCAACCCTGTTACCGACATGACCTACATTTCTTTCAAGGTACATGCTCCTGCCAGGATTAGTTTGAAAGTGTTTGATATTTACGGACATGAAGTGGCTTCAGTTTTTTCAGATATCCTTGTCCCTTCAGGTAAACATATTCAGCAGTTCAATCGCAGGGAATTCGACCTTGCTCCGGGGTTTTACTACTATTCTCTCATTAGCAGTGACAACACTGTTCAACGGAAAATGGTGGTCGAATAGATTGCACCTCAGAAACTTTTTACCCCTGTTTTGTTTCTTGTTCCTGAAATATTCCTACCTTTGTCTCCCCAACTGAGATAAGCGATGATGAATGGAGTAACACAGGATTACCCGCTTGTATTTCTTCCAAAGGTGTAAATAATTAAAAAGTAGCGGATGAATAAAGCGTTGGCCGATATCCTGGAAAAAGTCAGGGAACTCTTTTATAAGTATGGAGTGAGAAGTGTTTCCGTCGATGACATTTGCCGGGAGCTTGGAATGTCGAAGAAGAAACTTTACCAGCACGTTTCCAGCAAAACTGAACTGGTTTCCAAATTACTGGAACGTGAGCGGCAGAATTTCGAAATCATTTTTGAAAACCATAATTTCGAGGGGGTCAATGCCATTGATATCCTGCTTATTGTGAGCCGCGATCTCGGCGAACGGTTTCGTGATGTAAGCCCTTCCATGACATTCGACCTGAAAAAATATTATCCTGAAATTTATCATAATCATATTGATGAGCGTATCGAATTTATAAACAATAAGATACAGATAAATCTCCAGAAAGGAATCAGCCAGGGAATGTACCGCGATGATCTCAGCATTGAACTGGTGGCAAGGTTATATATGCGCCGGTTGATTGACCTTCATAATCCGGAATTTTTTCCCGCCGATAAATTTTCATTTCAGACCCTGTTTGATGTTATGTTCGACAATTTTATTCGTGGAATTGCCAACCCAAGCGGGATCGAATATTATGAAAAGCAAAAACGGAAAGTTAACTTTAAAAAATTTAATTAACTCAAATGAACTACCGGTTTTTCTACCCGATCATACTTTATTGGTTTTTCACAGGACAGGTTTCCATGGCGCAAACTGCGACAATGGACACTTCGCGTGAAGTAATGCGTTTCTCGCTGGAGCAGGCTCAGACTTATGCACTGAAAAATAATTATGACCTTAAGAATTCGTCTACGGATGTGGAGATTGCGCGCAGAATGGTGAAGCAAAACACTGCGATAGGATTACCACAGGTTAATGCGAATATTGACTATTCCAATAACCTTTTAATCCCAACCACTCTGTTGCCTGGAGAAATTACGGGAGGTGAGCCAGGCACGTATATCCCTGTTCAATTTGGAACACCCTACAATGCAACACTCAGGGGAACCATTACACAGCTGATCTATAGCGGGCAGTACCTGGTGGGTTTACAAACTGCCAGGGCATTTCTAGAAACATCTAAGCAAAAAGATGTTCGAAATGTCGTTGAGGTTCGTGACCAGGTAGCTGATAATTACATCAGGCTTTTAGTGGTTGATGAAGGAATTAAAATTCTGGATTCAACCTATGTGGTTGTAAGTAAGCTTGTTGACGAGGCAAGAAAGAGTTATGAAGCTGGATTGATTGAAGATATCGAAGTGGACCAGGCCGATTTGAACAAGTCGAACCTGGAAGCCATGATCACCTATAATAAAAGCCTTCGCAGTGTCGGGTATGCCACCCTGAAATTCATAATTGGATTAAAGGATAACCAGGAACTGGAAATGACGGACAATCTTGATTTTTTTCTCGCCCAGGTGAATGAGGATGCCTTAATTAAGCAACAATTTGATTATAAGTCAAATATAGATTTTGTGCTTTTGAAAAAAGCAGATTACCTTACTTTGATGCAATACAAACTTTCGAAAACAGCCTACCAGCCTACCCTCAGTGGTTTTTTAAGCGGTTCAACCGGTGCTCAGCGCAGTACCTGGAATTTTTTTGATACCAGTGAGAAGTGGTATCCATCTGCGGTATTTGGAATTTCTTTACAAATACCGATATGGAGCAGCGGAAGCCGTAAATATTCTGTAGATCAGGCAAGGCTCAATGTGGAAAAGACCAAAGTCACGGATGAAAAGATGAGAGTCGGGCTGGAGTTGCAGGTTGCCACTGTGAAATCTGATTTCAGCAATGCATATGCAATTTACCAGAACAAGGTAAAAGGGTTTCAAACTGCATTGAAGATATACGAAAAGACCATGACAAAATACAAGATCGGGATGGTTGGAAGTACTGATCTGAACCAGCGATACAACCAGTTCCTTTTGGCAAACAACGACTATTTTCAGTCGATTTACGTATTGCTCAGTCAGAAAATCAAGTTAACCAAACTGCTTGAGAAGTACTAGATTTTAGCACGTTTCCGGGCAATCCGGTTTGATCTTCTCCGCCTTATCCCTGCAATCATCTGTGCATCGATCAGCACCATGGCGGGTACAAAAACGAGTGTAAGGAATGTGGCAAAACTCAATCCGAATATAATGGTCCAGGAGAGAGGCCCCCAGAAAGCCACATTGTCGCCTCCGAAGTAAAGATGAGGATTCAGCTCGGTAAACATCGTCACAAAGTTGATGTTCATGCCAACGGCAAGAGGCACCAATCCTAACATTGTAGCTGTTGCAGTAAGCACTACCGGTGTAATCCTGGTTTTTCCGGCCTCGATAATCGCCTGTTTGGTCTTCATACCCCGTGATTTGAGTTCGTCTCCGAATTCAACGATCAGAATACCGTTACGTACCACAATGCCACCCAGAGCCACAATGCCCAAACCGGTCATGATCACGCTGATCGACATGCCGAAAATGGCGATGCCCAAAAACACGCCAATCACACTGAATATAACCTCACTGAGAATGATTAATGATTTGCTCAGCGAACCAAACTGGGTTATAAGGATGAAAAATATAAGCCCGATGGCGATCATCATGGCTTTGATCAGGAACATCATTGTTTCTGCCTGGTCTTCCTGTTCGCCGGTAAGGCTTATTTCAGTTCCTTTGGGCATGTTATAAGCAGGCAGGGATTTGTTGATGCTGGCCACTACCTCATTCGCAGTGAAGCCTGAAAGCACTTCAGATGAAAGGGTTATAACCCGCTTGAGGTTCTTACGCTTAATACCTCCATAAGTATCTTTATAGTGAATGGAAGCCACCGAAGAAATGGGTATCTGGCGTAACAGACCTGAGTTCATGTCGCGATAGGTAATCTTTGCATTGATGATTTTATTCACATTGGTGCGCTCTTTTTCCGAATACCTCAATTGAATCGGATACTCATCTTCATCTTCCTTATATTTTGAGATCTCTTTTCCAAAAATGGCAGTACGCAGTTCCAGTCCGATTTGTCCCAGGGATAATCCTTCACGGTTGGCTCTGACACGGTCGATATCGATAATGATTTCGGGTTTGTTGTTGTCAAAATCTGATTTAAGTTGCTCAATTCCAGGAATATTTAAAGAGTCCAGGTATGATTTGAAACTAATGGATGTATTAATCAAATCATCCATATTCTCCCCTGAAATTTCAATATTGATTGGTTTGCCGGTAGGGGGTCCCATCTTGTTTTTCTCCACACTGATGGTTACGCCCGGGATGTTTTTCATATTTGCCCGGATATTATCCATGATCTCCTGTGTTGAAACCCCTTTCCGGAACTTGCTTTCAATAAAGTTGATGGTAACTTTACCTTTGTTTGATGACACGGAGCGGTCGAAAATGTTATCACCGGCGCCAAATCCAACATTGGAAATGATCGATTCAACCACAGGATTATTCTTGCCAAGCACACTGGCCACTCTTTTTTCAACGATCCGGGTAACAGAATCAGTAACATTTTGATCGGTTCCCTCAGGCAATTTAATAAACACGTTGACGAAAGTCGGATTGTTATTGGGAAAAAACAATACCGGCGGTTTGACGACGCCAATAAGATAGAAACTGAAAAATAACAACGAAACTACCCCGGCAAGGATATACCAGGGATTACGGCCTTTTAAAGCAAACACAAGAGTTCGCTCATACATATTCAATGCCCATGGCCACGTTACGGTCTGGAACCGGAGAATGGCACCTTTAAGAACCAACCTGTAAAAAGCGTTGAGCAATAAAACGAAGATTAAAATATTCCCAAGGGCAAATCCCCCTGCGGCATAGGATATCAATGCCAGAACCAGGAAAATTCCACTGACGATTAAAAGCCTTTTCCGGTCTGTTTTGTGCTCCACATCATCGTATTCATGCTTCATGAAAGTAACCGCAAAAACAGGATTGATAATATATGCCACAAACAGCGACGCAAACAGTGTCAGTATAAGGGTAACCGGCATGTAATGCATGAATTTGCCGACAATCCCCGGCCAGAAGGCCAGCGGGAAAAATGGAGCAAGCGTGGTGAGTGTTCCGGATAAAATGGGGAGAAATACCTCCCCGGCGGCATTTTTCGCCGCTTTGACTATATCAGGCTGATGACGGTGCAACCGGTGCGTGTTTTCAATTACGACAATGGCATCGTCTACAATAATCCCCAGTGCAAAGATGAATCCGAACATGACGATCATATTCATCGTAAACCCGAGACTGGGCATGATCAGATAAGCCACAAACATTGACAACGGAACGGACAGTGCGACAAAAAATGCGTTGTTGAATCCCATAAAGAACATCAGGACAATAATCACCATGATGAACCCGATAACGATTGTATTGTTCAATTCTTCGAGGGTGCTTTTAGTAAAGCGTGACTGATCGCCTGTAATATTCACATTCAGATCGGGGGGATAGGAATCTTTTTTCATCCCATCCATGATCACTTTGATTTTGTCGGAAGCATCGATCAGGTTTTCGCCGCTTTTTTTAATCACATTCAGTGTGATCACATTTTTGCCATCGAGTCGGGCGAAACTCTCCTGCTCTTTGAAAGAATCGATTACATCGGCAACGTCCTGAATATATACCAGGGCACCACTGGATGATTTAAGCAGGATGGTCTTGATCTGTTCCGGCGATTTGAACTGACCTGCCAGCCTGATGGTGTATTTTGTGCCGAATGAGGTGATCGTCCCTGCTGAAACCGTTACATTCTCTGCCGAAACAGCGGATTCAATATCCCGGAAAGAGACACTGGCCGCCTGCATCTTATACATGTCCACATCAATCTTGATCTCACGTTCAAGTGCCCCAACAATGTCAACACGGGTTATTTCCCTGAGAGTTTCGATCTTATCCTGGGCATCTTCTGCGTATTTTTTCAGCCGTTGCAAGTCATAATCACCGGCCAGGTTGATATTCATAATGGGAATCTCGGAAATGTCGAATTCCTTGATGTCCGGATCTTTGGGCAGGTTGTTCGGAAGATTTGTTTTGGCTTTATCCACCGCATCACGAACCCGCTGTTTGGCTTCTGAGACTTCAATACCCGGATTGAACTCAACCACAATGGTTGAAAAATCCTGGATGGAGTTGCTTGTGATTTTCTTTACATCAGCAAGTGATTTACACTGTTTTTCTATCGGGCGGGTCACCAGGTTCTCCATGTCTTCCGGTGAAGTGCCCGGGTAAACAGTATTCACCAGGATCGTGGGGATGACAATTTCCGGAAATTGTTCCTTGGGAATGCTGAAATAGGATAGCAGTCCCAGGGTGGTGATAATGATGGTAAGCACATATATGCTTACTTTATTATCAATAGACCAGCTGGTTGCAAAAAACTCCTTGAGCTTATGTTGTTTTTCTTTCATTTCTGGTAGTGATTAGTAGTCGATGGGCTGACCATTATAAAGATCTTTGTAACCTGCAGTGATGATTTTATCACCTTCGTTCAAACCGCTGGAAACTTCGGTAAGCCCATTATAGGAAATATATGGGGTGATGGTCCGCTTACGTGCTACTTTTTTACCGTTTTCTTCTGCCGCCACAAAAACAAACTGACCTTCATCGCGTGAATTCTGGATATAGTTTTGGGGAATGGCAATCGCGGTGGGATTTGAATAATCTTTAATTCTCAGCACAGCGATCATGTTTGCGCGGAAAGTGATGTTCGACGCAGGCAGGATTGCTTCTACAAGGAAGGTTCGGTTGGTGGGGTTGATATATTTACTGGCAAAGGTTATCTTTTCTGTTATCTCTGTATTGAGATCAGGCAGGAAAATTTTTACCTGGTCGCCGGTTTGAACTTTGGCAGAATATGCTTCCCCTACATCAGCAAGTGCTTTGGCTTTTGAAAAATTTACGATGCGGAAAGCGGGAATGGGAGAAGCAGGTGAAGCCAGTTGGCCTATTTTTATGGGAATATCCTCCACCGTGCCGTTTATCGGCGAGGCAATAACCGACATTTTTATCTGTTCCTGCAGGGTTGATATGCCATTCTGGACGGCTTCCATGTCGTTTTTAGCTTTCAGATACTGGATTTCTGAACCGATTTTCTGGTCCCAGAGAGATTTCTGGCGATTATAAATATCTGTAACAAAGGCAAGTTTGTTTTGCAGGTCAGTCAATTGTTGTTTAAGCACTTCTGAATCAAGTTCGGCAAGAACCTGTCCTTTGGTTACGGCATCTCCTTCATGCACCAGGATCCTGGTGACCATGCCACCCTGGTTTCGGGGACTGACGGCAATGTTTTCGTTTCCATCAATTCTGCCCTGTACTTCTATGTAATGTTCGAAAGGTTGTTTGGAAATGACGTTAACGGTTACCCGGGTTGATGAAATCAGATTCGCCGGAGCAAGTTCTTTCTCCAGTTTCATGATCTCTTCTGAAAGTTTATTCTGTTCCTTTTTAAGTTGTTCCAACCGGCCTTTTTTATCCGTGTCTTTGCTCCCGCAACCCGCAAGAATAATGAAGATACCTGCAATCAGAAAAAGCTTTTTCATAAGTGAAATCGTATTGATAAGAATGGCAATGTAAATGTGAAAATTCTGAGGAGCAAAGATAGGGTTTTTCAGGATGCAAAAAACTTTTCAGTCGAAAATCGTTTCCATGGTTCTTTTGCTTATATTTGCCTTATGAATCCCAAAGCACTTTCTATTCTGGAGCAGGTTGCGCGGCTTTACCATCGATATGGGATCAAAAGCGTCACCATGGATGACGTAGCCAAACACCTGGGTATTTCGAAAAAGACCATATATGATTTTTTTAATGACAAGGAAGATCTTGTTTCACAGGTTCTGCTGTTTGAACATGACCAGAATTGTGCGTTTCTGAATGTTATCAATGACAAAGAACAGAATGCCATCGAATCTTTGTTTGAAGTATACAAGATTATCAATATGATGCTGAAGGATTACAATCCCTCCATGGAGTATGATGTTCGGAAATATTATCCGAACCTGTTCAATACAATAAGGGAAATCAGACGCAAGCGGATGTATGAATCAGTTTTTAACAACCTGAATCAGGGGAAGAAAGAAGGTCTTTACCGTAAGGAGCTTAATTCAAAAATCATTGCCAAACTCCATGTTTTCCGCACTGAAAGCCTGTTTGATACAGACATGTTTACCCAGGAGGAACTTACTTCCCTCAAAATGTTTCATGAAATTTTCGTGTATCACCTTAACGGAATTCTCAGCCAGCAGGGCCGCACCTTTTTTGAAAATAACTTCGATAAATTCAAAGCCACTCTGCAATAGCTTGTAATTTTACGCCTTCAGGCAACTTAATTTCCTGATTTACGTCTGTTTAATAGCTAAGGATTAATGCTCATCAACGAAACAATATTCGAGGGCTGTGTAGCCGGAAAACGCAGCGCCCAGAGTGCCCTTTACCGCAAGTATGCTTCGGTAATGCTGGCGATCTGCCTGCGGTATGCCCAAAATCGTGATGAAGCGGAAGACATACTTCAGGAAGCCTTTGTGAAGATATTCCAAAATATAAGCTCTTACAGGAACGAAGGTTCCTTTGAAGGATGGATGAAACGCATCATGATCAATCACGCCCTTAATTATTACCGGAAAAACCGGAAACAACCCTTTTTGGAGGATATTGCCAGCATCAGTGAAACGGAGATCATGGAGAAAGACGACCAACCGGATATTTACACCCCGGTGTCTTTTGAGAAACTGACGCTGCTCATTCAAATGTTGCCTCCCGGTTACCGTATGGTATTCAATATGTACGTGTTCGAAGAATATAGTCATAAGGAAATTTCATTGGAACTGAACATTTCTGAAAATACTTCAAAAACCCAACTGCTGAAAGCACGCAGAATGTTGCGTAAAAAATTAACTGATTTTGATCTTTTGAAAAATAATATTGGTCAATGAGTGATAAAATAAAATTAAAGGCTTTTGACGATGGCGGGGCTGACCAGCTTTTACGTGAGACCATGGCGGGTCATCGCGTTGAGCCAAAACCCGCCATTTGGAGAGGGATCAGCCGGAAATTGCTCTGGACGGAGCTCCGTCATTTCAATTTCACCAACCTTTCTCCAAAGTTATGGCTTGCAGGAACCACAGGATTGCTGCTGATCGCCACTGTTCTGTATTTCGGCATTAGTGATGATGCTCCCGGGCAGATGTCTGGCCAGATATCCACAGATCTCATGCAGAAGCCTTCCTCTGCCGGAATCCAGGTTGCGGGTTCTTCCACTTTGTCATTGACGCCATCTGAACAAACGAGCCATCAGGGTACTGTGGTTACTGACCGGCTTTCACATGCTGCTTCCCCCGAAAAACCATCAGTGCCAGGTACCGTTATGAAAAACCCGGCTAAGATGCATACACCGGCCCCTCAAAGTAAAGCGGTTGATGCCGTGCTTTCAACAGGTAATGAGGCACCAGCATATGAAAAAACATCAGTTTTATCCTCCTCCACTGGCATCCTGAACCCTGATGCCGGGATTTCTCCGGTGTTACCGCTCCCCGCCTCCCTGTTTTTTATCCCGCTCACCGATACAATCCTTGTCTTTAACACTCCGGCAGGAATCCGTAATGTGAAAAAAAGTTCACATGCAGAGGTTCAGTTTTTTTCTGCCAGTCTTGGCATTACCCCCGAATTGGCATTCTATTCTGAACCCGGTGATTATTCAAAGATGAATTTCTGGTTAAATGGCAGGGTGACATACAATATCTCCCGTTTTTCAATTTCAACCGGGCTCGGGCTCGGCTACGTATATGACGATGGCCAGTACAAGGCAGAATATCTCAGCCGCGACAGCATTGGCTTTTATAACCATGTTACTTCCTATACCATTGGAACGAACAATGAAATTATTTATCAAACCCAAACAGTAACCATTTACGACAGCATCCAGCACTTTGGCGATTCCCGCACCAGTAACCGTTATGCCTATTTGCAGATACCCCTGCTGCTGGGTTACCGCTTTTTTGAAACCAACAAGGTGAGCCTTACGTTTCACGCCGGTCCGGCTGTGTCCTTTCTGATAGGTTCCCGGGTATCTGAACCCGACATTGAATACAGCAATGCCAGGATCATCAGTGTAAATGATGAAACTCCTTCGAGAATTCAGACCAACTGGCAGGTCTGGGCAAATTTGTACCTTGAAATGAGGATGAATAAAAACATCAGTCTGTTTCTTGAGCCCTCATTCAAATATTACCTGAAGCCCATGGCAACGCAGGAAAATGTGGAGTTTAAGGCACCCTGGACAATTGGCCTGGGCATAGGACTGCAGTTCAACTTCGGAAAAACAAAATAAGCGCATGAGAACCACGTGTATCATCCTGTTTTTATTGTCCGTATTCAGCCATGGTTGGGGCCAGAATTCCGGTTTCCCCGATTCTCCAAATGCCTGTGATGCTGCTTTTTCGGCAAATGTGGACCCGCTGAACCCCATGATGATTCATTTTCAGGATATGTCGTCCGGTCAAATCTCTCTCTGGCAATGGAGTTTTGGAGACGGGGTAACTTCCACCACGCAAAACCCGGTACATGTTTATGCAGCCGGTGGAACCTACTTTGTTTGTTTGACCGTGTCTGATTCCGATCCGGGTAATATTTGCAGTGATGTGGTATGCATCGCAATAACCATCCATGAACCTGGAACCTGTGTTGCCGATTACCGCTACATCTCCGACCCGGTTAACCCGTTGAAAACAACTTTCACCGATCTGTCAAGCGGCAACATTAACCGTTGGCGCTGGAATTTCGGAGATGGCGGTTTTTCAGATGACCGCAATCCTGTTCACATCTTCCAGTCTGCCGGAAAGTACAATGTTTGCTTAACCGCATACAATGCCGATTCTGTTTCAGTTTGCAGCGATGTTAAATGCGATTCACTCGAAATCCACCCGGCCGCAACATGCCAGGCAGAATTTTACAGTACTCTTGACTCGCTGAACAGGGTTCCCAATACTTTTGTTTTTAAAAACACCTCTGAAGGCAATCCGAATCGCTTTTTATGGAAATTCGATGATGCGGCAACCTATGAATCAAAGGATGTTACCCATCAATTCAAGACTCCGGGGAAGCATGAAGTATGCCTGAGAATCAAAAAAATGGAACAAGGCGAAACCATCTGCACCGATTCAATATGCCATTTCATCACCACTGCAACCTATTTTGATATGGGAGGGCATGTGTTTATCGGAACACTCCCCATTAACAATCCCGTATCTACCGGTGATACCGGGGTTGCATACCTTTACCGGAAAAATGGTGCGATCCTGATTCCTTATGATACCGGTTATTTTACCTATAATGGATATTACACATTTCCGCAAGTATTGCATGGGTCATATATCGTACGGGCTTCCCTTACCCCTGGTTCACTAAACTATCCGCTCTATTTTCCAGCTTATTATCAGCAGGCACTTTCATGGAAGGAGGCTGAGTTGCTTGCCCTTACTGACAGCAATGCCTATGTTTCCAATATTCACCTGTTTCCCGTGAATGAATCCCAGCCGGGACCTGGTACGATAACCGGAACAGTTGTACAGTCGGGATCACCGGGTAATTATGAAGTGATCCCCCAGGCCCAGGTCATGTTGTTTGATGCACAAATGAACCCTGTATCGTTTACATTTTCCGGAGGTTCGGGTCAATTCAGGTTTATGAATCTGCCGTATGGCGCCTATTATGCTTTTGTAGAATATCCCGGGAAATACTCAAGGCTCACTGCAATCTGGCTTGATGCGGCTATCCCTGCTGTGGATAGTCTGCGGCTTGAGGTGTATAACTACGATGTAACAGGCATTGATCAACATGCCGGGGGGCCGGTCGCCGGCGACTTGTTCCCAAATCCCTCCTCTGATCTTGTAAGCCTGTCGATTCAAATGCCTGCGCCAACTTCTGTGAAGTTTGAAATTAAATCGTTGACCGGCACTGCGGTGTGGTCCGGATCAGCAAATTGCAGGGCAGGGTACAACCTGGTAACTCTTCCCGTAGGGTTTATAAAAGCCGGACTATACTTGTTCCTAGTCACGAAAATGGATGGCACAGTATTCTCGGTGAAAAAATTGCTGAGAGATTAGTCCTGTTTTTCATTAAATTTACGGTTTAAAACTGACAGCCATTGGTTGACAATAATGCTGAATTGCTATCCAGATGCCTTAGAAAGGAGGTTGCAGCAGAATATCAGTTATATCATCAGTTAGCACCCAGGATGTATGGTATCTGTTTGCGTTATGGAGGAAATGAAACGGAGGCCCAGGATATTCTTCAGAACGGATTTATTCGTTTCTTCAGCAATCTGCATCAGTACAGGTCCCAGGGCAGTATAGAGGCATGGGCACATCGTATCTTTGTGACATCTGCGGTTAATTATTACAGGCAAAATCTGAAATTCAGCCAGGTGGAGGAATTAACTGATGATATCGATGATGCAATTTCATTGAAGAATTCTTTAACTGAAAAGTCAACGGCGGAGTTACTTGGGTTGATACAATGTTTGCCATCAGGAAGCAGGACTGTTTTCAACTTATTTGTACTTGAAAATTATGGGCATAAAGAGATTGCCGAAATGCTTGGAATATCAGAAAACACATCCAAATCGCAGTTGCGCCGTGCAAAATCCGCAGTGAGGCAAATGCTGGATACAAGGGAAAAGTAGTTATCAGCTTAATGAGGTATCATGGAAGAAAAGGACCCCATCGAAGATAAATTCAGGTCGGCATTCTCAGATTACGAGAAAGAACCACCTGTGAGGGCTTGGGAAAACCTGGTCAATGGATTGCACCCTGAGCCTGTTCCCGGAGGTTTCTGGTCGAATCTTTCATTGTTTACTTTGTTTACCAAACTGCCTTTAGGCTTTTATCTCACACTCAGCGGAATCACAGCAGGTCTGTTCATGACCGTGTTTTATTTTGGCTTTAAGGATCACCATTCCCTCCGGGGGCATGCGTATACTGATGATCTGCGTCTTCATGGCGGATCTGCAGAATTGTTCCATGTTGCCGACAAAGCAATGCCCTGGGATTCGGCCACTCATTATCGTTCAGCCATTATTGACAAAAACGGCCATTTTCAGTTTTCACGGGTGGAGGACGGGAACTATTTGCTGCGGGTTGCACCGGATGAATATGCGGAAGAGGCAAAGAGGTTTTCGCCTTCCTGGTATGAAAAAAAAGCCACATCAGACTCCTGTAACCTGGTAGTTATCAGCGGAGGGGATGTGAATGTGGAGGTGCACCTTTTGTTAAATAGCGAAATGGCGAAATAGCGAAATGGCGAAATGGCGAAAAAACTATAAATTATCTTCGGAGAACCATTCGGCGTATGAATTTGCTGTTTCTCTGAGCCGCATGCTGTGAAGTTTAATCCCCGATGGCAGTAATTCTCTGATCCTGGTCGCAAAATCAAGTAAGAAATTCTCGCTGGTTGGCTGGTAGGGCAAGAAGACTATGTTGGTAAATGGTTCCCCGAATTCAAGCAATTCCTGCCGGGTTAAAGCTGAATTCAACAATAGCGCATGGTCGAAGGGATCAACAATTTGCTTCTTGATGATTCTTTTTAAATCACCGAAATCCATTACCATTCCGAGTTTGGCAGAGGCAATGTCAGTAACCGGTGATCCGATCACTGTCACAGATAACTCATAAGAATGGCCATGAACATTTTTACATGGACCGTCATAACCCAATAAGGCATGTGCGGATTCAAACCTGAATTCTTTGGTTACCCTGATTTGATTCATAGAAATTGAATTAGTGGCAAAGATATGAAAATCCTTCATGTGGTAAACCCGGTTCACATGATGGAAAGGTGTTCTAAAACAACTTTTATTCCAATGGCAATCAGCACAATGCCCCCGCCGAATTCAGCCCAGCGGGCGGGAATAAAAGTGGTTTTTTCGCCAAGTTTAGCACCCAAAATGGAAACAATAAAGGTAATAATGGAAATAATTACAACGGCTTCATAAATATTTGCCCTGATAAATCCGAACCCGACTCCGGTGATCAGGGCATCGATACTTGTGGCAAAGGCAAGGGTGAGTAAAACCGTAATATTCCGGATGTCCAGCGGTTTTTTTTCATCATCATTCAAAAATGACTGCCACACCATTTTTACGCCAATAGAAGCAAGAATGACAAAAGCGATCCAGTGGTCAACCGGTTCAATAAATGACTGCATGCTGTTGCCAATCAGCCATCCGATGAGGGGCATGATTCCCTGGAACAATCCGAAAAGAAAAGCCACCCTCAGTATGTCTTTCCATACCAGTTTCCGGCAGGTTCCGAAGGTGAGCGAAACCGCGAAACAGTCCATGGAGAGTCCGAGAGAAATCAGGAAAAGCTCGGTTAGATTCAAATGTAGATCAGGTTAACGATTTTTTCCAGCCATTCAGCATCAGTTGCATCAAATGATGCAAGCGTTGAACTGTCAATGTCGAGTACCCCAACGATCGCTCCTTCTCTGTTTTTGACAGGGACTACAATTTCGGACTGGGATCGCGAATCACAGGAGATGTGACCGGGAAACAAATGAACATCATCAACCACGATCGTTTGTTGCCGGTCGATAGCTGCCCAGCAAACACCCGTGTGTTTTTCCAGTTCCTGGCATGCCAGCGGCCCCTGGTAAGTTTTTACCGTAAGCACACCCGATTTGAGGATGTAAAATCCAGTCCAGAAAAAATAATCCATTTTATGATGAAGTACGGCAGCGATTGTAGCCATTCGGGCATCATGATCTGCCGATTTGACCATCAGTTCTTTACTTTGATCATAAAGACGCTGATAACGGGCTTCTTTCTTCGTTTTTTCCATGGATTTAATCAAACATGATCAAGAACTACCGTGAAATGCCGCATAATCGGGGCTTCTGTAACAATTTTCAACCCTTTACGAATGGTGTCCCGTCGATCATAGATGTTCTTCAATGCCACGGCCACAACGTCCATGTGGTTGTTTGTGTAAACCCTGCGTGGTATTGCCAGGCGCATGAGTTCCAGGGAGGGATACCGGTTTTCGCGGGTCACCGGATCCCGGTCGGCCAGCAGGGCCCCTATTTCCACCCCTCTTACACCCGCTTCCAGGTAAAGTTCCACGGCAAGTGTTTGCGCCTGGAATTCTTCTTTTGGGAGATGTGGTAAAAACCTCTTCGCATCTACAAAAACCGCATGACCCCCGATGGGTTGCTGTACCGGGATGCCAAATTCCATTAATCTTTTACCCAGGTATTCAACCTGCCGGATCCGTGTTTCGAGATATTCGAACTGGGTTCCCTCATAAAGCCCCTGGGCAAGGGCGTTCATGTCGCGGCCCGACATACCGCCGTAAGTAATATACCCTTCAAACATGATGTTGAAAACACTGGCCTTAGTATGCAGCTCCTTGCTTCGCATGGCAATAAACCCGCCCATGTTTACAATGGCATCTTTCTTGGCACTCATGGTCATGGCATCGGCACAGTCAAACATTTCACGCACAATTTCACGGATCGGTTTATCCTGGTACCCGTTTTCGCGTAGTTTGATAAAATAGGCATTCTCAGCAAACCGCGCTGAATCAAACACCACCTGTTTACCGTATTTGTCGGCCAGCTTTCGCACCATTTTCATGTTTTCGATGGAAACAGGCTGACCTCCTGATGAGTTGCAGGTAACAGTAACAATAATGAACGGTATTCTGTCTCCCGCGGATTTAAGTATGTTTTCGAGTTTTACCGGGTCCACATTTCCTTTGAAAGGATGCGACAGGGTAGTATCAAATGCTTCATCAATGGTGCAGTCGACCGCAGTTGCCTTGCGAAATTCAATGTGACCCTTGGTGGTATCAAAGTGAGAATTTCCCGGTATGATGTCGCCTTCGCTGATGAGTACTGAAAAAAGCACATTCTCGGCAGCACGACCCTGGTGGGTAGGTAAAAAGTGATCAAAACCAAGTAGTTCACTTATTGCATCTTTCATTTTAAAATAGGAAGAAGCTCCGGCATAACTCTCATCCCCGATCATCATTTCTGACCATTGCCGGTCACTCATTGCTCCGGTGCCTGAATCGGTAAGCAAATCAATGAAGACCTTGTCGCTTTTGAGTCCGAACAGGTTATACCCGGCTTCTTTTATCCATTTTTCGCGTTCCTGTCGGCTGCTCTTGCGGATTGGCTCAACCATCTTGATTTTGAATGACTCGGCAAATGGTAACTCCATACAATAAGTGTTAAATAGTTGCCACAAAGGTAGGATAATATTTTGATTTTTTTTTTTGTAACTCCTTGTCTGTTTGCTAAAAATCATGTAGGTTTGCCCCAAGGGAAATCCTTGTGAAAATGATTATTTATCTTTAATTATTATCAAATTATGACTACAACAACTGGAGTGATCGGAAATGGATGCCTTACGAAACTTTCCGATCTCAATGAACTGGCACGGAAATCGAGCAGGAAAAAACTTGCTGTTGCCGTAGCACATGACGAGCATTGTCTTGAAGCTATTTGCGCTGTTGACAAAATGGGGCTGGTTGAGGCCATCCTGGTTGGCAATGAAAAGAAAATTCATGAAATCGCCGGCAAACTGAAGCTTGATGTAAGTAAAATGAGAATCATCAACGAAGAGGTGGACGCCAATTCTGTAAGGATCGCCGTTAAAATGGTTCGCAATAAAGAAGCAGACATCCTGATGAAGGGCAATGTTGCCACGGCTGTATTTCTGCGCGGGGTTCTTGATAAGGAAAATGGTTTACGCAAAGGAGAAGTATTGTCGCATATTGCCCTTTTTGAAATTCCCACATATCATAAATTACTTGGCCTGACCGATGCTGCGATGATTCCGGCACCCGATTTTAAAACTAAAGTGGCCCTGACCGCCAATGCGGTTGAGTTTATGAACAAACTGGGTTATTCTAAACCCAAAGTGGCCGTGCTTGCCGCTGTTGAAATGGTAAATGAAGCCATGCCTGCGACCCTTGAGGCGGCAATGCTTTCGAAAATGAGCCAGCGCGGACAGATTAAAAACTGCATCATTGACGGACCGCTTGCCTACGATAATGCCGTAAGTGCAGCCAGCGCAAAACACAAGGGAATCGTTAGCGAGGTGGCCGGAGATGCCGACCTGCTGATCGTTCCGGATATCGAAGCCGGTAACATTTTATACAAAGCCTTAGGGTTTTCAGCAAATGCAAAACTTGCTGCTGTAGTTCTCGGAGCTGCTGCACCCATTGTTCTTACATCACGTTCCGATACCGAAGAATCAAAGCAGGCCAGCATTGTAATGGCGGCAGCGATATAGCTTTTACCAAATTAACCGGAGTTTATGGCCAGAGACCTGTTCCTTATAAAACCCCTTGGGGATCTTTTGCAGGAAGCAAAAGATAATAAATCGGGCTTGAAGAAGACCCTCACCGGGCTGAATCTGACAACCCTTGGAATAGGGGCCATAATCGGGGCGGGAATTTTTGTCCTTACAGGTCAGGCCGCGGCTCAATATGCAGGTCCGGCCATTGTCATCTCATTCATTATTTCCGGCATTGCATGTGCATTTGCCGGGCTCTGCTATGCGGAATTCGCAAGTATGATCCCGATTTCGGGGAGTGCATATACATACTCTTATGCTACCCTGGGCGAGTTTTTAGCCTGGATCATCGGATGGGACCTGATACTTGAATACCTGTTCGCAGCTGCCACTGTTTCTGTAGGGTGGTCGGGATATGTAGTGAGCTTTCTGAAGGATTTCGGAATTTTCATTCCAACAGCCTTCACGGCTGCTACCGGATCAGTACTGGTGGAAGTGCCTGAACTTGGATGGCAGCAATTAACGGAAAATCTTACCAGCGGCTTGCTGGCCCGGGGTATCAATGTGGATACTTTGCCTCATGTTACGGCCATTGTCAATCTGCCCGCCATGTTCATAATTGCGGCACTAACAGCGTTGCTGATTGTCGGCATCAGGGAGTCCGCCAACTTCAACAATATTATGGTTATTGTAAAAGTTGCAGTGATCATCCTGTTTATTGCCATTGGAATTGCCTTTGTTCAGGCAGGTAACTGGCATCCTTTCATACCTAAGAACACCGGTGTTTGGGGGCATTTTGGCTGGAGCGGTATTTTACGTGGTGCCGGGGTGATTTTCTTTGCTTATATCGGTTTTGATGCAGTATCCACTGCGGCCCAGGAAGCCAAAAATCCGCAACGTGATATGCCAATAGGGATTTTAGGGTCTTTAAGTATTTCTACCGTTCTGTATATTCTGGTTGCCATTGTGCTCACCGGTATCGTTAGCTATACCACGTTAAATGTTTCCGATCCGGTGGCGGTAGGGGTAGATGCCATGGGTAAGAGCATGTTCTGGCTCAGGCCGATTGTCAAGATTGCTGCCATTGCCGGCCTTAGTTCGGTAATCCTGGTGATGCTGATGGGGCAGCCCCGGATATTTTATTCCATGTCGAAAGATGGATTGCTTCCCCCCCTGTTTTCCAAAGTGCATGCTAAATATAAAACCCCGTATATCAGCACAATCCTTACGGGTTGTGTCGCAATTGTTCTTGCCGGAGTGCTGCCGATCAGCATTCTTGGAGAACTGGTTTCTATTGGTACCCTGCTGGCATTTGCCATTGTTTGCATCAGTATCATCGTGTTGCGTAAAACCAGGCCGGATATTGAACGACCTTTCCGTACCCCGTTCGTGCCGCTCATTCCCATCCTTGGAGCACTGATTTGCTTTGTTCAAATGGCTGCCCTGCCAATGGATACCTGGCTCCGCCTCATCATATGGATGGCACTGGGTTTTATAATCTATTTTGCCTATGGTTACCGTCACAGTAAATTGAGAAATTCTAACAATCCATCAAAATAAGCAGAATACGAATGAAAGATATCAGGGTACTTGCCATCAATCCAGGATCTACCTCTACAAAGATTGCTGTGTACCAAAATACAGAGCCTATCTTTTTAAAAAACATCAAACATACTGCTGAAGAGCTTGCCCCCTTTCCAAAAATAGCGGATCAGTTTCAGTTCCGCAAGGATATCATTCTCCAGCAATTGCGCGAGGCAGATATCCACATTGATGATTTACAGGCGGTGGTTGGCAGGGGAGGCCTTCTCAAGCCGATCCCTTCCGGAATTTATGAAGTAAATGAGGCAATGATCGCCGATTTGAAGAATAGCCCTTTCGGCGAACATGCCAGTAACCTCGGGGGGTTGATCGCAAGCAATCTTGTGAATTCGCTGCCGGGTGCAAAAGCCTATATTGTTGATCCAATAGTGGTTGACGAATTTGATGATATAGCCAGGATTTCCGGTCATCCGCTATTAGAGCGTATTTCCATCTTTCATGCTTTAAACCAGAAAGCAGTAGCCCGCGAATATGCGAAATCAATCAGGCGCAAATACGAAGACCTGAATTTAATCGTCGTACATCTTGGCGGAGGGATTACCATTGGGGCACACCAGAAAGGGAGGGTTATTGATGTGAACCAGGGCCTTGACGGAGAAGGTCCTTTCAGTCCTGAAAGGACAGGAACACTGCCGGTTGGAGAACTTGTAAGACTTTGTTTTTCAGGAAAGTATTCATTGAAGGAGGTTCAAAAAATGGTGAAAGGAGAGGGTGGACTGGTGGCCTACCTGGGAACCAACAATGCTTACGATGTAGAAAAGATGGTTGATGCAGGCAATGCCCGCGCTGAACTGGTTTACCATGCCATGGCTTATCAGGTTGCCAAATATGTTGGAGAAATGTACACCGTGCTGAAATGCGAAGTGGATGCCATCCTGATCACGGGAGGAATTGCCTATGATAAAGGCTTTGTAAACTGGATCCAGGAACGGGTGTATAAATTGGCTCCCATTCATATCTTCCCCGGCGAAGATGAAATGAAAGCGTTGGCTATTAATGGCTTGATGGTTGTTCGCGGAGAGTTGGATGTGAAAAATTATCAGTGATCCATCAGCAGCAACATCTCCTTCACCAGGTTTTCTGTCCCCTCTGCAATCATTGATATGGTTGCATCCAGCATGTAGCAGGGAGTCGTCACCAGTTTCCTGAGCCCATCAACAATCACTTCTCCATTTGCGGTTTGTGTATACTGGTTCCCTTTTGTTTCAATGAATTTTCTTGATGCAGTGTCGTTTCCTGTTGTAAGGTTGGTTCCTTTGAAAATCCCTGCTAAAATTACCGGGGAGATGCACATGGCACCAATAGGCTTAGAAAGTTTGTACATGGCTTTCACCGCTGATTCAACTTCAGGGTTAATTGAACAATTATCCCCACTGACCGCCCAGTCGCAAAGATTTTTTGCCGCACCAAATCCTCCCGGAAACACCAGCGCATCATATTCTTCAGCATGGAACAGAGAAAGGGGTTTGATTTCTCCCCTGGCTATCCGGGCTGCCTCTGCCAGTACATTTCGTTGTTCATTCATCTCAGCACCCGTCAAATGATTCACAACATGATGCTGCAGGATGTCGGGTGCAAAACACTGGTAATGGGCTCCGGCCCGGTCAATAGCAAGGAGTGTAAGAACGGCTTCATGGATTTCCGCACCGTCGAAAACCCCGCACCCGGATAAGATAACTGCAAATTTTTTCATATTCCCAAGGTTTTAGTCCCTGCAAAGTTAAACGAGAAAAGGTTTGAAAATTAAAAGATTTGTGAATAGGGGAGGGTATTTGATATGGGTGGAATAATTATTTAACTTTGCGCAAATTTGAATAAAAACAGAAAAATCTGATCCCGATGAAGAAACTCCAGATGGTTGACTTGCGCAGTCAGTACCTCAATGTAAAAACTGAAATTGATAAAGGAATACAGGAAGTAATTGATTCATGTGCTTTTATTAACGGTCCGGCTGTTCAGACCTTCCAAAAAAGCCTGGAACACTATCTTGGGGTAAAGCATGTCATTGCATGTGCCAATGGAACTGATGCACTGCAGGTAGCCATGATGGCGCTGGACCTGAGGCCGGGCGATGAAGTGATTACCACCTCCTTTACATTTATTGCCACTGCGGAGGTAATTGCACTGCTACAACTTACACCGGTGCTGGTAGATGTGGATCCCGGCACTTTCAATATTGATCCCAAAGCGGTTGAACGGGCAATTACTCCGAAAACCAGGGCCATCGTACCAGTTCATCTTTTCGGACAAGCGGCCCCTATGGAGGAGATCATGGAAATTGCCAAAAAACACAATCTTTTTGTGATCGAAGACAACTGTCAGGCAATCGGCTCAGATTATTTTTTTACTGATCAGACAAAACAAAAAGCAGGAACCATCGGCCATATAGGCTGCACTTCTTTTTTCCCTTCCAAAAACCTTGGATGTTACGGTGACGGGGGAGCTATTTTTACCAATGATGATGATCTTGCAAAACAAATGCGGGTGGTGGTGAACCATGGAATGACCGTACGCTATTATCATGACTACGTCGGCGTAAATTCACGCCTCGACAGCATCCAGGCAGCCATATTGAATGTGAAACTGGCACTTCTTGATACCTATGCTGCTAAAAGGCGCGCAGCGGCTGATTTTTATGATAAGGCATTCGCAAATCATCCGAAACTGAATATCCCGGTACGTTATTCCAAATCAAGCCATGTTTTCCACCAGTACACCCTTGTTACGAAAAATACTGACCGGAAAGCGCTGATCGATTATCTTACTGAGAAGGATATACCGGCCATGATCTATTACCCGGTTCCATTGCACATGCAAAAAGCCTACCTTGATCCACGGTATAAACCCGGAGATTTTCCGGTTACAGAGCACTTATGCAACACTGTTTTCTCTCTTCCCATGCACACCGAACTTGATGAAGAACAACTTGATTATATTACCGGGAATGTTCTTGATTTTTTAAACAGAGGATAATGGAAAAAGAATATTTTTCGCACGAATCTGCGATCATTGATGAGGGATGCAAAATTGGAAAGGGGACTAAAATCTGGCATTTTACCCACATCATGAAGGGATGTGAGATCGGTGAAAATTGCAATCTGGGTCAAAATGTTGTCATCTCTCCGGATGTAGTGCTGGGTAAAAATGTAAAAGTGCAGAATAATGTCTCGATATATACGGGCGTAATTTGTGAGGATGATGTCTTTCTTGGGCCATCCATGGTATTTACCAATGTAATCAATCCCCGCAGTCATATTTTGCGGAAGGACCAGTACCGGGCAACACTGGTGCGGAGAGGGGCTTCAATCGGAGCCAATGCAACGATTGTATGCGGCATCGAAATTGGCGGATTTGCATTTATAGGTGCCGGTGCGGTTGTTACAAAAAATGTTCCTCCTTTTGCGCTGATCGTTGGCAATCCGGGCCGCCATGTTGGCTGGATGAGTGAATATGGCCACCGGTTGCATTTTGATGAAAAAAACATTGCTGTTTGTCCTGAAAGCCAGGAAATATATGAACTCACCAAAGAAGGAACAGTTATTAAGCTTTGATAAAATCGCATGAATCAAAAAATTAAACCAGTGAACTTCGCCCTTATCGGCGCTGCCGGGTACATCGCTCCCCGTCATATGAAAGCGATCAAAGATACCGGGAATCAATTGGTATGTGCTCTCGACCCTTACGATGGAGTTGGTATTATGGACAGCTATTTCCCCCAGTCCGACTTTTTTATTGAACCGGAAAGGTTCGACAGGCACCTGGATAAATTGCACCGCCTGGCACGATCTAAAAAGCAGATCAACGACGATAAAATTGATTATGTGAGTATCTGCTCTCCGAATTATATGCACGATTCTCATATCCGCCTGGCTTTGCGCAATGATGCCCATGCCATTTGCGAAAAACCAATTGTACTTAATCCATGGAACCTGGAGGCTTTGGGGAAAATTGAAGCTGAAACAGGTAAAAAGGTGTATACCATACTCCAGCTGAGGCTGCATCCTTCAATTAAAGCCCTGCGTGAACAGATACAAAAAGGGCCTAAAAACAAGGTGTATGACCTCGATCTCACCTACATCACTTCACGGGGAAGCTGGTACCACAGGTCCTGGAAAGGAGATAAATCAAAGTCAGGGGGAATTGCAACCAACATCGGGGTGCATTTTTTTGATATGCTCACCTGGGTGTTTGGCAAAGTAAATGAGAATGTTGTTCATGTAATGACTGAGAAGCATGCGGGAGGTTTGTTAAAACTTGAGAATGCAAATGTCCGCTGGTTTTTAAGTATCGACTACAATGATATCCCGGAAGATGTGCGGTTAGCTGGTAAAAGAACCTATCGTTCCCTGCTGATGGGCAGTCAGGAGATTGAATTTAGTGACGGGTTCACCGACCTTCATACTGAAGTGTATCGTGAAATCCTTGCCGGTCGTGGATTCGGCCTTGCAGATGCCAAACAGAGTATCAATATTGTATATCATATCCGGAATAATGAACCGGTTGGATTGACTGGTGATTATCACCCCATTTTAAAAATAATTGAAAAAAATATGTAGCTGTTCGATTTCTGTAATTAACATTTCGGCTACATTCATCATTATTTATTAAATTGCCTGTGTTTTCAGGGTTCATTTCAAAGTATTTCTTATGAAAATATTAGTTACAGGAGGAACAGGGTATATTGGGTCGCATACGGTAGTCGAACTTCAGACGAAAGGCTTTGAAGTGATTATTGTGGATGACCTTTCCAATTCTTCGATAGATGTGTTGGATAATATCGCAAAAATAACCGGTAAAAAACCTCTTTTTGAGAAATTCAGTCTGACTGATCCTGAAAAAACCTCTGCATTTTTCAAATTGCATAGTGACATAAGAGCTGTTATTCATTTTGCCGCATTTAAGGCGGTAGGTGAATCTGTTGAGTATCCTTTGATGTACTATCGAAACAACCTGTTGTCACTGGTAAACATCCTGCAGGGCATGATCGATAACAACATCCGTGATATTGTGTTTTCCTCATCATGTACTGTTTACGGACAACCTGATCAGCTTCCCGCAAGAGAGGATACCCCGGTTCAGGTAGCCGTATCTCCTTATGGGAATACAAAGCAGATATGTGAGGAAATAATTACAGATACCAGCGCCAGTACTAATATCCGGGGAATTTTATTGAGGTACTTCAACCCCATAGGAGCGCATGAAACAGCCTTTATCGGAGAACTTCCCCTTGGAGTACCTAATTGCCTCATGCCGTATATTACCCAAACTGCCATAGGAAAACGGTCGTTTTTACGTGTTTGGGGCGATGATTATGATACCCCTGATGGCACGGCTATCCGTGACTATATCCATGTGGTGGACCTTGCCAAAGCTCATGTGATCGCAGTGGAACGCCTGACAGATGGAAAGGGTAAGAAAAACGTGGAAGTATTTAACCTGGGAACAGGCAATGGTTTTTCAGTTATGGAGGTTATCAAATCATTCGAACGCACTTCCGGCGTGAAATTGAATTATGAGATCAAGGAGCGGCGGGCAGGCGATATCGTGAAGGTATGGGCTGATACTGAGTTCGCAAACTTTGAACTGGGCTGGAAAGCTGAAAAAAACCTGGATGAAATGACCCTGTCGGCCTGGAATTGGGAACAGGCGCTGGCGAAAAGGAAATAGCGAAATAGCGAAATAGCGAAATAGTGTTATAGTGATAGTAATTAAAAGCAGACTATGAAAACGATTTTAATCACCGGGGGAGCCGGTTTTATCGGGTCCCATGTTGTTCGCAGATTTGTAAAGAAATATCCCGATTATAAAATCGTGAATCTTGACAATCTTACGTATGCCGGAAATCTGGCCAACCTGCACGACATTGAAAAGGAACCCAATTATGAGTTTGTCAAGGCAGATATCACTGCCGGGGAACTGATGAAAGTGCTGTTCAAAAAATATCGCTTTGACGGAGTGATCCACCTGGCAGCTGAATCGCATGTTGACAGGTCGATCAGCAGTCCGATGGAGTTTATTTATGCCAATATTTTAGGCACGGTAAATCTTCTGAATGCGGCGCGGGCAACCTGGGATGATTTCACAGGAAAAAGATTCTATCATATCTCCACCGATGAGGTGTATGGTTCGCTGGGAGCAACCGGGTTTTTCTATGAAGATACTGCGTACGATCCCCGTAGCCCTTATTCTGCTTCAAAGGCAAGTTCCGACCATTTGGTGCGTGCGTATAACCACACTTATGGACTCCCCTCTGTGATCTCAAACTGTTCAAATAATTACGGCCCTTTTCAGTTCCCGGAGAAGCTGATCCCTCTGGCAATTCATAACATCAGGAATAACAAGTTGATCCCGGTATATGGTAAAGGAGAAAACATCCGGGACTGGTTGTTCGTTGAGGACCATGCCAATGCAATCGACCTGATCTTTCATGAAGGAAAAATTGCCGAGACCTATAATATTGGCGGCCATAATGAATGGACAAATATCGACCTTATCCATTTATTATGTAAGATCATGGATAAAAAACTGAAACGCTCTGAAGGTACTTCAGTCAACCTCATTACCTATGTGAAAGACCGGGCTGGTCATGATTTGCGTTATGCAATTGATTCCGGTAAAATACAAAAAGCACTTGGGTGGAAACCCAGTCTGCAGTTTGAAGAAGGTCTGGAAAAAACGGTTGAATGGTATCTTGCCAATGAAGAATGGATGAAAAATGTCACCTCAGGCGATTACCAGAAATATTACGATAATCAATACACCAAACGGTAGGTGGTGTCGGTGGATACGCACCACGGTGCGTATCTACCATTAACCGTGCGACGTTTCTACGTTATTCCCGATCTTGGCGATTAATCCCTGTAGTACATTCCCCGGCCCGATTTCGATAAAATTATCGGCTCCGTCGGCGATCATATGTTGTACCATCTGGGTCCAAAGTACCGGGGCGGTCAGTTGGTCAATCAGGTTTTGTTTGATCTGTAAAGGATCAGTTACACGCAATGCCGTTGCATTCTGATAAATCGGACAAATCGGAGTGTTGAAATTCGTTGAATTAATGGCATCAGCGAGTTCCAGTCGAGCCGGTTCCATGAGCGGGGAATGGAATGCACCCCCTACCTTTAGAGGCAGGGCCCTGCGGGCACCCGCTGCCTTAAGTTGTTCACAGGCCACTTCTATTCCTTTCATACTTCCTGATATGACAAGTTGGCCGGGACTATTGTAATTGGCTGGTACCACGATTTCTTCAATGGATTTACATATCTCCTCAACCTTGGAATCTTCAAGTCCGAGGATGGCTGCCATGGTTGAAGGCTCCGCTTCGCAGGCTTTCTGCATGGCCTGAGCCCTGGCAGATACCAAACGGAGCCCGTCTTCAAATGAAAGAGCTTTACTTGCAACAAGTGCGGAAAATTCACCGAGGGAATGGCCTGCAACCATGTCTGGTTGAAAGTTCCCCCCTGAAATCGCAGCAGATATTACAGAATGCAGAAAAATAGCTGGCTGCGTCACGTTGGTCTGCCGTAAATCTTCATCTGTTCCGGTAAACATCAGATCTGTAATCCTGAATCCCAGAATTTTATTCGCCTGCTCAAACATCTCTTTGGCCAACGGTGAACTGTCGTACAGGTCCTTACCCATGCCAACAAATTGTGCACCCTGCCCTGGAAAAACATATGCTTTCATAATTTCATAATTTCACTATTTCGCTATTTCACTATTTCGCTATTTCACTACCTCGCTACCTCGCTACCTCGCTAC
>CAZVNF010000010.1:0-2286 GCA_964628215.1 uncultured Draconibacterium sp.
TTGAATATCGAATTTTGAATATCGAATAATGAATATCGAACTATACGCAGGCTCCGGCAGTCCACAGTTAATTATCATCCATCGGTTGTTACGTATCATGGGTCTTGGACTCGCATTTTTCCTGTGCCTGCTTTTCCCTGTCCTGGCCTTTGCACAGGATGTAAAACCGGCTACGCCGCCTCTTTTGCCTTTTCAGCAGGATGCTCCCAAGCCGGGCAACGAAGAGCAGCTAGCCTTGCAATTTTATCAGAACCAGGATTTCACCAAGGCAGCGGAGTTGTTTGAACAGTTGTATGAGAAAAAACCATCGTTATACTATTACCAGTATCTCATTTTCTCGCTGGTTGAAACAAAGGAATATGGTAAGGCAGAGAAACTGATTAAAAAATGCCAGAAGGCAGAGCCGGATGCTTCACGTTACACCGTTGACCTTGGATATGTGAAATATCGCTCGGGAGATCCGGAAAAGGCAAAGAAACTTTACGAGGAAGCCCTGAAAAAACTGGGCCCGACGCAACAGCAAGTTTTTGAACTGGCGAATGCCTACATAACCCGGGGGGAAAATGAATATGCCATCCGGACATACGAAAAGGGGCGCCAGTTGTTGAACAATGCATATCCTTTTGGCTTTGAACTGGCCTCGGTTTACGAGCGGATGGGTGATTTCAGGAGTGCCACTGAACAGTATCTCAATATGCTGGATGTGAATAAATCATATCTGAATACTGTTCAGGACCGGATCCAGATGACCCTGTCGTATGATGTTAACAACGAAAAAAACGAGATTCTTCGTAAAACACTGCTTTCCAGGGCGCAAAAGGATCCCGACAACACAAATTATGCTGAGTTATTATGGTGGTATTCCATACAGCAGAAAGACTTTGACCTTGCTCTCCTTCAGGCAAAGGCGCTGGACCGGCGTTTCAAGGAAAATGGCGAAAAGCTGGTTTCGCTTGCCAGTCTTGCCATTTCGAATGAAAAATACGATGTGGCCATTGATTGCTATCAATACCTGGTTTCCAAAGGCCCAACATGTTCGTATTATAACCTGGGCCGGCGTGAACTGGCAAATACGAGATATTTGAAGGTTATCTCCGAGCCATCGCCGCCAAAAAACCAACTGGAACTTCTTGAAAAGGAGTTTGCGGATGAATTGGCTTTTTATGGTGATGACCCCGAGAACATCTCGGTGATCAGAAACCTGGCGCATATCAAAGCCTTTTACCTGGGAAAGCCTGCAGAGGCGATAGAACTGTTAAACCATGCAATCGAAATGGCCGGGGTTCCCGGTGCAGATAAAGCAAAATGTAAAATTGAGCTTGCCGATATTCTTTTATTTACCGATGATGTGTGGGAGGCAACCCTGCTATACCAACAGGCTTACCAGGACTTTAAGTACGATGTTCTTGGGCAGGAGGCGAAGTTCAAAAACGCAAAGCTTTCCTTTTATATCGGGGAATTCGGATGGGCCAAGGCACAGGTAGATGTTCTGAAGGCGGCAACTTCCAAATTTATTTCCAATGATGCCATTGCATTATCGCTTTTGATCAGTGAGAATTATGATGCCGACAGCAACACCCTTGCGCTGGGGATTTATGCCAGGGCCGACCTGCTTGATTACAGGAATGAAGAAAGTCTGGCATTGCAGGCGCTTGACTCCATCCCCCGGTTGTTTGGGGATCATCCCATTTTACAGCAGGTTCTGTATAAAACGGCTGAGATTATGCGCAAGCAGGGACGTTATTCAGAAGCAGACAGCCTGTTCCGGCAGCTGGTTACAGAATACCCTGAAGAGATACTTGCGGATGAAGCCCTGATGCAGGCGGCCATCCTGAATGAAAAACAGCTGAACAAGAAGGAAACAGCCATGTTGATGTACCAGGAATTACTGGATAAATACCCGGGTAGCATATTTGTTCCCGATGCCCGGAAAAAGTTCCGGATGTTACGTGGTGACAAATAAAAACCAATCATGATCCGACCCAAAAAACATCTTGGCCAGCATTTTCTCCGGGATGAAACTATTGCACAAAAAATTGTCAGTTACCTGAATCCCGAATACCCGGTAGTACTTGAAGTTGGTCCGGGGATGGGGGTTTTGACGAAATATATCCTTGAAATCCCTGGCCTGGACCCATGGTTCATGGAGGTTGACCGGGAGGCGGTTGAATACCTTAAAACCACCTACCCGGGTATATCGGACCGGTTGATCCATGGGGATTTTTTGAAATATGATTTTTCGGGTTTTCCCGCGGTAGAGACGCATGATCATGCGTCTCTACCGAA
>CAZVNF010000010.1:2386-45374 GCA_964628215.1 uncultured Draconibacterium sp.
TGGCCAGCCGCGACCGGATTCCCGAGGTCGTAGGCATGTTCCAGAAAGAGGTGGCTGAGCGAATAGCCTCTCCCCCGGGCAGTAAATCTTATGGCATTATCAGTGTGCTGCTGCAGGCTTTTTATGATATTGATTACCTTTTTACAGTAAGTGAAACAGTTTTTTATCCTCCACCTAAAGTAAAATCCGCGGTGATACGCCTGCGCAGGAATGCCACGGAAAAACTTGACTGTGATGAGGAGTTGTTTACCCGGTTAGTTAAAACTGCTTTTAACCAGCGCAGAAAGACCCTGCGGAATGCGATTCGTCAAATGATTCCTGCTTCGCTGGCTGAACCATCGGCACAGTCGGATTGGATGGCAAGCCTGCTTGATCTCAGGGCCGAACGACTTTCAGTAGATGATTTCGTCAGGCTTGCAAGAGAAATAGCTACCTTTGCATAAATTTTAATTTCCGGATGAAAAAAGATCAGTTTCCGAAAAAACAAACCACCCCGGGCAAGAATATTCCCAATAAAAAACCAGGATCTTCGAAACAAGAGAATGTAATTCCTTCTGTTTCAACCAAGGCTAATAAGTATTTTGTTTTATCTTTTTTTATTTTTGCCTTTATACTATACGGCAATACCATATTCAACAAATATGCGGTAGACGACAATTTAGCAGTCAACAATGCAGTTGTGAAGCAAGGTTTAAAAGCCATCCCGCAAATATTTTCCACCAAGTATTTTTCACAACAGGGTAATGTAGGCTCTTCCTCAGGTGATTACCGGCCGATTGCCAAAGCTACTTTTGCCATTGAATATCAGTTGTGGGGCGAGAAGCCTGGCAGAAGCCATGCTGTGAACATTCTTCTTTACTGGGCTCTTTCGGTGCTGCTGTTTTTTATCCTGAAACGGTTGTTTTACAACTATAATATACTTTTCCCCTTTCTGATAACCCTGCTGTTCATGGCCCACCCGGTGCATACCGAAGTAGTGGCCAGTTTGAAGAACCGGGACGAGCTGCTTTCGTTTTTATGCGGGCTGGGCAGTTTATGGTACTGGCTCAAGTATGCCGATACCAGGAAAATCTGGTATATTTTTCCGGCGGTGGTCATAATTTTCGTGGGGTTTCTGAGTAAAACATCCATTGTGACTTTTCTCTTACTGATTCCACTCGTCCTGCATTTTTTTACAGAACTTAAGATTAAGAATATCATTCCTGTTTTTCTTTTGATCTTAGCCGTGGTGCTTGTTGCATACTTTGGGCCGCGTACCTTTCTTCCCCATTTGCAGCGCACCAATTATTTTATTGAAAATCCCCTCTATTTTGAAAAAAATATATGGATCCGGCTTGGTACGGGATTCGTTTCCCTGTTGTTCTATCTTAAAATGCTGGTATACCCGTATCCCCTGCTGTATTATTATGGATACAACATGATACCGGTAACAAACCTTGCAAATATCTGGGCATTGCTCTCCCTGTTGCTTTATAGCGTGTTGTTTGTATATGCACTGAGGAACTTCGGGAAAAAGCATGTTATGTCATTCGCAATACTATGGTATCTCATCGCCATCAGCATGTATTCCAATGTGGTATTCCCGGTAGTTGGAATTGTAGGTGAACGTTTCGTTTTTAACGCCTCACTGGGTTTTTGCGTGGCACTCGTGTTTTTGATATTTAAAATCTTCAAGACCGATCCGAAAAGCCTGACCATTGAGTTTGACGCCCGGTTGAAAATTCTGGCTATAATGATACTACTGCTGATCCCTTATACCGTGATGTCGGTTTCTCGGAACCGCGACTGGAGGAATTTATTCGATTTGTACCGGAATGACATCAAGCAGTTGAATAACTCAGCCAAGGCCAATATCGATTATGCAGGTTTTCTGATGGGGACGGTTTACCAGGATCAGAATTTCCTGAAGTATGGCGGCGTCAATCAATTCAAGTATCAGACCATTGTCTCCCATTTTCGGCATGGATTGAAATTGTATCCGGATAACTATTTAACAACGAATGACCTGGGTACGGTTTACCTGTTTATGGGTAAAAATTACGATTCTGCAATTTACTTTCTCAGAAAGGCCATCGCCATTGATTCGACCCTGCAGCCGGCCTGGGTAAACCTGGGCATGGCCTATCGGGAGCAAAAGGAATATCAAAAGGCAATTGCATGCTATGAACATATTCTGAAGGTCAATCCAAACCAGATCAAGGCGATTTTTGCCCTGGCGAATGTGTACAACGACATGGGGGATTTCGACCGTGCGGTGAAGATGAATGAAGAGCTGATGAAAACCTATCCCCGGCTCGAAATGCCGTATGTAAACATAGGCAATTACTACATGCTGAGGAAGGACACGGTAACTGCGGTGGATTATTGGGAGAAAGCTGCCTCTATCAATCCCAGTTTTGAGCTTTGTGTTCAGTTGAATTCACTCTACCTGCTGAAAGGTGACAATGACAAGGCTGCGTATTATTACAGGCTGGGAGAACAAATTGCAAAACAGACCCAATAGACAGACTTGCTTTTTTTTTAAAATTTCGCAGACAGTTTCAAATTGACCATTCTCGGAGTAAGATAATTAGGCACTGCATATTCTCTGCCATTGATGTCGGTTACCCACTGGTAGGAGATGGTATTGCTGATTTGAAGCAGGTTGAAAATGTCGAGGGATATCCACATCGAGTCAAACACCCTGAAAGGATTTTTTGCTGAAAATTTTGTCTGCTGGCCGATCAGTTGCTTTGACAATCCGATATCTACCCTGCGATATGGCGGAATGCGCAACGTTTGTTCGCTGCGGGGGGAATTGGGTGCCCCGAAAGGAAGACCGGTTCCATATACCAGCGTGAGGTTCATTTTCCAGGTGGGAAACCCGGGAATGAAATCCTGGAAGAAAATAGCCAGGTTCATCCGCTGGTCGGTAGGCCGTGGAATCCAGGAACCCTGAAAGTACTCTTCTGTTTTGAGAAAGGAGAGGCTGGCCCATGATTCAGCACCTTTTACAAATTCGCCATGAACCCGAAAATCAATGCCGGCAGCATATCCATGGGCATCGTTGGTTCCGTAATACCTGATCTTCATGTTGTCGATTTCATACGGGATCAGGTTCTGGATGTTTTTATAATAGGCTTCAGTCACAAATTTAAATGGCCGCTGCCATGCCTTGAAATAGTAATCGCATCCGGCAACAACCTGAAATGAGGATTGTGCCTTGAGTCCCGGAACAATATTACCTTCCAGGTCGGCCATCTCCCTGAAGGTTGGGGGTTGTGAATAAAACCCGGTTGAAAGTCTGAAAACAGTTTCATTTTTCCAATGGGGTTTAAAAGAGATATTGACCCTGGGATTCAATAAAAGCTGCCCGTTGAAATCGTAGTAAATTGTCCTGACCCCTGCTGTGAGAGAAATGTCATTCGATTGATTTTTAAAGGTCCAGGTATCCTGAATGAAGGCAGAAATCCGGTTGGTATTTACCGTATTGTTATTGGTGATGACATTATACAGCAACAGATCGCCATTTGGAGGATGCTGGGATCCCAGAGAATCAGGGGGTCGTGGTATGGAATACCCGGCTGAATCCTGTAATTCCCATTCGTTAATGGTATAATTAAAAAACTCATGCTGATATTTTATGCCCCACACCATATTGCTCTGGCCTTTTTCCCAAAAGCCCCGGTGTTCAAGATTAAACACTGTGCCATCCAGGGAATTACGCGCATGCTGCAGGTAAGAACCCACTCCCATTATTTCGGTGATCTGTCCTTGTTCACTGCCCTGGAAAACCTCGAGTTTCCCAAGCCAGTACTCCCCCGAAATATCATATGTTTCGGTTTCATAGGTTCTGAATGTTGAGGAAATCAGTTTTAACCGGATATTTGTGGCGGGTTTGAAGGTGACCGTAGCCGCAGTAAGCCAGTTCTGGTATCCATCTGATTCGCGTCCGTCGAAAAATATTTTGATTTTATAGGCTTCATCCAGGGTTCCGAAGCTGGTTTCACGCGTTTCCGGAACCAGTTTGTAAACGTTATCGGTAAAGGTTCCGAAAAGGGAAATTTCCCACTTTTTATTGATCTCATAATTTAACATTCCCTGGATATCAAAAAACCGGGGTTTGTAGTTTCCCTTTGTATCAAGGCCTTTGAGGAGATAGGAATTGGTTTTATAACGGGTTCCCAGCAGAAAAGAAAACTTTTTAGCAAAGGTTCCTTCCACATGGGCGGAAGCACCCAGCAGGCTTATGTCGAATGATCCGGCGAATTCAGTCGGTTTCTTATATTTGATGTCGAGCACTGACGACATTTTGTCACCATACTTGGCATCGAAGCCTCCTGATGAAAATGAGATGCCGGCCACCAGGTCGGGGTTGAGGAAACTTTGTCCCTCCTGCTGGCCGGAACGAACGAGGAATGGCCGGTATATTTCGATGTCGTTGACAAACACCAGGTTCTCATCAAAATTTCCGCCGCGTACCGAATACTGTGAACTCAGTTCATTGCGTGAAGAAACGCCGGGCATTGTTTTTATCAGATCTTCCACGCTGGCATTGATGGTAGGAATCAGAGTGAGAACCTTTGGATCGAGGCGGTTGAATGTACTGGTACGCAATTGCTGGTCCTTTACCTCGATCGATTCGAGCTGGGTAGAGGCGGAGACCATGTTGTGATCAAGTTTCTTTCGTTCATTATCGCCGAGTTTCACGGCTACCGAATCTGTTTCATAGCCGATGTAGGAAAACAGGATCACAACAGACTGGTTGGCGGGCACCGGCAATTCAAACTGACCATTCTTTCCCGTAGTTACTCCGGCTGCCGTTCCCTTAACCGCGATGTTTACAAATTGCAGAGGCTTGTTATCCATGCCTGTTACCACACCAGAAACAAAGCCCTGCTGGGCGTAAATTCCCTGTACAGTTAACATGCTGAAGAATAGGACGAAGAATAGTGTCTTTTTCAAGTTCGGTAGTTATTTCAGGCGTTCTTCCTGCGATTTAAACTTTCCGTCTTTCCAGGCTTTAATAAACTTTGCCCAGGCAAACGGGTTGAAAATATTATAGGGTTGTACCTGCCCGAAATAATAGAGCTTGCTGGTTTGGATATCCATATAGTTATGGTAGTTCATGGAAGCATCCATCGGGTAATTTTCGGCCATTACGCGGATATCGGCAGCCAGTAGGTTTTTTCGGGCAATTTCAAGGTCGTCGTCCGGTATCTTTGTTTCAATAAAAGCTTTTTTGAAATCTTCCAGGGTCGGCCAGGGGAAAATATAGGCGGCCGCCAAAGTAAGTGTGTCGGCCGACATGAGTTGTATAAGCGAGTACTTTTTCTTAGTGATGGTGTCGGGAATGATGAACGTGGAAGGCTTAAAACCAATGGCCGTAAAAACCACCGTATCTTTAATATGAGCGACAAACGAAAAATATCCGTTGATATCGCTGGTGGTACCCAGGTGATTGCAAATGTCGATAATTTTGGTGTAAGGTACCGGGTTCAAACTGTCGGCAGTAATGGTGATACCTGAAAACTGGACCAGGCTGCTGTTTTCATCCTGTTCCTGTGCCTGAATTGTATTTCCGAAAAAAGGAAATGCAAAAAGTAACAGGAAGAAGATGATGCGTAATTTCATTCGTGTTCAGTTGTATTTTAGCGCATAATATGCTGAAAGCAGATATTATATAACGTAAAAGCCCGCGGTTTATTTCTCAAATGAGAAGGCAAAAAAAATGCTGTTACAGCGTAACAGCATTTTTACCCATGAAAAAAAAACTTACTTGGTAAGATATCCTTTTTCCCGTGCTTCTTTGATGCATACATAAACGCCTTTTTTGTTCATGTGACGCAATCCTTCAGCAGAAACTTTTAATTTAATATCGCGGTTTTCTTCGGCAATAAAAAAGCTTTTGGTTTGAATGTTGGGGCTGAACCAACGCTTTGATTTCTTATTGGAATGAGAGACTTTATGTCCTTTAATCGCAATCTTTCCGGTAATTTCACAAATCCTGGCCATGGCGGTATTGATTAGAATGGTATTTCAAAATGGAGTGCAAAGATAGACCTTTTATTTTAAATTACCAAAAATCGGCAGAAAAAATGAAAATAGCTTTCATTGCCTGATCAATTTCTTCCGCAGCATGTTCAATGCCTGAAGTGAGGTTCTGCGGATATTCCGCTCTCTGCTGTCGCCAAAAAGGAATTGCATGGCAAAAACTTCACCGGGAGCGGCTATGGCAATCCATGTGGTGCCAACCGGTTTTTCCGGGGTTCCTCCATCGGGACCTGCAATTCCGGAAGTAGCGATGGCATAGTCTGAGTTGAATTTTGTCTGAATCGAAACAGCCATTTCGGTTACCACCTGTTTGCTTACCGCACCGTGTTTTTCAATACTATCGGCACTTACACCAAGAATGTGCTCTTTTATTTCATTGGCATAGGCTACAACCGATCCTTTAAAATAGACAGAACTTCCCGGGATCGAGGTGATCATTTGTGCAATCGCACCTCCCGTGCAACTTTCCGCGGTGGCAAGGGTGGCCTTTTGCTCCTTAAGCAGTCTGCCAATGATCAATTCCAGTGTTTCCTCATCATAACCAAAGATATGTTCGGGAATCAAAACCAGTAATTTTTCAATTTCCGAATCAACCTGCTGATGTAAAACAGATTCATCTGAACCTTCACCGGAGAGGCGCAACCTGACCATGCCGGGTTGCGGCAGGTAGGCCAGTTTGATATGGGCAGGCAATGCATTTTCCCATGATTCGATTTGCGCAGCCAGGAAGGATTCTCCTACGCCCTGGGTCAGGATCGTTTTGTGATAGATACAGGGAGTTTTGAAACCGTGTTTCAACCGGGGAATTACCTCGTCAGCCATCATGGCTTTCATCTCGAACGGCACTCCGGGCATTGAAACAAAGATGGTTGTTCCGCCGCCGGGGCGTACTTTCTCAAACCACATTCCCCGTGCTGTACCCAGTTTATTAGGGATGCCGGTACAGGTTTCCGGCAATTCAGCCTGCTGCCGGTTGAGTTCGGTTACCGGGTATCCCCGGCGCGCAAATAATGCCTCCACATCGCGATAGGCCTCTTCATTATATGCCAGCCGGGTATTGAAATATTCACAGAGAGTATGTTTGGTGATATCGTCTTTTGTGGGGCCGATACCTCCTGAGATCAGCACCACCTCCGCTCT
Source organism: uncultured Draconibacterium sp. (assembly GCA_964628215.1). Taxonomy (GTDB): domain Bacteria; phylum Bacteroidota; class Bacteroidia; order Bacteroidales; family FEN-979; genus CAIVAT01. The sequence continues at coordinate 9,560 of CAZVNF010000010.1, forward strand.
TTTCTCAGCCTCTGCAAGCGCCTGGAGAATATGCACCCGTGAATCGCTGACCACGGTAAACTGATATACCCTGAAGCCAGAGAGGTTTAATTGTGCCGCCATCCAGGCAGCATTGGTATTTATGACCTGCCCGATAAGCAGTTCATCGCCGATGTTGATGATTTCTACATTCATGCTGCAAATTTAGTGAAATTGGCGATAGCCGCATGCTGCATGCTGGCTGTTGAACATCCGTGAGTGATTGGCTTATTTATTACCTTTGCAAAAATATTTATATTATGCCCCTACTTGCCGAACCTGACCTGATTGTAAATGCCGATGGCAGCGTTTACCATATTTGTATGAAACCCGAAGATCTTGCAGATACCGTTATTGTTGTTGGAGATCCGCAAAGGGTGCATGAAATTTCTGACCACTTCACCGGTATCGATCATCGTGCTTCAAACCGTGAATTTGTTTCTCAAACCGGTTATTACCATGGAAAGAGGATCACCGCCTTGTCAACCGGGATAGGCACTGACAATTGCGACATCGTGATGCATGAACTGGATGCACTGGCCAACTTCGACCTGAAAACAAGAACTCAAAAGCCAGTCCGGCGGTCGCTGAGTATCATCCGTATCGGTACCTCCGGATCCATCCAGGCTGATGTGCCGGTGAACAGTTTTGGATTGTCAACACATGCAGTGGGGCTCGACAACCTGCTTCACTTTTATAAAGGTACTCCCGACGTGATCGACAAGGAGATGACCGAAGCGTTTGCCGCCCATGCCGTTTGGCCCGAAGATCTGTCGAAACCCTATTTTATCAAAGGATCCGACCGTTTGATCGATATCTTCCGGCCATTTTCCGTTGCAGGCATCACCGCTACCGCACCCGGGTTTTATGGCCCGCAGGGACGGTTCCTCCGGTTACCCCTGACCGACCCGGATATGATCAGGAAACTGCAGAGTTTTAGTTTCCAGGGGCACCGCATCATGAACTTTGAAATGGAAACTTCCGCCCTGTATGGTTTAGGTGCCCTGATGGGACATGAGATGGTTACCATTTGCACACTTATTGCCAACCGTGCCACAGGGGAGTATAACCCGGATCACAAAACGGTGGTAAATTCTTTGATAGCGCTGGTTCTGGACCATATTACTGCTTAATCGGCGAAACATGAATGACCCAACCCTTGCCGCCCTTATCAACCTGATGGATGAACCGGATGAAACCGCGTTCAGTCTCATCAGGGAACAGATAATCCTGCGGGGTAGCGAGGCAATCCCCCCATTGGAAAAATGTCTTGAGAACTCATTCAACAGTATTGTACAGGAGCGTATTCAGTCTGTTATCAGAAAGTTGAACAGAGATCATCGGTTCAACGAGTTTTCAGACTGGCTGCAGGTCGGTTCCTCCGATTTGCTGAAAGGCATGGTCCTGGTATCAAAAACATTGCACCCGGCTCTGAAGGAAGAGGATATTGTGATCACCGTGGAGCAACTTAAAATGGATGTCTGGATTGAAATGCATGAAAACCTGACTGCCCTTGAGAATATTAAAGTGCTGAATCATATTATTTTCGACATTCATCATTTTGAAGGAAACCGGGGAGATCTCACTCTGCCGGACAATAATTGCATTCACTGGGTTCTGGAAAATAAAAAGGGAAGCCCCCTGTCACTCGGGATTCTTTATATGGTACTTGCACAAAAACTCGGACTGCCTGTGTATGGTGTAAATCTGCCACAGCATTTCATCCTGGCTTATCTTGCTGAAACCGGAATTGACAATCCGGGTAAAGACGATGTGCTTTTCTATATCAATCCTTTCAGCAGGGGAGCTGTTTTTAAACGGCGCGATATTGAATTGTTTATCGGACAAACAAAGATCAAACCGCAGGAATCGTTCTTTGTGCCGTGCAGCAATCCTGAAATTATGCGGCTGCTCATCAATGACCTGGTTGTTGCATACAGCCGTAAAAACGACTCCAGCGCCATGGAAGATTTAGAAACCCTTTTAACTGCCTTTGAATGAGAAAAAATCTCTTTGCTTCGTTCTTGATATTGCTGTGCCTTGTATTGTCGGGTTGGGGTTCGAAGGGCCACCGGAAGGTCAGTCAGAACTTTGCTGCCTGCCTGCCTGCTGAAATGTCGTTTTTACAGCCGGTATGGACGACTTTTGTTGGCAATCATGCCTCCGATGCTGATTATCGTAAAAGCCAGGATCCCAATGAATCGCCACGACATTACATCGACATCGATAATTATCCTGTTTTTATACAAACCGGACGAATCCCGCATGCCTACGATTCCCTTGCTGCCCTGTACGATTCAGCATACGTGCTGGAGCAGGGTATTCTTCCCTGGGCGACCCTTGCAGCATTTGATTCATTAAAAAGTTGTTTTCAGCGGGGCGATTGGAATAAATCAGCCATATTTGCTGCAGACCTCGGGCATTATATTGCCGACGGGCATATGCCGCTGCACATTACGGTCAATTACGATGGCAAACTTACCGGACAGAGCGGGATTCACTCCCGGTATGAGACATCAATGGTGAGCCGGTACGAAACACAAATTGTTTATCCTGCTGAACCGGCAGAATATGTTTCGAATGTAAGCCAGTACGTATTTAATTATCTTTATTACGATTATCAGTATGTTGACAGTCTGCTCCTGGCCGATACCTATGCGAAAAATCTGGCCGGAAATACCACTTCCGATGCTTATTACCAGGCATTATGGGCCAAAACAGGTAGTTTTACCATCCTGCTTATGAGCAATGCTTCAAAGGCTTTGGCTGACCTGATTTATACTGCCTGGATGCAGGCAGGCAGTCCGATGATGCACCCAAATGCGATAAGCGAACCGGAAGTAACCGGACAACCCCTGTTGCTCCAGGTATATCCCAACCCGGTAACGGATGTAGCCTGGTTTCCAGTGGTAATCAGGGATCTGAAGGGTGATTTTTCACTGGAAATTTATGATTTGAATGGAAACCTGAAAGATACGCTGGTCAGGCAAACAACTTCAGATGAAGTTCAGAGAATCAGTTGGGAAACCGGGAAAGTCAATTCGGGTACCTATATCTGTGTTTTGAAATCAGGGAGTTACAGGGCAACCACCCGGTTTGTTGTCAGCCATTAACAGATTACTGGTTTGAGTTGAGAAAACCCAGTACATTGAGCTCTATCCTCCTCAGGATGTCTCCACTTTCTGCCCTGACGAATTTTTCCCCGGTAATTCCTTCGTAGAGTTCGATGTAGCGGTCAGAAATTTCACCGATCCAGGTGTCGCTCATATCAGGTACCTGCTGGCCTTCCTTTCCCATAAATCCATTGGCCATGAGCCATTCCCTTACAAACTCCTTTGAAAGCTGGCGCTGTTGTTCCCCCATGGATTGCCGTTCCTCGTATCCTTCGAGGTAAAAATAGCGTGACGAATCGGGGGTGTGGATTTCATCGCACAGGTAAATCTTCCCGTCAGGTCCTTTCCCGAATTCATATTTTGTGTCAACCAGGATGAGCCCTTTGCCGGCAGCCATCCGGGTACCGCGTTCGAACAGTGCGTATGTGTATTTCCTGATGAGTTCATACTCTTCGGCCGGGATCAGTCCCTGGGCAAGAAGTTCTTTTTCAGTAATATCCTCATCATGCCCTTCCACTGCTTTTGTGGTTGGCGTGATGATTGGTTCAGGGAACCGCTGATGTTCTTTCATCCCATCGGGAACAGGTACCCCGCATATTTCCCTCGCACCTTTCTGGTATGTACGCCAGGAACTGCCGGTGAGATAACCCCGGATGATCATTTCAACCGGGTAGATTTTGCAGAATCTCCCGATGGTCACGTTGGGGTCGGGGGAAGCTACTTTCCAGTTAGGACAAATGTCGGCAGTGGCATCGAGAAATTTCGCCGCGATCTGGTTCAGCACCTGTCCTTTGTAAGGGATACCCCTTGGAAGCACTACGTCAAAAGCGGAAATCCGGTCGCTGGCAACCATCACCAGAAATTGATCATTAATGTTATATACATCCCGAACCTTTCCTTTGTACAGACTTTTCTGACCGGGAAAAGTAAAACTGGTTTTTAAAAGCACGTTTGTCATAATTTTATTTTTTTAACTATTTCACTATTTCGCCATTTCGCCATTTCGCCATTTCGCTACCTCGCTACCTCGCTACCTCGCTACCTCGCTACCTCGCTACCTCGCTACCTTCCTTCCCATACGCTTCTATAATCCTCCCCACCAGCTTATGTCGTATGATGTCGGATTTGTCGAGGTAAACAAAGTCTATTCCCGGGATGTTGCTGAGTAATTTCTGGGAGTGCATCAATCCGCTGGTCTGGTTTTTAGGCAGGTCAATTTGGGTGATGTCGCCTGTGACAATGAATTTTGCCGAGGCTCCCATACGCGTAAGAAACATTTTCAGCTGGCTGGGGGTGGTATTCTGGGCTTCATCGAGTATGGCAAACGCGTTATTCAGGGTTCTGCCGCGCATGAAAGCCAGCGGGGCTATTTCAATCACCCGTTCTTCAATGTATTGCAAAAGTTTTTGCATGGGAAGCATGTCGCCGAGTGCATCATAGAGGGGCTGCATATAAGGATCAAGCTTTTCCTTCAGATCGCCGGGAAGAAAACCCAGGTTTTCTCCTGCTTCCACGGCCGGACGGGTGAGAATGATCCGCTGGATCTCCTTGTTTTTCAGGGCTCTTACAGCCAAAGCAACCGCGGTGTATGTTTTTCCGGTGCCGGCAGGGCCAATTGCGAAAACCAGGTCGTTTTTCAGGCAGCTTTCAACAAGTTTTCGCTGGTTTGCTGTTCTTGCCCTGATAAGCAACCCGTTTTTTCCGTGAACCAGTACATCATTCTGCCCTTCAGCCGCCAGGGTATGGCCGTTGGATTCGGAGTTCAGCAGCAGGCTGATGTCAGACTTGCCAAGCCTTCCGAATTTTTCAAAATGAAGCAGCAGGATATTGAACTTTCCTTCAAAATCAACCAGGTCCGACTCTTCACCAAACGCTTTGATATAATTGTCGCGCGAAACAATTTTTAATTTCGGGAAAAAGTTGCGGATTACATCCAGATTCTGGTCATTGGCGCCAAAAATATCAAGCGGATGAAAGGATTCAATGTTTATTAGCTTCTCGCTCATGAAAAAATTATACCTTTGAATACGCAAATGTACGAATAATTCCATGGCTATTATCACGCTCACCAGCGACTGGGGACTCAAAGACCACTATATCGGCGCCGTAAAAGGTGCCATCCTGAAACTGTTGCCTGGCGCACAGATCATCGATATTTCGCATCAAATCCCGGCATTCGACCTGAACCAGGCTGCCTTCATTATCAGAAATTTTTATCCAAATTTCCCTGAAGGAACCATCCATATCCTGGCCATCAACACAGAGGCTGCCGTTGAAACCCCGCATACCCTGGTTTTGTATAACGGGCATTATTTTATCGCCGCCGACAATGGTATTTTTTCCCTGTTGTTTGACGAAAAGCCTGAGAAAATAATTGAGCTCGATGTGATCCAGGATTCTGATTATTTTATTTTTCCGACACGGGATGTGTTTGCGAAAGTTGCCTGCCATATTGCGGGCGGTCAACCAATTGAAAAGTTGGGTTTCGCAAAGGAGAGTGTCCTTCAGAGGATTGCGTTCCAGCCTGTGATTCAGGAGGACCTGATCAAGGGAAAGGTAATCTATATTGACAATTACGAGAATGTATTTATCAACATTAAGGAATCGTTGTTCAAATCGGCGACAAAAAACCGGAAATTTGCCATTACCTTTCGCTCATTAAATTACCGGATCACCGAGATCAGTCAATCATATAAAGATGTAAGCCAGGGGGAGATGCTGGCCCTTTTTTCCACCAGCGGGTTTATCGAAATAGCCATCCGGGAAGGAAAAGCGAGCAGTCTGCTCGGCCTTAAGATGGACCAGCTGGTAACTGTGGAACTTCTTTGAATAATCATCGCATAAAACAACAATCACTTGGAAAAATCTAAGAATATCGCACTTGTTGGTCATGATAACCGCAAGAAGGACCTTGTGGAGTGGGTTGAATTCAATTACAAAACCCTGCTCGGTCACCACCTGATCTGCACCGGAACCACCGGGAAGCTGGTGGAGGAGACCATTCTGAACAAGTTGGAAGAAGAGGAAAAAATCACCTTCGATATCTTGAAGCTGAAGTCGGGCCCCCTTGGCGGTGATCAGCAACTGGGGGCCATGATTTCAGATGGCAAGATAGACCTGCTGATATTTTTCTGGGATCCGATGCAGCCCCAGCCCCACGATGTGGATGTGAAGGCGCTTCTGCGGATTACGGTAGTGTATAACATACCTACCGCCTGCAACCGCTCTACAGCCGATTTCATGATATCCTCGCATTTGCTAAAGGAGCCTTATGAACCCCGGCTGGCAGATTATTCCGGATATGTTTCACGGCAGATCTTCTGAAATGTTGCGGCGCCATGCAATTTGAAGGCTGAAAATTGCTAATTTTGCACTCCTTTAATCAATGTGCAAATGCTGACGCTTTTCAAAAAAGAGATCAACGGTTTCCTGAATTCGCTCATCGGTTATATTGTGATGATCGTCTTCCTGTTAATGACCGGGCTTTTCCTTTGGGTCTTTCCGCTGGAGTTCAATGTGCTTGATTTCGGATTTGCCGGGCTGGACGGATTGTTCCTTATTGCACCGTTTGTCTTCCTCTTTCTCATCCCGGCCATCACCATGCGGTCCTTTGCAGAAGAAAAAAAGAGTGGTACGCTGGAATTGCTGATGACCCAGCCGCTTTCCGATCTCCAGGTAATCCTGGCCAAATATGCGGCAGGTGTTGTGCTTGTGATGATTTCGCTGTTACCGACCCTGGTTTACTATTTTTCAGTTTACCAGCTTGGCCTTCCACCGGGAAACCTCGATACCGGCAGTATCTGGGGATCCTATATCGGCCTGTTTTTTCTGGGGGCAAGCTTCGTGGCCGTGGGGATATTTGCCTCCTCCATTACCGACAACCAGATTGTTTCCTTTATCCTTGCCGTATTTATCAGTTTTATTCTCTACATGGGATTTGAGTTCGTTTATTCCTTTCTCGTTTCAGGGAAAGCTGGTTTAATTATCCAGTCACTCGGACTCAATGCCCATTACACCTCCATGAGCCGCGGTGTAATCGATACGCGCGACCTGGTTTACTTTATTAGCGTAACCGCTATTTTTATCCTGATGACCAGGCTGTCGCTGGAGAGCAGAAAATGGTAAAAAATGCGAAATGACCGATAAGAAGAAAAATATAAAAAGAGGGAATATCACCGGCTTGTTGCTGGGAATAGCCATTGTTGTGCTGGTGAACATCATTGCGGCCTTTATATTTACCCGGATCGACCTTACGGCAGAAAAGCGTTACTCCCTTGCCCCGGCAACAAAGACATTGCTGACAAGGCTCGACGATGTGGTGTTTTTTAAAGTGTACCTCTCCGGCGATCTACCTCCCGGTTTTCAGCGGCTTTCGAATGAAACAAGAGAGATGCTTGACGAATTCAGGGCTTACAGTGATAACATTCAGTACGAGTTTATCAATCCATCTGCCAATCCCAACGATAAAGACCGGAATGATGCCTACCGGCTGCTGGTTGAACGGGGGCTGCAGCCTACAGATCTGAGGGTCAATAAAAAAGGAGCTTCTTCGCAACTCATCATTTTCCCGGGGGCAATGGCATCCTATCACGGGAAAGAAATTCCTGTACAACTGCTGATGGCTCAATTGCAGGAAGACCCTAATAAAGTGCTGAACAATAGTATACAATCCCTGGAATACAACCTGGCAAGTGCCATAAAAAACCTCACCACGGCCATCAAACCGCGTATTGCCATTATCGACGGGCAGGGAGAACTTGACAAATTCGAAACTGTTGACCTGCAAAATGCACTGTCTGAGTTTTACGGGGTTGAGCGGGTTACGCTGAATAACAAGATTACCAGCCTGGCGGTGCGCATTAAATCTGATTCAACACATGATGTGCTGATCAATAAATTCAGGGCGATCATCATTGCCAAACCCACAAAACCATTTGATGAACGGGATAAATTTCTCATCGACCAGTTCATCATGCGCGGAGGGAAAGTGTTATGGCTGATCGACCCGGTGTTTGCCAGTATGGACAGCCTGCAAAAGTATAATACGACCATGGGCATCCCCAATGATATCAACCTGGAGGATATGCTGTTTAATTATGGTGCCCGGTTGAATGTGAACCTGGTACAGGATATGAATGCGTTGCCCATTCCGGTTAAAACCGGCATGATCGGGAACCAGCCGCAGTTTGATTACTTCAAATGGTGGTTTTTCCCTGTTCTGATGCCATCCATCAGCCACCCGGTCGTAAATGGATTAAACGCCATTAAAACTGAGTTCGTCAGTTCCATTGATACGGTGACCGCTCCCGGTGTGAAAAAAACCTTTCTGCTTGAAACCTCTCCCTATTCCAGAACCGTAAATGCCCCGGCATTGGTCGACCTGGAAATATTGAAAAAGCAGCCCAACGAACGAATGTTCAACAAAGGGCCGTTTCCAGTGGCTGTGCTGCTGGAAGGTGAGTTTTCATCGTCGTTCCTGTTCCGGATACCACCCGATCTTGCAGGCAATCCGGTACTTGGGTTTAAGCCGAAAAGCAAGAAAACCAAAATGATCATTATTGCCGATGGCGACATTGTTAAAAATCAGTTTCATTATTCCCAGGGATATCCTTTGCCCCTGGGATTTGACCAATACACGAAACAAACATTTGGAAACAAAGATCTCGCCTTGAATGCCATCAATTATTTATGTGATGATTCCGGACTGATCTCTGTTCGCTCCCGCGAACTAAAGCTCAGGATGCTCGATACCGCAAAGGTGGCTAAACAGCGGCTTTTCTGGCAAATTTTCAATATCCTGCTGCCAATCCTGATCATCACCGGTTTTGGTTTTCTAAAATACCAGCTCAGAAAACGATCTTTTGCCGGACCGGTTCGAAAAAGTTAATTATGAAAAAGAACAGAAACGTTTTTATCGCATTTATTTTGCTGGCACTTATTGCGCTGGTACTCTGGCTTTCCCAGTCCACCTCTACATTCAGGCGTTCATTGCGTGACTTCAAACTCGCCGACTCATCCAATGTCACCAGGATATTCATGTCGGATAAAAACAACAATAGTGTAACCCTTACAAAGTTGTTGCCGGGTAAATGGATGGTAAACGAGAAATTTCCGGCACAGATCCAGAGCATCGACCTCTTGCTGAAGACCATGGTTGAGCTCGAGGTGCAGCAACCTGTGGCACGGGCAGCCCACAACAATATTGTGAAGGAAATGGCCGTAAATGCAGTAAAGGTTGAAATTTACCAGAGGGTGTATCGCATTGATATTTTTGGTGTCATCCGCTGGTTCCCACATGAAAAACTCACCAAGGTCTACTATGTGGGGGGAGCGACGCAAAGCAATTTGGGATGTTATATGCTGATGCAGGATTCGTCAGAACCGTTCGTTGTGTTTTTGCCGGGATTCAGGGGATTTGTTTCTCCCAGATATAGTCCGATTGAGAAATACTGGCGCGATTACAATGTCTTCAGAAAATCCATTCCCGAAATTTCATCGGTCAGGGTGGAGGTTCCTTCAACTCCCGGCTATTCCTATGAAGTAAAAAACAACGGGAATAATAAGTTTGCCCTGATTTCCTTAAATGACGGGAAGGAGATGACGGATTACGACACGCTTAAACTACTTAATTTTTTATCAGGATTCCGGAACCTGAACTATGAGGCCCTGTTAAATGATATGGATAAAGCACGGAAAGATTCTATTCTTGGTTCGCAGCCGTTCATAATCATTACTTTAACCGATACTGCGGGGGTAAGCAAAACAATTAAAACCTACCATAAGAATGGTCCCGACGGGCAAACAGACACCCGGGGGAATATCATTCCGTATGATCTTGACAGGCTCTATGCTTCCGTAAATGACGGTCAGGATTTCACCATTATTCAATATTTCTCTTTTGATAAAGTTTTGCGCCCCAAACCATTTTTTTTGAAAGATGCTGCCACAATCAAATAGGTTATTGATTTTGAATGGTATTCGCTGTCATGAATAAGGAAATAATAAAATATCTTGCCGGCAGATTTATTCCTGCATTTGTCAATGTTGCGGTAATTGTACTGGCCATTCGTTTTCTGGGGCCGGTTGAATATGGAAGGTATTCATTGCTGTTGTGTGCCGTCATGCTGGTGATCACCCTCAGCTTTCACTGGGTGCAGGTGAGCATTCTCCGGTTTCTTGGGGGGATGCCCAGGGAGACCAATGTGGTAATGAGCCGGTTTTTCGACATGACCATTTTCAGCGCACTGATTTCCACTTTTATCGTTGTGCTCCTGGGTTTCTGGTACTTTCATCTTTCGTTGCCTGAATTGGCTTTGGTGGCCGTGTTTGCCTTCCTGAATCATTTTTACCTTTTTCACCAGGCGATTCTGCGTGCATATAATAAATCGGTCAGAACAGCCATCCTCGAAGGATCTGATCAACTGCTGATCATGATCACAGTGCTTACGGGCCTGTTCCTGTTCCATTGGAAATCATCCATGCTGCTGTTCAGTTCACTGGTAGTCGGGCTGGTAGGGGTTTTAATCCTGCGGTCGCTTACCCGGGTAAAAGGCCTGCTCAAGGTTGATTTAAAGCACTTTTACTGGGATGCCCGGTTCTCGGCGAAAGTGGTTGAATTTGGGTATGGCATCACGTTATGGCTGTTTCTTTCTCATCTCATGATGGCAATGGACCGGTTCATCATCATGGAATATCTTGGGTATCATGATGCCGGGATGTATTCGGCACTAAAGGATCTTCTGTATAAAAGCATCACCTTCGCCAGTTTTCCGATATATCTTTCCTATCAGGCCAAGATTATGGATCATTGGAATTCCAAACACCGGGAGGATGCCTGGGTTTCGATCAAAGAAGCACTCAGTTTTGAGATCCTCATCTTCATTATTTTCTTTATCGTTTTCATGGTTGCCAAGCAAATGCTGTTTGAGGAAATATTGAGAATTCCGGAAATAAATGAATGGCTTATCTATCTCCCCATTGTCCTCGCGGCATTTATTTGGCAGGTGGCCCTGCTTTGCCAGCGGTTTCTTGAACTTTTTTACCGGCCGGTATATATGCTCACTGCCATTGGGTTAGTTGTTGTGCTCAACATGGTGCTGAATGTGATCTTTGTACCCCGTTATGGGTTGCCAGCCTCTTCCCTGATCCTGTTTTTTACATCGCTGCTGTATGGGGGGTTTATTATAGTACTTTCATACCTGGCAGGTCAACGGCTGTCTGAACCAAAAAAAGAGGCTGTCTCATAATTTTGAGACAACCTCTTCAGAATCAAAATGAACTGGTCAGTTCTTATACCACGCCCTGAGCCATCATGGCATCGGCTACTTTTACGAAGCCACCAATGTTGGCCCCTTTAACGTAGTTGATGAATCCATCGGGTTCAGTGCCGTATTTTACGCAATTCTTGTGTATGTCGATCATGATGTTGTGCAAACGCATGTCAACCTCTTCACGTGTCCATGATAAACGCATCGAGTTTTGCGACATTTCAAGACCTGACGTGGCAACACCACCGGCGTTGGCTGCTTTGCCCGGGCCGTAGAGAATTTTCTTCTCGATGTAAATATTGATTGCCTCAGGTGTGGAAGGCATGTTGGCTCCTTCGGATACGCAGAAGCAACCATTGGCCATCAGTGTTTTTGCATCGTTTCCGTCGATTTCGTTCTGGGTGGCACTTGGGAGGGCGATGTCGCATTTAACTTCCCATGGGCGTTTTCCGGCAACAAACGAAGCTTCGGGATATTTGTCGCAATATTCCTTGATACGGCCGCGCTTTACATTCTTCAGGTGCATCACGAAGGCCAGTTTGTCGGCATCAATGCCCTTGGGATCGTAAATGTAACCTTCGGAATCGGATAAGGTAACCACTTTGCCGCCAAGTAAAGTAACTTTTTGGGTAGCATACTGGGCAACATTTCCTGAACCGGATACTGTCACGATTTTTCCCTTGAAATCAAGGCCACGGGTCTTCAGCATCTCCTCGGCGAAATATACCTGGCCGTAACCGGTAGCTTCCGGACGGATTAAAGAACCACCCCATCCTAAACCTTTTCCGGTTAATACACCGGTGAATTCATTGCGGATACGTTTGTACTGGCCAAACATGAACCCGATTTCACGGCCACCCACACCAATATCACCGGCTGGTACATCGGTATCAGGGCCAATATGACGCTGTAATTCTGTCATCAGACTCTGGCAGAAACGCATTACTTCGTTGTCGCTCTTTCCTTTGGGGTCAAAATCACTGCCACCTTTGCCACCGCCCATGGGCAATGTGGTCAAACTGTTTTTTAACACTTGTTCGAAAGCCAAAAATTTCAGAATGCCAAGATTAACAGTCGGATGGAAACGCATGCCTCCTTTGTAAGGGCCGATGGCACTGTTCATCTCGATACGGAAACCACGGTTGATCTGGGTTTCACCTTTATCATCCAACCAGGGTACGCGGAAAATGATAATCCGTTCGGCTTCTGCCATCCGTTCAAGGATTTTAGCCTGCTTGTACTGAGGATTTTCTTCAATGAAAGGAATCAATGATTCAGCAACTTCCATTACAGCCTGATGAAATTCTTTTTCACCCTGATTCTTGGCAATAACCTTGGCCATGAATTCGTCGAGCAGTTTTTTTAACATGTCGTTGTTCATAGTTGATTGATTAAAATTAGTGATTGATTGTTAAAAGTTAACAAAGTGTGAAATAATTCACAATATTAAGCAAATTTTCCCACAGCAAAACTACAAAGTTGGAAGATAATTTCATAAATATTTATTATTCAGCAATATAAGAAATATACGTAATTGTAAATGAGTAAATCACGTATAGTCGTTGCGAAATACACTTATGCATTTTCTTGTAACCGGGACCTTCATGTTTTTCAAATTATTTATTTATGGATTCGCAATTTTCGATTATGGTGGCTGAAAATATTAGGTAAGGTTGTTTGTATGGCGTTTGTAAAATAATTTGTATATTTGACATTGATTTCAAATTCAATACATATAACATGATAGGCTTATTTTCAATTGATGACCATTTCCTGATTATTGAAGGTCTGTATAATGCATTTAATCCTGAAACTGATGAAATGGGATTGGTAGGATCGGCAGAGAATGTGGAAGAGGCGATAAAAAAAATACCAGGTACCCTTACAGATATCATCGTTCTTGATCTGTTTATCGGCGATGCAAATCCTGTTGAAAATTTCCGCAAACTTCACGCGGCATTTCCTGCAATTCCGATTGTAGTTTTAACCATGGAAGATTCCCTGCGCTGGCAGATCAAAATGTTTAAACTGGGGGTTATGGCATTTCTGAACAAAGCCGATAAAAAAGAGTCTCTGAAAAATGTTTTTATCCAGGTTGCCCTCGGAAACCTGGTTATGCCCGAAAAAGTTTCCCGGGCACTGATCTCTAAAACTATCTATTCAAAATAGGCAAGGTTCCCCGGTAATAAGTGAAAAAAAGGATTTGGAAAAGTTGAAAAGATTGTGCTAATTTTGAGCCCTTCATCATCCCATGCTCATGCCAACCTCCAACGAACCCAATAACCCCGGGATTGTCAATCCCCACCCGATCGATCTGAAACAACTGGTGTATGAAAACCAGGAGCGGCTTAAGGAATTAGCTGCCATTAATGATACTACGGGTATCATTAAAGCCGGAAAATCAATACCCGAAACCCTCCAGGAAATTTGCCGGATATTGCCCAATGCCTGGCAATATCCTCAGTCTGCTGTTGCCCGGATCCGGTTTGAGGACATGGAATATACCAGCGCCGGCTTTATTGAAACGCAATGGAAGCAGGAGCAGGTGTTCGATACCATCGATAACCTGAGAGGGACCATCGAGATTTGTTATCTGAAAGAATTTAAGCAATTCGATGAGGGGCCGTTTCTGAAGGAGGAACGTAACCTGGTAGTCAATCTTGCCAGTCTCATCGAGGGGTACCTCAACGGAGTGAAGGGCCGTGAAGGGCGTTATATCACCCGCGAACGGCTTAAAGAACTTACCGCTATAAACCAGACCACGGCAATCCTGCGCACCGGAAAACCAATTGAAGAAGCACTGCACCAGATTTGCCTTATCCTGCCCAAAGCATGGCAGTACCCCGAATATGCCTCGGGCCGTATCAAATACGGAAACACTGAAGTGAAAACCCCTGCCTTCAGGGAGACCGAATGGTCGCAAAAACAAGCATTTGAAACCATCGACAATCAACAGGGGTTTATTCAGATTTGCTACCTGAAGGCATTCCCCTCATCCTTTGAAGGCCCTTTCCTGGAAGAAGAGCGCCACCTGATCGTCAACCTGGCCAACATCATCACAGGTTACCTTAATTCGGTAAAAGGGAAAGCCATTTTGAGGAAAAATGTCCAAAAAGATGCCGGTGAACAAAAACCTGATCCGTCGGTCCCGGTTAAATACAGCCGCCAGCTCCTGCAAACCTTTTTGAACAGAACCAATTACAACAGAGATCTTTACCACGACCTGATGCCGTTTAAGGTAAAGGAGATCCTGCTTGTGGCCAATTTATATGATGCCTACAGCATTGAAAAGGAAGGCCGGTTTTCTGAACATGTACTTGGAGAGTTTTATTCGCTCAGCCTGAGTACCATGCCACGTATCACAGGGGTTTCTACCACTGAAGAGGTGATGGAACAACTCAATAACAAGCACTACGACCTGATTATCATTATGATTGGTTCTGATAAACATTTTCCCCTGGAACTCAGCAGGAACGTGAAAGATCAGTACCAGTATATACCTGTATTTCTGTTGCTTAACAGTAATTCAGACATTGCAGTATATGAAGAGGAACCTGAAAAACTGACATGGATCGACCGCGTCTTTGTATGGAATGGCGACTCCAAGATTTTCTTCGCCATGATCAATTATCTCGAAGATAAAATCAATGTGGAGAACGATACTACCATTGGCATGGTGCGAGTGATCCTGCTGGTGGAAGATTCATCGAAATACTATTCGCTTTATATGCCGATGTTGTACAATATCGTGCTTGAACAAACAAAAAACATCATCGAGGATGTCACCACCGATGAATTGTACCGAATCCTGAGGCTGAAGGCCCGTCCGAAAATACTGCTTGCTTCTACCTATGAAGAAGCCATATATATATTCAATAAATACAGGGACAACATCCTTTGCCTCATTTCGGATGTGAAGTTTAAAAAGGATGGAAAGCTGAACGATTCCGCAGGGTTCAGCCTCGTAAAACAAACCCGGAAGGAGCTGCATGACCTGCCCATTGTGCTGCAGTCTTCGGATGAACACAATGCCCAGAAAGCTTATGAGCTCAAAGCTTCCTTCATTAATAAAAACTCAGATACCCTGCTGGTCGATTTCAGGAGCTTCATTACCCATTACCTGGGATTCGGGAATTTTATATACCGGGATAAGGAGGGCGGGCAGATTGCGGTGGCCAAGTCGCTGAAAGAGTTTGAAGATTTGCTTAAAACAATTCCTGAGGAGTCATTGCTCTATCATGCCCGGAAAGACCATTTTTCGCTGTGGCTCATGGCCCGCGGAGAGATCCAGGTGGCGAAAATTCTTAATCCGGCCAAAGTCACCGACTTTAAGGATCCGGCCTCGCTTCGGGATTACCTGTTCAACGTGATTCAGAACTTCAGGAACGAACAGAATATCGGGAAGGTGATTCCTTTTGAGGAATCATGCATCCAGGACGAACACAACATCCTCGCACTTACCGAAGGAGCCCTGGGAGGAAAGGGCAGGGGACTTGCATTTGTCAATACGTTGATATACAACTATGATTTTGCACAGCATGTGCCCAATATCAACATCCGGACTCCCAAAACTTCCATTATCGGTACAGATGAATTTGAATATTTCCTCGACCGGAATAAATTGCGGGAGAAGGCAGTTTATGAAACCGATTATGAACAGATCAAAAGATGGTTCGTGGAAGGGAGGTTAACGGAAACGCTGATACGTAAATTGAAACTGCTGGTCAAACATATTACCAAACCCATGGCCGTGAGGTCTTCCGGGCTTTTTGAAGATTCTCAAAACCAGCCTTTTGCAGGCATTTTTGAAACCTACCTCATTCCGAATAACCATCCCGATCCCAAGGTTAGGCTTGATCAGCTGATGGATGCCGTCAAACTGGTGTATGCTTCGGTATATTCACCAACGGCAAAAGGATACATCGAGGCGGTTAATTACCGGATTGAACAGGAACGAATGGCCGTAGTGATCCAGGAGGTCGTGGGTCACCAGTATGGAGATGTATACTATCCCCATATCAGCGGGGTGGCTCAATCGTTTAATTACTACCCGTTTGCCCATATGAAACCCGAAGAAGGGTTTGCCGTGGCAGCCCTGGGTCTCGGCCGTTATGTAGTGGAAGGGGAGAAAGCGTTTCGCTTTGCGCCACTCTATCCGAACCTTGAAATTAATTCGGCAAAAGACCAGTTCAAAGGTTCACAGGTTTATTTTTATGCTGTTGACCTGAAGAAACAGGATGTGAATCTCCTCGAGGGGGAGGATGCCGGTTTGAGAAAGCTTGACATCTATGATGCGGAAATGCATGGCACCCTGAAACATCTTGCCTCTGTTTATTCACTGGAGAATGATCGCATTTCAGCCGGGTTGCGCGAAGCGGGGCCGCGTGTGGTCAATTTTGCGGATATCCTGAAATACAATTACATCCCTATGGCTAAAACCATTGAGGTGGTACTCGATGTTGTAAAAGAAGCCCTTGGTTCACCGGTGGAAATTGAATTTGCCATTGATCTCAACAAGGACGATAATTACCGGGCATCTTTTTACCTGCTCCAGATCAAGCCACTGATTGGAAATGTAGCCGACTATGTGATCGAAATGGATAAGGTGGAAAAGAACGACATCCTGCTGTACTCGGAAAAAGAGATGGGTAACGGGATGATCGATACCATCGACGAGGTTGTGTTTGTCGATCCGGATACCTTTGATAAAAGCAAGACGGTTGAAATGGCTGAAGAGATTGACAGGATCAACCAGGAAATGGGTAAAGAGGGGAAGAAATACATTCTCATCGGCCCGGGGCGCTGGGGTACACGCGACCGCTGGATCGGTGTTCCTGTGGTTTGGCCGCAGATAAGCAATGCCAAGGTAATTGTTGAAACAAGCCTGGAGGGTTTTCCCCTCGATGCCTCCTCCGGGTCGCATTTCTTCCACAACGTTACTTCCATGAACGTGGGTTACTTTTGTGTTCAACCCGAATTATCCGACAGCTTTGTCCGCTATGAAGTGCTGAAACAGCAGAAAAACATCAGAAAAACTGAATACTTCTCCATTGTGAAGTTCGACAAACCCCTCCTTGTCCGCATGGACGGCAAAAAGCGAATCTCCGTCATAACCTGGCAAAGTACTTAAACTTAAACATAACACTTAACACTTTTTTTATGCGAATTGCAAGAATCAACACAAGTGAAAAGACGATCGATGGCGAGAGCCAGGATCTCAGTTTGCTTGATCCAATTATTGCCAAACACAAAGGAAAAAAAGGGAACCTGATCCCGCTGCTGCAGGGGGCCCAGGAGTTATATGGATTTATTTCAAAAGCTGCTTTTACCAAGCTGTCTCGCGAAACCGGCATCCCTTTGAGCGATATGTTTGGCGTGGCCACATTTTATGCCCAGTTCCGTCTCAGCCCGGTGGGCAAGAACATTATCAAGGTCTGTCACGGCACAGCCTGCCATGTGCAGAATGCAGTGGAAATTACCGAATCGCTGGAAGAGATGCTGAAGGTGAAAGATGGTGAAACTACTGAAGACCGGTTCTTTACCCTCGAATCCGTAGCTTGTCTTGGTTGCTGTTCCCTGGCCCCGGTGATGATGATCGGTGATCAGACCTATGGCAAACTTACCGGTAATGAAGCGGTAAAGATTGTAAAAAATATCAGGCTGGCGGAAAAAAATTAAGTAGCGAAATAGCGAGGTAGCGAGGTAGCGAAATAGCGAAATTTGCCATCGTTTGTCGTAATAATTAAAAATAAAATTGTAATTCAATATGGTTACTATCGTCACTGTTGGGCTTGGAAGCTGCGGGATTGCAGCGGGTGCAAACAAGACCTATGATAAAATTAAAGCGCTCAAAGAATCTGACAAACTCGATTTCGATCTCAGGAAGACCAGTTGCGTGGGCATGTGCTATCGCGAGCCATTGGTGGAGATCACGGATGACACAGGCACCTACCTGTATGGAGAAGTGGATGCCGATCGTGCGGTCGAAGTTATTGAAAAACACATCAACCAGCAGGATCCGATACGCGATTATATTGTGTACACCGATTTGTTCGATGCCCCGGAAAATGATTTTATCGGAGCCCAGGTTAAAATTGTATTGCGCAATTGCGGCTACATGGATCCTGAGTCCATTGAAGAATATGAATCACGGGAGGGTTACGAGGCAATCAAAAAGATTGCCGCTGAAAAAACCAGCCGCGAGATGGTGATCGATACCATTCTGAAATCGGGATTGCGCGGCAGGGGTGGCGGAGGTTTCCCTACCGGGCTCAAGTGGAAATTTGCCAATGCCAATAAATCGGCTGATAAATATGTGATCTGCAATGCAGACGAAGGTGACCCGGGTGCTTTCATGGACCGGTCGGTTCTGGAAGGCGACCCCCATTCGGTGCTCGAAGGGATGATCATTGCCGCATATGCCATTGAAGCCACCGGAGGAGTGATATATTGCCGCGCTGAATACCCGCTGGCCATTAAACGGTTGAATATCGCCATCAAACAGGCGCATGAGAAGGGATATCTGGGAAAAAATATATTTGGCATTGAAGGTTTTAACCTCGATGTGTATATCAAGGAGGGTGCCGGAGCTTTTGTGTGCGGAGAAGAAACGGCCCTGATCGCCTCCATTGAAGGCGAACGCGGAATGCCCCGCAAACGTCCGCCTTTTCCTGCCGTATCGGGCTTATGGAAAAAACCGACGAACATCAATAATGTGGAAACTTTTGCCAATATTCCCTGGATTATCATGCATGGAGCAGAGGCTTATGCTCAATATGGTACAGAGAAGAGTAAAGGTACCAAGGTGTTTGCCCTGGCAGGGAAGGTTCGCCATTCAGGTTTGGTAGAGGTGCCGATGGGAATGACGATCAGGGATGTTATTTTTAAACTGGGCGGAGGCATCAAAAACGATAAAAAATTCAAGGCAGTCCAGATGGGAGGACCCTCCGGTGGCTGTATCCCCGAATTTTTATCCGATACCATCGTCGATTATGATTCTGTGAATGCCACAGGCGCCATCATGGGTTCGGGGGGTATGGTGGTGATGGATGAAACCACCTGCATGGTCGATGTGGCTAAGTTCTTCCTCGACTTTACCTGCAAGGAAAGTTGCGGAAAATGCACCTTTTGCCGTATGGGGACCAAACGAATGCTTGAAATACTCGATCGCATCACCAACGGTCACGGAAAGGAGGGAGATCTTGAAAAGCTGGAAGAACTGGCTTACCAGATCAAAGATAATTCTCTGTGCGGGCTGGGACAAACGGCACCAAACCCGGTGCTTACCACCATTAAATATTTCCGTGATGAGTATGAAGCCCATATCAGCCATAAAAAATGTCCGGCCAAAGTATGCCGCCCGTTATTGACCTACAAGGTTGATGAGGAAAAATGCACCGGCTGTATGGTTTGCCTCAAGAATTGTCCGGTAAAAGCCATCACCGGAGAAAGGAAACAGAAGCATCATATTAACCAGGACTTATGCACCAAATGCGGGGTCTGCTTCTCCAAATGCAAATTCGAATCGATTTTGCTTTCTTAAAACTTAACACTTAACACTTAACACTTTTTATTCTTATTACACAATGGCTGACAACTCATTAAATATCATACTCAACGGGAATATTGTTAAAGGTTTTCCGGGGGAAACCATTCTCACACTGGCAAACCGCAATGGGATTGAGATCCCGACTTTATGCAACGATGACCGGCTGGAACCGTTTACTTCATGTTATGTTTGTGTGGTGGAAGTGGAAGGCATGAGGGGCCATCAGCCCTCGTGTTCCACCAAACTTACCGAAGGGATGAAAATCACTACCGACAATGAGGGGATACGTAAATCACGTAAAATGGCGCTCGAACTGATGCTCAGTAACCATTACGCTGATTGCATCGGGCCCTGCAAACAGACCTGCCCTGCCGGAGTGGATGTTCAGGGGTATATATCCTTGATAGACAAAGGGCTGTATAGTGACGCCGTGGCGTTGATCAAGGAAACAAATCCGCTCCCTGCCATTTGTGGCCGTGTGTGTGTGCGCCCTTGCGAAACCGAATGCCGGCGCAACCTGCTAGACGAAGGAGCCCCGGTGGGCATCGACTACCTCAAGCGTTTTGCCTCTGATTACGACCTGGCTTCCCCCGACAAATATGTGCCTTCCATAAAACCGTCAACAGGTAAAAAAGTGGCTGTGATCGGAGCCGGACCGGGAGGATTGTCAGTAGGTCACTTCATGCAGATTGAAGGTCACCAGGTCGATATTTATGAAGCTGCCCCGAAATCGGGCGGCTGGTTGCGCTATGGAATTCCCGAATACCGTCTGCCGAATGACATTCTCGACCAGGAGGTGAAAAACATTACTGATTTGGGCGTCAACATATTTTATAACCGGCGGCTTGGCGGGAACATCAGTTACAAGCAATTAAAGGCTGAATATGACGCCACGGTTCTAACCATAGGTTCTCAAAAGGGAACCGGTGTGGGATGCGAAGGCGATGATGCCGGCAATGTTTTCTCGGGGATCGACTTCCTGAAAAACATGGAGATGACGGGTCAGCGTTACGATTTCAGGGGAAAGACCATCGCGGTGGTGGGTGGAGGCAATACGGCGATGGACTGCTGCCGTACTTCTATTCGTTGCAAGGCAGATAAAGTATATGTGATTTATCGCCGTACCGAAAAAGAGATGCCTGCCAACCCGATCGAAATCCATGAATCGAAACTGGAAGGTGTGGAATACCTGTTTTTGACTTTGCCGAAAAAGATCAATAAAAATGCCGGCGGTGAAGTGGCATCTGTTACCTGCATTAAAATGGAACTGGGAGAACCTGACGCATCGGGGCGCCGCCGGCCTGTGCCGGTGGAAGGATCTGATTTTGACATCAGCGTTGATTATATCCTTGCAGCCATAGGCCAGAAGACCGATGTTGATTTTATAGATGATATCAATACCCATGCTGCGGATGGCGAACTGCTGATAAACAAGTGGGGCGATATTGATGCGAACAAAGCAACCCTGCAAACCGGGATTCCGTCGATGTTTGCCGCCGGTGACGGGGTTACCGGTCCTGCTACCATTATCGAAGCCATTGCCCAGGCGAGAACCGCCTCCACCAGCGCACATCAATTCCTGATGGGGCTGCCCGTCCAACCGGCAAAAAAACCATTCACAAGCAAACGCGATAACTTTAAAAAGCAGCAGAATGAGGGTTATCTTGGCAATTTCCAAACACAGGTACGGGAAGAAATGCCTACCCTGCCTGCCGATGCCCGGTTTAACTTTAACGAAGTTGAACTTGGGTATTCTGATGCCGCGGTAGCGCACCATGAAGCCCAGCGCTGCCTGGAGTGCGGGTGCACCGCCTTCTTTGACTGCGACCTTCAAAAATATTCAAATGAATACCAGGCCCAGCAGAAATCATTCGAGGGTGAATTCAGGGAGTACCAGGTCGATTTTCGCCATCCTTTCATCGAGATCGACAATAACAAATGCATCCTGTGTGCCCGTTGTGTGCGTATCTGCCGCGAAGTGGTCGGTGCGAATGCCCTTGGATTGATCAACCGCGGATTTCACACCTATGTGGCACCAAGCATGGGTGAAGCCTTGCAGGATACCCGGTGTGAATCATGCGGAATGTGCATCTCTACCTGCCCAACCGGTGCCATTACCGAAAACGTATTGTTCAAGCCCGGCCCTGTGAAATCGGAATCTGCAGGGTCTGTCTGCAACTACTGCTCGGTGGGCTGTGCCATTGAACTGCATCATAAAAATAACTTCGTGCTGGGGGTCTCGGGAAAGAATGGCCTTGTGAATTCTGACGGAAACGTTTGCAGATACCCGAAATTCGGATATTCGTATCTGAATGATATCAATCGGGTCACAAAACCCATGCTGAAGGTCAACGGGAAATTTGAAGAGGTTTCCTTTGAAAAAGCATTTCAGATCATCAGGGAAAAAATCAAATCGGTAAAGCCCGATGAAAATGCTTTCTTCGGAGGTGCAAGGTTATCGAATGAGGAGCTTTATCTCATTAATAAACTTGCCCGTGCTGCTGTAAAAACCAACAATGTAGGCAGTTTCCATTATCTTGGCCGGGGCGAAGGGTACCGGACAAACTGCGAACTTAATGTTCCATTTGCTGAAATTAAAGATGCCAGTGCACTGTATCTTCTCGGCACCGAAATAAACAATGATCATGCGGTGGTGGGGTTCATGATACAGAATGCGCACTTTCTGAAAAAAACACCTGTAATCATGGTGACCGAAAAGGCACACAACTCCATGACACATAAGGTGAATCAGCAGATTCTTGTGAAATCCTATTACCATTTTGTAAAAGCAGTGAACCATTACCTGCTCACGAAAGGACTTGAAAATGCACTCTTCCTGCGCGACCGGGTGGAAGGCTTTGAAGGCTATAAGGCCATGCTGCTCAAGGAAGATTTCAACGCACTGGTTGCTTCATCAGGGATTTCATCCGGGGAGATTGCGGCCTTCGCTGAAACCTATAACAACGAAATCAATGCGATCCTGATTTTTTCAGAAAAGGAAACTTCCGGCAATACATCCAAGGAACTTTTCAATCTTGCCAGGATTACCGGTAAACTTGGGAAAACAGCCAACGGGCTTATCTCATTAAAGGAGAAGAACAATGCACAGGGAGTTTTCGATATGGGGGTGAGTCCGCACCTCGGAATCGGCGGACAGGAATTATCCGATAAGGAATATACGGCGCGGGTACTTGAAAAATGGGGAGTGAATGAAATTGCTTCCGAAGAAACAACGTGTTTGCATGGCGCGCTGAACGAAGGTGAAATCAAAAACCTTTTCATTTTCGGTGAAGATCCGGTTGGTTGTGCGATTGACCCCAAAGCGATCGAAAAAGTTTTTTCGCAGGTATCCTTTAAGGTGGTTCAGGATTACTTTTTCACTGAAACGGCCAAAACTGCCGATCTTGTATTGCCTTCCTCATTCCCGGCCGAAACAGGCGGCACTTTTACCAATTCTCAAAAGGTGATCCAGGAACTGGAGCCAGTGATGAAAACTCGTTTGGAGAAGTCTTCGCTTGAGCAAATCGCCGGTTTGCTGAAAGAATTTGGTATCACTACGCCGGTTAATCCCCGCGAAATTTTCCTTGAAATAATCACACTGCTGCCGGGAAAGAAGGAGCATGGCAAATTGCTTATGCGCCCAACAAAAGAAGACAACAATAAACGATATTATCTCCATGGATGCGACGCGGTCACCCTGCGTTTCGAAAAAGAGTTTCAATCATCATTCTCAAATCTTAATTCGTAATTTTCATGAAAGAGTTCAATAACATAACTGAAATCCTTGACTTTGCAATCGGGGAGGAGCAGGCTGCGGTCGATTTTTACTTACATCTTGCGGCCCAGTCAAAAAGCAGGCAGACAAAAAAAGTATTCGAAGAGTATGCCGAGGAGGAGATGCGCCATAAGGCCAATCTTTTATCGATTAAGGAAACGGGCAGTTTTCATCTTCCGGATGCGGTTGTGAGAGACCTGAAGATCGCCGAGTATCTTGTGGATGTGAAGCCTTCTGCCAACATGTCATACCAGGATGCACTCATCCTGGCCATGAAAAAGGAAAAAGCCGCCTTCCGCATGTATACCAAACTGGCTGAAAAGGCGGAAGATCCGGAGGTTAAAGCACTGTTTTTCAAACTTGCCATCGAAGAGTCGAAGCACAAGCTGGCATTTGAAGTAGAGTATGATGATTTTATTCTGAAAGAAAATTAATATATCTTCTTGCATGTAATATTTTCAGGTTTATATCGTCTGGCATGGCAATTGTCTTATTTGGAACAAGTTTAAATAATTTTGTTTCCACTACAACAAAAAGCCAATTCAACATATAAACTTATGCAAAGATATTTTCTGACATTTCTTCTCTTTTGTTTCACGGGGGCACTGGTTGCTCAAACGGGCATCATCAAAGGCCGTGTTTACAATCATAAGAACAATGAACCAATTCCTTTTGTCAATATTATCATCGATGGCAAGCCAGGCCAGGGAGCTACCAGCGACATCGACGGGAATTACATCATTAATAAAGTTTCTCCCGGCTACGCACGGTTGGTGGCAAGCTCTGTGGGGTTTAAAAAATTCACCTCCAACGATTTCCTGGTTACCAATTCAAAAACAACAGATCTGGATATAGGTCTTGACGAACAGGTAACAACTTTGGCTCAGGTTGAAATCAAGCCTTCGGTGGTTGCCCGCAATGAAGAAGTGCCGGTATCGCTGCAAAAACTTACCATCCAGGAAATTGAACGCAGTCCGGGAGCCAACCGCGATATTTCAAAAGTGATCCAGAGTTTGCCTGGGGTGGCTTCTTCTCCCTCTTTCCGCAACGATGTGATTGTAAGGGGTGGAGGACCCAGCGAAAACCGGTTTTATCTTGATGGTGTGGAGATTCCGTATCTGAACCATTTTTCAACCCAGGGGTCTTCAGGCGGGCCTGTAGGTATTATCAATGTCGATTTCATCCGCGAAGTGCAGCTTTATTCCAGCGCTTTCCCTACGGGCAGGGGCAATGCACTGAGCTCGGTTATGGATATGCGCCAGATTGACGGAAACAAGGAAAAATTCGGGGGCCGCCTTTCCATTGGCTCCAGCGATTTCGCGCTGACCCTGAATGGGCCGGTAACAAAGAATTCAACCATGATCCTGTCGGTACGCCGTTCATACCTGCAATTTCTCTTCAGTGCGCTCAAACTGCCTTTTCTTCCAACCTACAACGATTACCAGTTCAAATACAAGATCGATCTGGACAAGCGAAACCAGATTTCTGTAATTTCCATCGGGGCACTTGATAAAAATAAATTGAATACAGGCATCAAAAATCCCGATGCTTTTCAAAACTATGTGTTGCAGGCGCTCCCCGTGAATGACCAGTGGAGCTATGTGTTTGGCATTGTTTACCGTCATTTCAGGGCAAAGGGGTACGATACCTGGGTACTGAGCCGCAACATGCTTAACAACGATCAGGTAAAATACACCAATAACGTAGAGGTCCCCGACAGTCTGCTGCTCAGTTACAATTCGCAGGAAATCGAGAATAAACTCCGCTATGAAGGGCTCACCGACCTGGTTAAGTGGAAAATTACCTATGGTGCCGGACTTGAATACGCCAAATATTCAAATAAAACCTATCAGAAGGTTTTTGTTGAAAACCAGTTGCTTACACTTGATTACAACTCAAAGCTGGAAATGTGGAAATGGAATGTGTTTGGCCAGGTGAACCGGGCGTTTTTCAATGACCGGCTTAACCTTAACCTGGGAATCAGGATGGACGCCAACAATTACTCCAAAAACATGAACAACCTGTTGAACCAGTTCTCACCGCGGTTTTCTGCATCCTATGCCTTTGTGCCCGATAAATTCTTTCTCAACTTCAATGTCGGACGCTATTACCAGCTTCCTGCCTACACCTCACTCGGATTCCGGAACAACAATGGTGCGCTGGTGAACGATTCGCTTGGGATCAAATATATATCCGCCGACCATGTTGTTTTAGGCCTGGAATATCTGCCAAAACCAAATGCAAAGATATCACTGGAAGGGTTTTACAAATATTACAGGAATTACCCTTTTTCTATAAAGGATTCTGTTGCTCTGGCCAGCAAAGGAACTGAATTTGGCGCTGTAGGGGATGAGCCGCTGCTCCCCATTTCAAAAGGACGTGCGTATGGATTTGAAGTTCTGGTTAGAAACGCCGACCTGTTCAAATTCAATGTGATACTTACCTATACTTTTGTGCGCAGCGAGTTTACCAATTACGATGGGGCGTATATTCCTTCAGCCTGGGACAACCGCCACCTGTTCAATGTTACCCTGGGCAGAAAATTCAAACACAACTGGGAAATCGGTGCCAAATGGCGGTTTGCCGGCGGTCAGCCCTATACCCCATGGGATATGGATAAATCAACCCTGGTGGAAGCGTGGGATGCACAGGGCCGGGGATATCTCGATTACAGCGCTTTTAACACCCTTCGGTTAACGTCGTTTAACCAGTTGGATATCCGGATCGACAAAGGATTCTATTTTAAAAAATGGTCACTGATGTTCTACCTGGATGTACAGAATGTACTTAATTTCCAGTCACAGCAGCCTGATTTGCTGGTTAATACACAAGAGGATGGTTCGGTGGTTAAATACATTGACCCGCAAGGGCAGGAGCGGTATGAACTCCGTGCCATTGAAAACAAAGCCGGAACTGTTTTGCCGGCCATAGGCATCATGGTCGATTTCTAACGTTTCTGCTGGTCGCGCCGCTTGGCCTTCAACTCTTCTACCTGCTTTAAATATAGTTTGAACTGTTCGGCGGTGAGCACCGTTTTCAACTCTCCTTCTTTTTGCTTGTTAAGAGCCTGGGTCGACTTGCGTTGAGCAGCGGTATCAGACATTTTTCGAACATCTTCCATCTTATTCGCATACTTCAGGTTGATGGCGGAAACTTTGGGTTCCTGCACCGAAGTGAGTTTCAAACTCTCTTTCATCTTTTCCGTCTGGCGTTTCGCACGTTCTTCAGGGGTTGGACTTCCATGGCCTTTCCCCGATTTTTGGTTTTGTGCAACGAGGGTTGTGGCGGACAAAAGAAAAAGTGCAGCCAAAAACCAGGCAGTGAATAAACTAACTGTGGATGATCCAAATTGTTTTTTCATAAGTTGTTGGGATTTAAAAGTTTATCTTTGAGTTTATTGCTGATGATTGTTGCTCCGGCGGGATTTACATGATCGGCATTGAAAAAATAGTCGGGCCTGCCTTTAAATTCATTTCTGAAATCAAAAACCTCGAAATCGTTACAATGTTGACGGGTTACACCAATGATTTCATTGTCAAGTTTATTCAGATCGACCAGCTTTCCTGCGTATTTTAAATATTCATCGGTCAGGGGCATGCGTAACAGGATAAGATGTATGTTATATTGTTTGCAAAGGGCCAGTATTTTGCTGTAATATTTTGATTGTCCGATAGTGGATTTTTTGGAATAACTCGCAAGGTATGCTGTTGCTACCATATATCCTAAAATTTCACGGTTGGGTTCCCTGGCAAAGTTCTTATAATTTCTCGCAGGGAAGTACCCGTTTTTTATCTGATGCAAGTCGGCATTGAAGAAAAATACCGACATGTAAGTGTATTTGTAATTTCCCACATAGGAAAAAAAATTGCCGGTCACCCAATTTAAAAGGTAACCCGGGTCATTGTTCTCACGGGCCAGTTCTGAATAGTTCAGATATTTACGCCAATATCCATCGAAGGATAGTTCATTTTCCGCTTTAGGACTGAAGTTCACCGGATCGATGGAAAGCAATATGTTTTCCGGCCGTTTGGTCGTAAACTCCAGGATGTACTTTAATTTGTAGTATGTTTCTTTGTACACTTCCTTGGGAGTGATGTAGCAAAAACTACTGCCGAGAACCGACGGATCGATCCGGTTGTGCGAATTTCCCATCATCAGGTATTTCAACGTGTCAGGACAAGATTTAAATTGTTCGTCCTGGTTCCTTGCCAGCCTGAAATAATACATCCAGTGATCATACATCATATTCAGCAACACATTCACCCCCACCACCAGCAGGATAAATACAAACAGTTTCTGAAAAAAACGCTTATGCCGGATCATGTTAAAACTGAAAATAAAAAAACTTCTGATTTGAAAATACGCCAAAAACAAGAATGAAAAACAACATGCCAAGATACGCAGTATACCGGATGGTCACAGGTTTGTTCATAAATTTCGATTTAAAAGAGGTCATGGCAACCTGGTATTCAAACCAAAGCATGAAGATGATTAAAAGGATGCCAAGGATAAAGTCGTTATTTCTCAATAATTCCAGGAATGCATTGCCGGAATGGCTGAAATCGCACAGGTTCCCGATGAGCATGAAAGAATCGCCGAGCGGGTGTTGTCCGAAGAAAAACCCTGTTGAACAAACCAGCAGAAAAGTAGCGGTGATATTCAGCCCTTGGAGCAATCGCGGGAAACGGGTTAGCCCGCTTACCCGGTTAAAAGAGGTCATGAGCGGCTTCGAAACGTTGGCCAGGATAATAAACGCACCATGAAAAACACCGAAAATGATAAAATTCCAGTAAGGGCCGTGCCAGAATCCAACGAGTACAAAGGTGATTAGCAGGTTGAGATTTACCCGCCAGTTTACATTTTTACCATGATATTTAAACGGGAGTGAAAAATAGACATAATCGCGCAGCCACGAAGTAAGTGAAATATGCCAGCGGCTCCAGAAAGCGGAAATTGATTGCGCACTGAAAGGCCGGTTGAAATTTGGGCTGAGCCTGAACCCCAGCAGCCGCGCCGATCCGATGGCAATATCGGTATAGCCCGAAAAATCAGCATATACCTGCATCATCTTCAGCATGATTCCAACCCCTATTTCAATACCATGGAAATATTGAGGTTCAGAAAAAATCGCCTGTACAAAAATGGAGAGACGGTCGGCGATGACAATTTTCTTAAACAGTCCCCACAGAATGAGACGAAGCCCGCTGGTGAACAATTGCGGATCAAACGTGTGTTCAACATGGAACTGAGGCAGCAATCTGCGTCCACGTTCAATAGGACCCGCCAGTACCAGGGGGAAAAAGGATACAAACAAGGCATAGATGCCGATATTTTTTTCCGGTTTGATCACCCCGCGGTAAACATCTACCGTATACCCGATCGTTTGAAAGGTGTAAAAGGAGATTCCGATGGGTAAAAGGATGCTGTAATAAGGAATGACTTGATTTTTTCCGGCAAAACCCGCCAGGTCATTGACAATTTCAGTAAAAAATCCAAGGTACTTGAAAACAATCAGCATTCCCAGGTTAACAACCATGGAAAATACCAGGTATTTTAATCGTTGCTTTTTAATGGAAATTTTCCCCATCTGCAAGGCGGCAAGGTAGGATACCAGGGTGGCACTCATCAAAACCAGCACAAATTCAACCCTCCACAGGAGATAAAAGAAGTAGCTGGCAGCCAGGAGAACAACCCAGCGCCAACGGAATGGGATCACATAGTAGAGCAATACTGTGAATGGAAGGAAAAAAAGATATCCGATAGAATTGAACAGCATAATTTACCTGCGAATTAAATCTTATCTGTCAAGCCAGGTTCCGCCTCCCGGTACCATATCCCTTCCCGGGTCTCTTCCCGCTCGATGGGGCCCGGGTAGGCTTTCAGGAGTTCTTCAAATTGCTGGGCGAGTCCGGACTCATAGTCGGCCGGTTCAAACAATATCCTGGTTCTGATGTTGTTGCCGGCAAGTGCCCGCACGGCTTTTCTTATTTTTCCGGCAGTCAGGACAAATCGCTCCCAGGTTATTTCATACCGCTGGTGATCGATCTCCTCCTGTCCTTCACAAAGCTGATACCCCAGTTGCCGGTTAAATTGAATGGCATTGGTATTTGACCGCAGGATATGTGCAACTTGCTTATTCCATCCAAGAAAGTTAAACGTAGTTTCAATGCCGGCTACCGAAACCAGGTAGGGGACAAAGGTGTTGTAAAATTCTGTCCGGCCTAAAAATATCCCTGATTCAGAGGACTTCAATTCCCAATCGATGTTTTTATCGTTCAGCAACCCGATTTTAACACCCTCATAATAAATCATCAGGTAATTCACCCGGAGGTTGTTAATGGAATAAAACCATTGCTGCTGCTGTTCCGGGGTGATGAAATCCTGGTATTTCATATTCAGCCTCACCGGATCTGAATTTCGCCACTGCCTTACCAGTTCAATATCCTCTTCCTTAAGCCGTTCCAGTGTGATCCCGTATTTAAAGAACTTCATGGTTCAGCACTGTTTTAATGGAAAAAGGAGGCTTCCTGTTCTGCACCATGTAGATCCGGCTCAGGTACTCTCCAATCACCCCCAATGACAGTAAAATGATACTGGTTGAAAATAGAATTGTAACGATCAGGGCTGTAAATCCAAGGATGGGAATGCCATGCATAAGTTTCCTGTAAATAAACAAAAGGCCGATTATGAAGCTCAGGAGCGCAGAAAAGAATCCGCCGTAAACCATCATTTTAAGGGGCATGGCCGTATAATAGATGATCAGGTTGGAGAGCATGGAGAAGAGACTGCGGGAGGTGTATGTCGACTGCTGGAAAGGGCGTTTCTGATGGTCTGTAAGCACGAAGGCAATATGGTTGGTGTACCAGTTGAACAATTCATCAATATAAATGAAATTGATCTGATGATGGAGCAGGTTTTTCCCGAGAGATGATTTCATCAGCCTGAAGGAGGAACCATTGCCTTTGGTTTTGAATATGCGCCGCGACCATCCTTTCAGCGCACCACTGCCAAGATTGCGTGCCATGGAGTGATGCTTTTTGCCATAGATGCCGTAAACCAGGTCGGCATCGGTGTTTTTCATGGTTTCAACCAGTTTGGCAATCTCTTCAGGGGGATTTTGAAGGTCGTCGTCGATGGTGATGATAAATGTGCCTGAAGCCTGTGCAATGCCACAAATGGTCGCGTTATGCTGACCAAAATTACGTGCCAGGCGAATAGCAATAACCTTTTCCGGATCTGACTTCTGAATCGACTCAAGTGTGTTCCAGCTGGTATCGGCACTATCGTCGTCCACGAAAATTATTTCAAATGTCTTTTCAAGCTTTTTCATGGTCTGCCCGATCCGCTGGTATAATAATTCAAGCGATTCGCAACTGTTATACACTGGGACAACAATGGAATAATCAAGGTTCGTCTTGCTCATTTTTTCAACCTCCTCCTAAAATCAGGTTCGTTGCACTTACCCATTTTGATGCATCGGCCAGGTAAAATATGATGGTATTGGCCACATCCACCGGGTCGCCCAGCCCCATCAGCTGGCGTTGTTCAATTTTATCAACGGCTTCCTGTGAAAAATTCTCAGCAGTTTCGTCCAGCATAGGGGTGCGTACAAAGGCAGGGGCTATGCAGTTGACTCTCGTTCCTCTGGAGGCCAGTTCAAGTGCCAGTACCCGGGCATATGCCTCAAGTGCCGCTTTGGCACTGATATACATGGCTCCTCCCACAAATGGATAACGGGTGGAAATGGAGGAGATAAATACAATGGAGCTGTTGCCTTTTGTCAGTTTTTTCTTGCGTAAAATCCCGGCTGTAAGAAGAACCGAGGCATCAAAGCTGATGCGGAAGGTTTTGCTGATGACCTCTTCAGTGATAAATTGGGCAGGAGCAAGTTCTGAAATGCCTGTGCTGTGAACCAGTCCGTCAAGTTGTGGCAATGAGGCTACAAGTCTGTCAATATCTGCCTGAACCGTGAGATCAGCTGCGAATTGCCGGTGCCCTTCCCCGGCAAGCGACCGGTAGGTTTCATCCAGCCGGGATAAATTGCGGCCTGTTACAATCACTTTTGCCCCATATTCACTGGCCGTTATGGCAGTCTGCTTCCCTAACCCGGAAGAGGCACCGGTTACAAGAATGGTTTTGCCTTTCAGATCAAATGCGTTCATTCCTGGGGGGATTGATTTGGATTAGCTTCCTGTTCGGTTATTTCAGGAACCACAATTCCATCTGTTTCGATCAGTACTGTACCCCATGAGAGTCCGATTCCAAAAGCAGACAGCAACAGTTTGTGAGGTTTTTCGCCCAGGTTGCTGCGAAGTTGGGTGACCATGGTCAGCGGAATTGAGGAACAACTGGTATTTCCATATTCACGAAGGGAATAGGGCACCCTTGCAGGATCAACCTTCAGCATCTTGCGGATGGTCTCATTGATCAGGCGGTTGGCCTGGTGGAACATCAGGAAGTCGAATTCGTCCAGCTGGCGGTTGAAGTGTTTCAGGGTGGTTTTGATATTGGGAACAACCTCTCGCAGCGAGAAGTTGAACACTTCGATGCCATTCAGTGCGATGTGCAGCTTGCTGCGATAAATTCCATCCCCGTATTTTTTTATGGCAAAAGATTTTTTGCTGAGCAGGTTGCGCACGCCTCCATCGGGGATGATGATCGCCCCATACCCGCTGCCATCGGTTTGCAGGTTGAACTGCATGGGCGGAAAACCCGGTTTCAACTCAAGTGCGGTGGCAGTTCCCGCATCACCAAATAACGGATAGGTGCTTTTATCCCGGTAACAGGAAGTTACATTGGAAAGATCACCCACAAGCAGCAGTCCTTTTTGCAGACCGGTTGTTTTCATCAGGCTGCCTATAACCGAAAGACCGTAAACGTACCCCGAACACCCGAGATTTACATCAATGGCAAGGCAGGTTTTTGGTAATTTCAACCGGTCCTGAAGAATAGCGGAGGTGGAAGGAATTATATAATCACGTGATTGTGAAACGAATACCAGCAAATTGATTTCACTGCGTTCCCACGCCAGGCTGGTCAGAAGTTGTTCGGCAGCCTGAAAACAAAGGTCGGAGGTTGTTTGTCCCGCCTCAGCCACATGCCGGGTCTCAACACCAATCATCTGGATCAGCTGGTCACGCTCTTTTTGCGTAATCCAGTTGTAATCATGATTGGATAATTTCTTTTTAGGAACACAAGCCGAGAGACCGGCAATCCGAACATCAGGTATCTCAAAAATCGCCATTTACATCATCAATTGATCTCACATTCTACACGGGAACTGTACAAAAGTACTTTTTTTTTCATTATAGCTCCCATTTTTCTAATTTTGCCCGAATAAGGAGGGCTGAACTTCCTCATTCTTAATTTCATAAAAAGATGGATCTGACTTACCCTGCGCCTGTTCCCGGAGACCTTCACCTTATTCCGGATGTGGCAACCATTGTTTCAGTGTTGCGGCAGCGCTCTGTTTCACTTCCTGATAAGAAAGCATTTATCTTCCTTGCCAACGGGGAAGATGAAGCGGGTTCATTAACTTACGGGGAACTGGATACAGGAGCCCGCAATGTGGCGCAAAGGCTGTCAACACTGGGATTGAAGGGAAAAAATGTGCTGATGTTCTATCCTCCCGGGTTTGATTTTATCATTGCCTTTTATGGTTGCCTTTATGCCGGGGTCATTCCTGCCACAGCCTATCCTCCCAGAAAAAACCGCTCTGTTCACCGCATCCGCACAATGGCTGTTGATTGCGGGGCAAATTCGATCCTTACCACAGAAGCCATTGCCCGTTCGCTTGAACGTAATTTCGCAGAAGACCCCATCCTTGCCGGACTTCCCTGGCATACCACGGATATATGGCCGGTAACCGACCCACTGGCCCCTGTTCCGGATGAACCGGCGTTTAACAACCTGGCCTTTCTTCAATATACTTCAGGGTCAACCGGCGACCCCAAGGGAGTGATGGTCAGCCACCGGAATATCATGTACAACCTGCGTTCGCTGCAACTGATTTTTCAGATTACCCCCGAAGATATCGCCCTGCATTGGGTTCCCCAGTTCCATGACCTGGGTTTGATTTTTGGGATACTTGAAACCGTTTATTCCGGATCAATGTCGGTGCTGATCCCCCCGGTTATCTTTATCGGGAATCCTTTTTTCCTGTTGCAGGCGATTACCCGTTACCACGCTACGGTAAGCGGCCAGCCCGACTTTGCCTTTAACCACTGTGTTGACAAGATCGATGAGGCCCATCGGAATACACTGGATCTGACCTCTTTGAGAGTCATGTACAGCGGAGCCGAACCCATCCGGAGGTCAACCTTCGATCGGTTTCTTTCCACCTTTGGCCCGGTTGGCCTGCGACCCGAAGCGCTGATCCCGGCATACGGACTGGCTGAATCTACCCTGATCCTTGTCGGAGGAGCCATGTCGGAACCGACACTTTACCTTCCTGTTATCGGTTCTGCACTCGAGAAAAATCTTGTTTTACCTGTGACAAATGAAGAGCAAAACGGCGATGTTCAGTGGATAGCCAGCAATGGTACTCCGAAAATGGATACCTCCATTCTTATTGTTGACCCTGAAACAAAAGAGATCCAAAAGCCATACAAAATCGGGGAGATCTGGGCAAGCGGAAACTCGATAACCATGGGATATTATGGCAAACCGGCGCTTACTGAACAGGTTTTCAGGGCAAGCCCTGCAGACCGTGACGAGCCTGTGTGGTTAAGAACCGGTGACCTGGGTTTTTTGCACAACGGCGAACTTTTCATTACCGGAAGACTGAAAGACCTCATCATTATTCATGGGCGTAATTTCTATCCCCAGGACATCGAAGAGGCCATTGAAAAAAGCCATTCCTCGATCAGGAAAACCTGCACCGCCGCCTTTTCGATCGACCATCACGGGCAGGAAAGACTTGCCATTGTGGCCGAACTGCAGCGCAGTTTTTTACCCCCGGATACAGGTAATATACTGGAAGCCATTGTTGCTGCTGTATCCCGTGAATTTGAAATTCATCCGGTCCGGATCGCGCTGGTCCGCACGGGCTCTGTTATTAAAACATCCAGCGGGAAAATCATGCGCAGGGCAAACAGGGAATCATTGCTTACCGGCAGTTTTGAAGTGATTGCCGACCGTATGTACGAAGATCACGAGTTGCTTCAAGCGGGTTTTGAGGATGGCAGCGCAACAAACCTCGAACAGTTCCTGCTGGCCTGGGTTGCCCTCCGCCTCAACGAGGGCTTACCCGCAGATCCGGAAAAAAGTCTGCCGGCCTACGGAATAGATTCATTAATGGCAGTGGAACTTACGGAGGAGACAAAGACCATCTTCGGATTTGAATGGCCCCCTTATCTTTTTTTCGACGAGATTTCCATTGCCCAACTGGCAAAGGAAGGATTAACTTTAATGGAAAACAGGTAAGCGCCGGGGATTATGCCACGCGCGATTGAATGATCAGGAACAGATCCTCTACTGTTTTTGAAGTGGCGATATCTTCTGCATTGATGGTGACATCATATTCGGTTTTAACCAGGGCGATCAGGATAAGGGCATTGATGGAATTCCATTCAAAAACTTCCCTGAAAACACTCGCAGGTTTAAGTGTGCCAGGCACCAGGTCTTCATATTCTTCTTCAAGTTTGGCAATGAAATCTTCAATTTTCATGTGGCTTTGTATTAAAATGCAAAGGTAAGAATTTTCCGGATATCTGGCTGTTTGCCGACTTATTCGTTACTTTGCACACCGATTTGCATAAGATGAATTTCCATGCCTGATATAAGCCCCTGTTACCAGCCTGAACTTACCCTGCCTGATCTTCTGCACCGCGCAGCCAACAGTCCCCATGATTTATTTATCGGCTATGTTGAGGAAGATGGCAGCATTATAAAGCAATCTTATAAGGAATTACTGAATGAAGCAAAGCTGATCGCCTCAGGGCTTGCAAACCTGGGGCTGAAGCAGGGAGATCATGTGATTATTGCAACCCGCTATAACCGCGAAACTATCGAACTTCTCTGGGGCTGTTTTCTTCTTGGAATTGTTCCAACCATTCTGCAGCCCCCGATGACCTTTTCGGGGTATAATCCTTCG
>CAZVNF010000011.1:0-24485 GCA_964628215.1 uncultured Draconibacterium sp.
CAGACCTTACCTGGCTGGCATTGTTCGCAAAACTCGATGATTTTGATGTTTTCGCATCTCTTAAAGTATGGGCAAACCACGGCGATTCCATCTTATCGGACCTGTGCGAGCGCCTTGTCAACCGAAAGCTTTTCAGGGTTGAGATGCAAACAACCCCTTTCGATCCTGAATATGTGGCCATGGTGAAACAAAAAACCCTGTCTGCCTGTCATCTTGCCCCAAAGGACCTTCACTACTATTTCACCTGCGATAAAGTGGAAAACAAAGCCTATAATCCGAGACATGAGCGAATTATGATCAAAGGGAGATCGAATGAACTCATTGACATTTCAGAGGCATCTGAACAACTAAACAACGCAGTGATGCCAACTACGGTGAGCAAGTACCTCCTCTGTTATCCGAAAGAGATCATCTGAAAGTGATTTTGGTTAATATCCTATCAATCTGACTGTTGAAATATTTTCATATTCCCCTATCGAAATATTTGGTAAATTGCGGCACTTTTTACTCCACAAAAATTCATGAAGGTCGATTAATGGAATTCACCGCAGCCCAGATTGCCGGATTTCTCAAGGGGACCGTTGAAGGTAACCCCCGGGAAAAAGTTTTTAACCTCTCGAAGATCGATGAAGGTAAGCCAGGAACACTTACCTTTTTGGCAAATCCCAAATACACGCCTTATGTTTATACCACTGAGGCTTCGATCATTGTGGTCAATTCTGATTTTGCCGCTGTTCAGCCGGTTACCCGCACATTGATTCGTGTGGCAGATGCCTATTCCTCCTTCGCCACACTGCTTGAAATGTTCGACCAGTCGAAATCAGGGATTACTGGCATTTCACCCAATTCTGCCATTGACCCTTCTGCCGTATTGGGCGAGAAGGTTTCAGTAGGTGATTTCACTGTAATCGGGAAAAAAGTGACCATTGGAAAAAACGTGCTGATTCATCCGCAGGTGTTCATTGGAAATAACGTAACTATCGGAGATCATTCAATACTATATCCCGGAGTAAAGGTTTATCACGACTGTATTATAGGGGAACGTTGCACGCTTCATTCAGGAGTCGTGATCGGTTCCGATGGATTCGGATTTGCCCCGGTTGCAGGAAACAACTACCAAAAAATCCCCCAGCTGGGTAACGTGATTCTCGAAAACCATGTGGAAATTGGAGCCAACAGCACTATCGACCGTGCTACCCTGGGCTCCACCATCATCAGGCAGGGAGTAAAACTCGACAATCTCATCCAGGTTGGACACAATGCCGAAATTGGTGAAAACACGGTGATTGCAGCGCAAACCGGGATCAGCGGTTCAACAAAAATAGGCAGGAATTGCATGATTGGCGGACAGGTAGGTATTGTGGGGCACATCACCATTGCGGATGATGTGAAAATCGGGGCCGGTTCAGGTATTGAAGCGAGTATAACTCAGGCAGGGGCCATGATGCTTGGCGCTCCGGCCATCGAAATAAGCAAAGCCAGGCGTAATTTCATCCATTGGCGTAATTTTGACGAAATTGTCAGAAAGGTATACTCCATTGAAAAACAACTGAAGAAATCACATGAGTGAAAAACAAAGAACTATCAAAGCTCCGGTAAGTGTTTCCGGAGTTGGCTTACATACCGGGAAGGAAGTTATCCTGACATTTAAACCTGCACCGGAAAATTACGGATATAAGTTTCGCAGGGTTGATCTGTCCTCAGGAACCCTGGTGGATGCAGATGTTGACCATGTGGTCGATACCTCCCGCGGAACCAGTATCGAGCATGACGGAGTGCGGATTGATACCGTAGAACATGTGCTTGCAGCATTAGCAGGACTGCAGATCGACAACGCCATCATTGAAATGAACCAGTCTGAAACCCCAATTCTCGACGGGAGTTCCAGGTTTTATGTAGAAGCTTTACAGTCGGCAGGTATTGTTGAACAAAAAGCCCTGCGGCAGTATTTTGAGGTTACCACAAACATCACTTATCTCAACCCGGAAAAAAAGGTGGAGATGCTTCTCATCCCATCCAGTGAGTTCAGGGTGTCGGTAATGATTGATTATGAATCAAAAGTACTTCAGTCTCAAAATGCTACTCTGACCAACCTCAAACAGTTCGAACAGGATTTCGCCACATGCAGAACCTTTGTTTTTCTGCATGAGCTTGAATTTCTGCTGAATAACAACCTAATTAAAGGCGGCGATCTGAGCAATGCCATCGTTTTTGTTGATCGTGAAATGTCGCATGCTGAACTCGACCATCTTGCCCACCTGTTCAACAAGCCCAGGGTGAAGGTGCTGAAAGAAGGGATTCTGAATAACCTTGAACTGCGATTCCCCAATGAACCGGCCCGCCATAAACTGCTTGACATCATTGGAGATCTTGCGCTTGTAGGTATGCCTATCAAAGGACATGTGATTGCCACACGGCCCGGCCATTTATCAAACGTTGAATTTGCCAAACTGATCAAAAAGCAGTTAAAGAAGGAACGTCATACAGAAAATGTTCCGGTGTTCGATCCCAACAAACCGCCACTTTACAATATAAATCAGATAAAAAACCTTTTGCCGCACCGGCCCCCGTTCCTTTTTATCGATAAGATCATTGAAATGGGGACGGATTATGTTGTTGGTGTTAAAAATGTTACCATCAATGAAGCATTCTTCGCAGGTCATTTCCCTGATGAACCTGTAATGCCAGGCGTTCTCATGATAGAAGCACTTGCTCAGAATGGAGGAATTCTTGCTTTGAGTACCCTGGATGATCCGCAGAATTACCTGACCCTTTTTGTTAAAATTGACAATGTGAAATTCAGGCACAAAGTTGTCCCCGGGGATACGCTGGTGTTTTTCTGCCAGTTCAACGGGCCGATGCGCCGTGGGTTGATCAGCATGAAAGGGGTTGCCTATGTTGGCAATAAAATAGTAGTGGAAGCAGAAATGATGGCACAACTCCAACGTAAATAACCTGCATTATGAATCAACCTTTAGCATATGTAAATCCCCAGGCAAAAGTGGCTGCCAATGTGGTTATTGAGCCTTTTGTCTCTATCGATAAAAACGTTATCATCGAAGAGGGGACATGGATCGGATCCAACGTAACCATCATGGAAGGTGCCCGCATCGGGAAAAACTGTAAAATATTTCCCGGAGCTGTTATTTCAGCGATTCCACAGGATCTTAAATTTGCAGGGGAAGACACCATTGTGAAAATAGGCAACAATGTGACTATCCGGGAATTTGCCACTATCAACCGGGGTACCAAAGCAAGTTATGAAACCGTAGTTGGCGATAACACACTGATCATGGCCTATGTGCACATTGCACACGATTGTGTTGTCGGGAACAATGTTATCCTTGCCAATGCCGCCATGCTGGGCGGACATGTGACTGTTGATGACTGGGCCATAGTGGGCGGACTGGTCCCCATACACCAATTCTGTCATATAGGCACCCATTCCATCATTGCAGGAGGGTCGGGGGTAGGAAAAGATGTTCCACCCTATACCAAAGCCGCTAGGGATCCGCTGTCCTATGTGGGCGTTAACTCAATCGGGCTTCGCAGGCGCGGATTCAGTCCTGAAGTGATCAATAAAATACAGGAAATTTACCGGATAATCTTCATTAAAGGGTACAATGTTTCGCAGGCTGTGGAAATAATTGAAGCTAAAGTTGAGGCGATCCCTGAACGCGATGAAATACTCTCCTTTATTGCCAATTCAAGCCGGGGAATTATGAAAGGCTATTCCAAAATGCGCGAGAAATAGCATATACACCTAATTTTTTTGACCGGAATTTCCGGCGAACCTGACTATGGAAATCCGGCTGGAACAGATCGGGAAGAAATTCAATGCAGAGTGGATATTCCGCAATGTTTCGTTTTTCTTTGAAGAAAATTCGATCACTGCCATCCTGGGCCGGAATGGCTCCGGAAAATCCACCCTGCTGCAGGTTATTGCCGGAAACCTCCATCCAACTGCCGGAAAGGTTATTTATTCTCACCAGGGAAAAGCTGTCAGCGGTGAAAGTATTTTCCATTACCTTACCATGGTGGCCCCGTACCTTGAGCTGATTGAGGATTTCACACTGAAAGAAATGATTGAATTTCATTTTTCCTTCAAACAATATCTGCCAGGTCATAACTTGCATTCTGTGACCGGTCTTCTTGAGTTTCCACCAATGAAGCACAAGCCGATCCGCCAGTTTTCATCAGGCATGAAGCAACGTGTAAAACTGGTGCTCGCAATTCTCAGCGATGTTCCGATGATCCTGCTCGATGAACCTACCATGAACCTCGACAAAGCAGGTATTGAATGGTATCTTGAACTAATTAAAAAATTTGCAGGAAACCGTACTATTATGATCTGCTCCAACCTTCATCAAACGGAGTCGGCTTTTGCTGCCGGGAGTTTGCAGATAGAAGATTACAAGTAGCGAGGTAGCGAGGTAGCGAGGTAGCGAAGTAGCGAAGTAGCGAAATAGCGAAATAGCGAAATGGCGAAATGGCGAGATGGCGAAATCAGGGGTGGGCTGCAAAATAATATTCAGTTCCATTTTCAAACATACTGCGGAACTGTGGTTCTGTAAGAGCAGGAGACTGGTTCAGAAATCCTTTAAGGGTTGAGATTTTCATGCCACACTCATTTGTTAAAAAAGCATGCAGATCGTTGGGTTTGGAATTGTAAAATTCGGCTGCACCAAGGCCGAATTCAAAAATGATGACCGGCTTGCAACGTTTAAAGGTGTTCAAACCACCTTTCATCACTTTAAACTCAGCTCCTTCAACATCTATCTTGACAAAGTCTATCCGTAAATCAGCCGGAATCACATGGTCAAGCAAACCCGTTGATACGGTTATCTGGTCGATAGCGACCTGCTTGCCGTCATACTTCCGCTTTTTTATTCCACTGTATGCAGGGGCATTCAGAACATGCTGAAATGTGGTTGTTCCTGTTTGATCATACAGGGCAGTCGGGTGAATTGCAACATTCGGGTCACCTTCATATTTTTGGCAAAGAAAATGAAAAAGCTCTGGTATTGGCTCAAATCCAATCTTTTTTCCCAGGGGTGCCCCTGCGATCATCAGGTCGAGAATTTCACCTTTATGACAACCGATATCGATACAATTCGAATCTGATTTCAGACTGCGGCGAATAATTTTCCGTGTATAGGCATCGTATTTCTGGTTACGGGTCACCGAAATATGAAGTACAGTAAAGAGTCGTTTAAGAAGTTGTTTCATCTTCAGTCGTGAACCATATTTTTCAATGCAGCCGCAAAAATAACACATTTAATCCAAGATTTT
Organism: uncultured Draconibacterium sp.; assembly: GCA_964628215.1. Taxonomy (GTDB): domain Bacteria; phylum Bacteroidota; class Bacteroidia; order Bacteroidales; family FEN-979; genus CAIVAT01. The sequence continues at coordinate 5,293 of CAZVNF010000011.1, forward strand.
TAACTATTTTTGCAGCCCTTTTTAAATTCAATCATCTAAATATTTTTATGGCAACAACAGCTGATATCAGAAATGGTCTCGTTATTGAATTCAATAATGACCTGTACAGTATCGTAGAATTCCAGCATGTAAAACCCGGGAAAGGACCGGCATTTATCCGTACAAAGTTAAAGAGTCTGAAACATGGCCGCGTCATTGCGAACACCTTTGATTCTGGTGCAAAACTGGAAATTGCCCGCGTAGAGCGCAGAAAATACCAATTCCTCTTCAAGGAAAATGCCGACTACCATTTCATGCATACGGAAACTTTCGAGCAAATCTATGTTCCTGAAACACTGATCAATGCCCCTCAATTTTTAAAAGAGGGTCAGGAGGTTGAAATTCTTTTCCACGCCGACACAGAAACTGCACTCACCTGTGAACTACCTCCGTTTGTGGTTCTTAAAATAACCTATACTGAACCCGGAATGCGCGGCAATACCGCTACAAACACGCTTAAAGATTGCACTGTAGAAACAGGCGCCATTGTTAAGGTTCCCCTTTTTATCAACGAAGGAGAAAACATTAAAGTGGATACCCGCACAGGTGACTATTCTGAACGCGTGAAAGTATAAACTGTTTCACATTTCACATTTCGCATAATGAAATTTCCTCACGCAGTAACACTGGCAGACATTGCCAAAATGATTCATGCCACGCCCGTTGGCGATCCTGACTTTTCAGTGTCGGGGATGAATGAAATCCACATGGTTGAAGCCGGGGACCTGACGTTTGTCGATCATCCAAAATATTATTCAAAAGCGCTTAATTCGAATGCCACCACCATCATTATCAATAAGGAGGTGGATTGTCCGGCCGGTAAAGCGCTGCTTATCAGCGATAAACCATTCGACGATTACGTTTCTCTGGCCAAACATTTCCGCCCTTTTGAAAAAGCTGTTGCATCTGTAAGTCCAAGTGCTGAAATCGGGGAAGGAACGGTAATTCAACCGGGTGCATTTGTTGGAAACCATGTGACCATTGGTAAAAACTGCACAATACATGCCAATGCCAGCATTTACGACCATTCTGTTATCGGCAATAACGTAATTATCCATAGCGGTGCCGTAATTGGTGCGGATGCATATTATTTTCAGAGACGACCGGAAGGGTATAAAAAGCTGGAATCATGTGGAAGGGTGGTCCTTGAAGACTTTGTTGAGATTGGTGCATTAACTTCTATCGACAAAGGCGTTTCAGGAGACACCATTATTTCTTTCGGAACCAAATTCGACAACCATGTGCAGGTTGGCCATGATACCTATATCGGAAGAAATTGCCTGATCGGTGCATTTTGTGCAATAGCCGGAGTCACCAGGATCGAAGATGATGTAATCCTCTGGGCAAATGTACTTATAAACAAGGACCTGGTAATTGGTAAAGGCGCAATTCTGCTGGCAGGTTCCGGTACGGAAAAATCACTTGAAGGAGGAAAAACCTATTGGGGAGCCCCTGCCATCGAAGCGCGTAAAAAATGGCGCGAAGTCGCTGCATTAAAAATGCTGCCTGATCTGCTGCATAAACTGAGGTAACTGAAAGAAAATGGAGAGTGACTGTTTTTCTCAGTCTCTTAAATGTCAGTCTCAGGTTGAGGATTATTTGATTTAACAGGATTGCGTTTCGCTGCATATAAATCCAGGGCCACAATGGCCGCCATAAATCCCCATACCGGAACCGATGCCTTATCCGTATCCAGGAAATTATTCATGGTTCCATGCATAAAATAAGTCAGCAGTGAAAGCATGAGCGACAAGCTCAGCATTCTCACTTCCGGCTCGGCAGAATGCCGGTATACACGCATGGCCACAACAATGAAGGTTCCAACAACTGCCAATACCAGCAACATTCCGGGTAGTCCCTGCTCAGCCAGCGGGCCGATGTACTCGCTGTGTGCATTGCCCTTGTCTCCGGCATTGGTACTGATCATGGTCTTCTCTTTGGCCCTTTGGAAAGGGGCATACTCAAACTGATACGTTCCGGGACCATAACCAAACACCGGTCTGTCTTCGAACATCCGCAGCGCCGACTGCCACCGGTTTATTCGTTCAAGGTTTGAATTATCCGTTGAAATATTTGAAATTGAACGAAGGTGTTCAACAAAATTGGCTGATGGCCCCTGCCGGTTCTTTTCCAGCCGGTCAAGTATCTGAAATGAAAAAAGATAAAAGATAAAGCCCAGGATCACCGAGACAAAAAGTATCCATTTGAATTTGATCCTGAAGAGCACTATGAACAGCACGCCTACAGCAAATGCCAGGCTAATCCAGGCAGCACGGCTATAAGACAGCACCAGTGCCATCAGAAGGATGGCCAGGACTATTCCCGAGAAAAACCGGGTGGTTTTGGCATATATTTTACTGAAAGTAAAACCAAAAAAAACCGGGATGAAAAGTGCGATGATCACACCATAGGCAGTATGGTCGTTATAAAACGGCTCCATTACCCAATGTCCTGCCTGTTCATCAAAGCCATAGAGAGAATGGTTATAGGTAGTATAGCCAATTACACCCAGAAAAGGAATGATATAAAACCATATGAACAGGTTGATATTCAAACGTTTTCGAAATAAATGGATTCCCAGGATATAGAAAGGGATTACAAACCACAGCCTCGCCAGGAGATGTTTGAAGGAAACCAGTGGCAAATCGCTGGTCATGCTTGTAATCAGCATCCACATTAGCTGGATGCCAATGATGATGGTGAGCGGATGTTTCCATATCTTCTGGTCAACCTGCTCACTGTAAAACAATTTGATGACAAAGATCAGTAAAACCCCCAGCATCATGGGTTCTGAAGGCATTGAAACACCTACGTTGAATTCAAACTGGGTGATGTTGATGGCTACCGGTGTAAGGGCCGTGATGAGTAGAAGTATCTTGTCAAGTGAATAAAAATACAAGTATAGGATGACCAGAAATAGTGGAAAAAAAAGCAACCAGTATATGTCACGATAGATCAGATAGCAATTCAACCCGATAAAAATCGCGCTCAGCACATACAGGATCGTAATCCGTTGATTGCTGCCAGTCAGGTAACTTCGTATTTCAGCAACTTTATCCTTCATTGCCCCCAGTTGACAGACCACGGAATTTGCCGTTTTCAATCAATCCGATGATCAGGATAGCCATGAAAAGAGCGGCCATTGTACTAAATACCACAATCAGCCAGCGTATCGGATATGCCTTTTTATCGGAAACAAAAGGCTTACTGAGTACATTTACATAGGTATATTCGCGGTTATAATCAAGGAGAGCACGGTCGGCGTCCATTTTCATGGCACTAAAAGTACCTGATTCGGAACGTATCATTTCAGATAGCACCAACATGTCGCCACCCTTTTCTTCCAGGTTTTTCTTCATCGCTTTAGCCTCAGCAGCCCGGACTGAACCGCCACCCGTGCTCAGATAGGCCCTCAGTACCTCACGGGTTTGTGACTGAAATTCCAAAACTCCATACTTGATTCCCAACTCAACAGCCTGTGCTTTCAGGGAATCCATATAAACCTTTTTCACCCCCATGATATAATTGTAGTTTTCTACCACTTCCCCGAACTTCTCTTTGTGCATGGACCTGATCTTCTTATTATAGATATCAAGCATTGCATTGATCAGGTCGCGGGCCATTATCGGGTCCTGGTCTAAAATTTCAATCTCCACCGCCTCAAATGGTGTTTTGTTGATGTGCACACGCTGGCTGTATACCCATCCCAGGGTGCTTTCAAAATGCTTGTAATTTGAATCAATTTCCCAATGTTTTGCCAGGTTAAATCTCTTCACCAGCGAATCACGGATATCTCTTGACTGAAAAATCGATACACTTTGCTCTGTTTCGCTTTCATCGGAATAAGGAGAAATATTGGATGGGTATAACAAACAATTGGATTTGTAAAGGGGAGTGATGAATATCGGGCTCGAAAACAGGGCAGAAAGAAGCAGGGCAGCAACAATCACCACCATTAACTGGATCTTCCATTTAAGCACGATACCGATCATGTTTTTACTACTAAAAAAACGGTCCATAGGTTGGAATTTATATTATGATTGTCCTATCTGAAATTTTTTGTGAGAATTGTAGTCCGATATTTTTTCCATGACCATGATCACAATGATTGACATAAAAAGTGCGGAAACGGTTGACACCAGAATGATGAGCCACCTCATGGGATATGATTTGCGTTCTGCTTTATATGCATCGCTTACAATAAATTTCTGTGGCAGGTTTTCCTCCGCATCCACTTTTGCCTGCTTGTATTTTGTTTCAAGCAGAATGAGTTGTTCGGTTTTAAATTCCAGTGCATTTTTTAGCGCCATATAGATACCGCCGTACTTTCCAAGCACATCAAGTTTCTTCTGAAGTGCCGCCTGTGCATTTCTGTTGCCATTCATGATCGTAATGGCTAACTGCTGATTCAGAACCTGGGATTGGTATTCCACGTCATTTACACCCAAACTGCCGAGTGTGATGAGCGAATCAACTATTTTGTCCTTCTCTGCCTTCATGGAGTTATACTCAGCTTCCACCACTTTAAAACCCTTCACTGAACGCTGGCGCATCATATCGTTTTTGGCAGAGTCGAGAAGCGAGGCAATGTTATTTGCAATATCCGCTGCTACCTGTGGATCCTTATCATAAACCGAAATCTGAACAGCCATGAATTCAGTTCTCCTGAAAGTGATGTTGTCGTCATATTCCTTGAAAAGATTGGAGTATTTAACATCCGAGGTACTGTCGATGTCATAATGTTTCATCAGGTCAAACTTTCGCATGATGCGGTCGCGGATACTGTTTGAATTGAGTATCTGAAGCAGTTGTTCGGCCTGGTCATCCTCTCCGAAAGCAGTAATGTCCTGTCCTTTCACCGATTGCTCGTTCAGCAGGGATTTGGATATCGAACTGCTGCTGGCAGGGAACATGATTACAGTCGACTTGAATTTAGGGGTGATAAACCATGGAGAGGAAAAAAACCATGAGCCTGCCATAGCAATTACCATTACAATGAACAAGGGTTTTCGCCATTTGTAGATAAAGATAACGAGGTTTGAGGAATCGAAATCTTCTCCTTTTTTCATTTCATTGGCCATAGAAGACTTTTCAAAATTGGTGTCAAAGGTAGAGAATAATACGGAATGTACAACAGGAAGTTACATGGAAAGTCTAAATAATCAGCGCTCTTCACGCAAAATATTCAACATTGAACTGAAGCTCCACAGCCGGAGAATAGCCGCCAGAAAAACCGAAGCCACCAGCATCAGGATAAAATTACCGAGCCATGCTTTATCAACTGGCAGAAAAGGCCAGGGGATGATGAATAACCTGGATATGACATTAAACACAATAACTCCCGCGAAAAAGAGGAGCAGGGTAACGATATATCTGTAATTGATTTTAAATTTGAAAATCCGCTGAACCATCATCACCTGCAATATTGCCATGGTAAATTGAGTCACAAGACTCGAAATAGCAGATCCCGATGCCAGCATATGTGGAATGAGCAAATAGTTCAATCCTAAATTAATTACCAGGCCGGAAAAAGCAATAAAATTGAGTTGCCTCAGATTTCCATTTGCAGTAAGAAGGGTTCCAAATATATAGGTGGTGGAAACCGCAATGAAACCAGGGATAAGCAACCGGAAAACTTCGGTGGAAGCTTGTATGTGGGTATCATACAAAAGGTCCATCATCTCATAACTGTAGAAAAAAGAACCAAATCCCACAATGACGGCAAGGGTAATGATGAGCGTAAAGGAAAGCTTGAGCATATGTTCAATGGGCTGCTTCTTCTTGATCATCTTGGAAAAGATGGGTATAAGGAGAACTCCGAACAGATAGGCTATCATATTTGCCGCATCAAGCAGCCGGAATCCGGAAGCATAAATTCCCACTTGTTCATTCCCGGTTTTCTCGGGTAGCATCCTTTCAAGCATTACCGGATCAAGGCGGTTATAAAAGGTCATCAGCAGCACCAGCAGTGCAAAGGGCATACTCTGCTTGCTGATCATAAGAAAAAAAGGCCAGTTCCAGGTCAGCTTTCGGAAATGTGCTTTTTTTACCACAATAAAAAAGGCAAGGAGTGCTGTTATTGAATATGCAGCCGTTTGGGAATAAACAAACCATTCGATCCTGAACACTTCGGAAGTGATATGTCCCCAAAGCAATAACCCGCAAAACAGGATCATCAGCAGGCGGTCAAGCACTGAGAGCAAGCTGTCTGTTTTAAACATCATGAACCCGGAAATATTTGACCTCAGGTATAAAATAAACGAAAGCAGGAACTGGTTCAGCGCAAGCCATCCCAGTAGTCTGAACTGGTCGGCATTGTACCTCAGTATCATTGCAACAATAAAGGCTATCACCACATAGGTCAAACCAAGCAGCAGCTTTAATACAAGGATGCCCGAAAAATGCTTGTTCAGCAAATGGTTATGCTGGGCAATATTCCGGTTGTTAAAATTGGTGATTCCGAGGTCGAGAATGATGTTAAAAAGAAACGAAAAATTCAGGATCACAAAGTAAAAACCATAATCCCCTACCCCAACAATTCGTTGCACAGTTAGGTCGATCCCAAAAATCCAAACGGGTTTTATGAGTAAATTTAAAAATAGGAGTAAACCCAGGTTTGTCAGGAACTTCCGCTGCATGAACCAAGAATAAAAGTTGCCAGGAGCGGTAACTTTTTATTATAACTCAAAAAAAATTCAGATATTTGCTACAAAGTTAAATAAATTAATGAACATCGCTGTCAATACCCGGCTATTAATCCAGAACAAACTCGAAGGAATTGGTTGGTTCACGTTTGAGACTCTCAAACTGATAACCACACAACATCCTGAACATCAATTCCATTTTATTTTTGACAGGGTCTATGACCCTGCTTTCCTGTTTTCAGATAATATTACCCCGCATATCCTGTTTCCACAGGCACGTCATCCGGTGCTTTATTATACCTGGTTTGAAATTGCAATTCCGAGGTTACTTGAAAAGATCAAACCGGATTTGTTTTTATCGCCCGACGGATTCCTGTCGTTAAAAACCCAGGTCAAATCAATGGCGGTTTTTCACGATCTGAACTTTGAGCACTACCCTGAGGATATCCCATTCTGGACCCGCCGCTATTACCGGAAGAATTTCCCGAAGTATGCTGCCAAGGCTGTGCGGATAGCCACTGTTTCTGAATTTTCCAAAGCGGATATCGTAGCACAATATAAGGTTTCACCCGGAAAAATCGATGTAGTCTACGATGGGGCAAATGATGCTTATCATCCCCTGACGAGGGAGGAAAAGAAAAAAATCCGCGGAAGCATCAGCCAGGGGCTTCCATATTTTATTTTCATTGGATCACTGCATCCAAGAAAAAATCTGGTCAACCTTTTCCGTGCATTCGACCTTTTTAAAAAGTCGAATCCGTCTGACGTAAAACTACTCATTGTCGGGGCGAAAAAATGGTGGACACGCGACATCGACCTGGCATTCAACAGGATGATCTATTCGGATGATGTGATTTTTACCGGTCGCCTCGATATTGATGAACTGGCAGGAGTTCTTGGGGCAGCAATCGCACTTACCTATGTTTCCTATTTTGAAGGATTTGGAATACCCATTGTAGAAGCGTTCCGCTGCGATGTACCCGTAATCACCTCCAATGTTACTTCCATGCCCGAAGTGGCAGGAGATGCTGCCATGCTGGTAGATCCTTTTGATCCGGAATCAATCGCAGAAGCCTTGTATAAGGCTTACCAGTATGAGAGCATCCGGGAAGAACTTGTTATTCGTGGCCGCCGCCGGAAAGATCTCTTTTCCTGGCAGCAAACAGCCGACCGGCTATGGGAATCTATTGAAAAAGCTGCTAAATCCTGATTTTGTATGAATATTCTTTTGCTTGGTTCGGGGGGCCGCGAGCATGCACTGGCATGGAAACTCTCCCAAAGCCCGTTGTTGTCAAAATTATACATTGCCCCGGGGAACGCAGGCACCTCAAGAATAGGCACCAACCTGTCCTTGTCCTTAACTGACTTCAGCGCCATTAAAAGCTCTGTGCTCACCCATTTTATCAATATGGTGGTTGTTGGACCAGAAGATCCCCTGGTAAACGGACTCCATGATTATTTCCTTTCCGATCCGGCCATCAGGCATATTCCGGTGATTGGCCCTTCCAGAGAGGCTGCCAGGCTGGAAGGAAGCAAAGATTTTGCCAAGAACTTCATGAACAGGCATGGAATTCCCACCGCCCGACACGCTACATTCAACGCCTCCTCCCTTTCATCAGGGATAGATTATCTTCGTTCGCTTCAGCCTCCCTATGTGCTTAAAGCCGACGGACTGGCAGCCGGCAAGGGGGTCATTATCTGCCAAACCCTCCCGGAAGCCGAAGAAGAATTCTCCGGTATGTTACAGGATTCAAGATTTGGTGCAGCCTCCTCTCAGGTGGTGATCGAAGAGTTTCTTTCCGGTATTGAACTTTCGGTTTTCATACTTACCGATGGTAAAAGTTACCTTCTCCTGCCTGAGGCCAAAGACTACAAGAAAATCGGGGCAGGTGATACGGGACCAAATACCGGTGGTATGGGATCTGTTTCTCCCGTTCCTTTTGCAGATGATATCTTTATGAAAAAGGTAGAACAACAGGTCATACTGCCAACCATTCACGGGCTGCTTGCTGAAAACATTGAATACAAAGGTTTTATTTTTTTCGGGTTGATCAACGTTCAAGGCAATCCCTTTGTGATTGAATACAACTGCCGGCTGGGTGATCCCGAAACAGAATCGGTGATCCCCAGACTGAAAAACGATCTTGTTTCGCTGTTCAAGGCTGTTGCAGATCAGTCACTGCACAAGGAAGTCATCTCGATTGACCCCCGGGTTGCCTGCACAGTGATGCTTGTTTCAAAGGGTTATCCTGACACGTATGAAAAGGGAAAAGTTATTTCCGGGGAAGAACTGGTATCAGGCAGCCTTATTTTTCATGCCGGCACCAGGCTCCATGCTGAAACCAATGAGGTAGTTTCCGACGGAGGACGCGTAATTGCGGTAACCTCCTTGTACAATACAAAAGAAGAAGCCCTTGCCAGGTCATATAAAAACGCAGACCTGATAAATTTTGAAGGTAAAAACTTCCGCCCCGACATCGGCTTCGACCTGACTTAACACTTAACACTTAACACTTTCTTTTGTTCATTAAATTCTTCAAATCCAGCTTCTTCATACAATACCTGGTTATCGGGATAATCGGATTGTGCTTGTGGTCCAGCGCCTTTCTCTCCCCTCCGGGTATGCCGGTTCCGGAAGTTCCTTCTCCGCTTTATGCCTTTATTTACGATCTGATTTACGACATTCCGCTGTTGGGCACACTGCTCGGATTTGGTTTGGTACTTGCTGAAACTTATTGGCTTACACGGATCCTGAGTCATCATGAGCTCGTATTAAAAAATTCATCCCTTTCAGCACTGGTCTTCCTGGTGTTGATGAGTTTTCTGCCTGATCAGCTCACCCTCAACCCGATCAACATCGTTCTGGGGTTCATGATATTGATCCTTCATCACTTACTGATTTCCTATAATAAACCGGAACACCTCGACCGCATCTTTGCTGCCGGATTCTTTACGGCAATTGCCAGTATGTTTTATTTACCATTTATACTGTGGTTCGTTTTTGTCATCGTGAGTTTCCTCGTTTTCCGTGCCGGCAACTGGCGTGCCTGGATGGCCGCGTTTATTGGGTTGATCACCCCTTTTCTTTACCTGGCAGTTTGGTATTTCTGGCAGGATGAGTTTTTGGCTAGGGTGCTTGAATTTCCTAAATTCTTCAGCAGGATACTGGTTTTTCCTAATCCGTTTCATGCCGATTTCTGGGTTCTTTCAGGGTTCACTTTGTTCATGGCCTTATGGGGTATTTTCTTATTCCGGAACGGCCCTCAGAAAACGGTCGAGATCAGGGTAAAGACCAACATACTATTGTGGACGCTTGTTTTCACCCTCCTCTCATTCATATTTTCCAGGTCTATGGCTATTTTCCATCCGGCCCTGGCAATTCCTGCACTGGCCATGGTTATTACCGGTACGCTCGTCGGTTTAAAGAAAACCCGGCTGGCAGAGATGATCATGGTGGTCTATTTCCTGAGCGTTCTCCTGAATAATTTATTTATACACCGTATCCTTTATCCATAAATGCTGTTTCTTATAACATATCAGACTTTACCCCCCGGAAAAGTGGCACATCTCCTGCCTCATCGTCCAGGGGAGAGGAGGAATGCCCCAAAACCTTAATAACAAATGCTCCTAAGCCACTATACTGAGAACCTTGTGGAAGCGGGCTGTGATGAGGCCGGGCGCGGATGCCTTGCCGGACCAGTGTTTGCCGCTGCAGTCATACTTCCGACTGAATTCAGGAACGAAATACTCACCGATTCAAAGCAACTTACAGAAAAACAGCGCGATGGTTTGCGTCCCGTTATTGAGGCCGGGGCCATCGCATGGGCCGTGGCCCGGGTGGATGCAGGTGTTATCGATGAGATCAACATACTCCAGGCTTCTATCCTTGCAATGCATCTGGCTGTAAATCAGCTTACAACAAGGCCATCATTACTCCTGGTCGATGGGAACCGATTTAACCCTTATCCAGGTATACCCCATCATTGCATTATCAAAGGCGATGAAAAATATCTCTCTATTGCAGCTGCCTCTGTACTGGCAAAAACATACCGTGATGCGTTCATGTGCCGGATTCACGAGGAGTTCCCGGCCTATGACTGGAAAAAAAACAAAGGTTATCCTTCCTTAAAGCACCGGATGGTAATTGCTGAAAAGGGAATCACCCCCTTTCACAGAATAACATTCAGAATGGAGGTAAGGTAGAAAAACAATAATTTTAATAACTTTTTTCCTATAGTTTATTTCTTCACCATACCTTTGCCGCGGTTTTTTCCAAAAGGAAAACCATCAATGAGAAAATTCAGAAGCATCCTGATTGTCCTTGCGGCTGTAATTGCTGTGACAGGTTTTTCCTGGCTCGGCTACACTTTGTACAATAAATTTCAACGACCTGCCGAATCTCCTTTCAACGCAATTCCTGGAAACACTGCACTGATTATTCAATTGAACAAAGCTGGCAACCTGCTCGAAGAACTCAACCGGTCAAACCTGCTTTGGCGGGCGTTGTCACGGTTCCCCGGAATCAACAATGTAAAGAACGAGCTTCATTTCGTTGATTCCTCCAGCAGGAAAAATGACAAAATAAATAAAATTTTTCAGCAATACAACATTCTGGTTTCCATAACTCTGAGTGGCCGGAATAATTTCGGGGCACTTTATCTGGCCTCTGTAGCCGGAAGAGATCCTGAATCCTACATTATTGATTTCATAAACGAAATAAACTCCGGAAAAGCGATCCTTACCGAAACCCCGTACTCTACCATCCGGCTATACCGAATTCAGTCAAGCGGCAGCCGGGAAGCATTCTATTTTGCTGTCTTAAAAGGCGTTTTCATGGGAAGTTTTCATGCTGATCTGGTTAAAAGGGCCATCGACCGGCTCTCCCTCAATACCCCTATGGCGGCCTCCACAGGGTTTCGAAAAGTTCAGGCAACTGCCGGGAAAAAGGTTGATGCCAATATTTATATCAACTACAGGTTTTTTTCCCTGGTTCTGTCAAAAATCACACGGGAGGAAAAGCTTCCCGATTTGCTTAAGTTTTCCAACTTTGCTGATTGGAGCGGACTTGACCTGATCATTAAAAAAGATGAATTGCTGTTTAACGGTATAACCGTGGCTTCCGATAGCAACCAGCAGTTTCTTGCCCTGTTTAGTGATCAAAAACCGCAGAAAAAAGAGATTGCTTCTATTATCCCTGAAAAAGCACTTTACTTTACGGCTTATGGCTGGAGTGACCCTTCTCGTTTTTGCCAGAGATTTCAAAACCGGATGCAACGTGAAGAGAATTATACAGGGGAACAAAATGATGTAATATCACTAATTGACCGGTACCAGCTGAACGTCAGTGAATATTTTTTACCATGGATGGGAGGAGAAGGGGGTGTTTTTGTTATCGAAGATCCAAAAACCTCTTCTGAAATCGGGTTTACTGCTTTTAGTTCACGAGATACTATCCTTACCGCAACATCTCTTTTTTCACTTGCAGATACCCTTGGTATCAGTTACGACTCCTCACAGTTCAGGGGGCATAAAATCTACAGGCTTGCCTTGCCAGCATTTATTCCCGCACTTTTTGGAGAGATGTTTGGAAAATTTGATGTCAATTGCTTTGCCTTTCTTAATGGTTATATCGTTTTTGCCGCTCAACCCAGGGATCTGGAACCCGTTTTAATGGCGTTTTCAGAAAGATCTACTCTTGCCAGGGATAGGGTTTTCACCGATTTTGAAGCCAATTTATCGGACAAATCAAATGTATTCTCATACTTTAACACCAGGAATTCCATTCGTTCAATTAAAGAACTTCTGAGCCAGGACCTTGCAGAACAGTTGAGTCCGATGATGGATACACTCCGGAAATTCGAATCAGTCGCTTTTCAATACAGCAATGCTGAAGGACAATTTTATTCCAGCATCTTTCTTCGTTATGACCCAAACCTGGGGAAAGAAGGCCCATTGCAATGGCAAACCGCTCTTGATTCAGCCATAGCCGGACAGCCGAAAATAATTCCGATCACCACTTCAGGAACCACTGCTGTAGTTGCAAGGGACCTGGCAAACAATTTATACCTTGTTACCTCCCAGGGCCATATTGCCTGGAAACTGCATATCATGGGCAATTTCATGGGTGAAGTTCATCCAATTCAACTCAAGGGAAGTGATTCGCTGTTTTTGATTTTCAATACAGATACTCATTTGTATCTGCTGCATGCGGATGGGAGGTTTGCCGAGAAGTTCCCTATGCGTTTCCCCCTTCATGCAACAAATGGCATCACTGTTGCCGACTGGGACCAAAACCATGAATATCGCATCATGGTTGCTTTTCAGGACAACAGGATTTATTGTTTCACCCTCGACGGCGTATCCTTATACGGGTGGCAGCGTCCAAATCTGAAAGAAGAAGTTAATGAACCGGTATTTGCCTGTTTTACAGGTGCTAAAGACTACATCCTGGTTTCAGGAGTTACCGGCAACACGATGATACTTGACCAGAATGGAGCTCCCAGGATTACACCTGGTCCAAAATTCGTCCATGCACCTCTGTCGGGTTTCCATATTAATAAAACCAATAAAAAAGGTCCTTTTCTCACTACAGGTCCGGATGGGAAAGTGATTTTTATCAGCGATAATGGAAAAACTACTGAGGTGACACTCAACCTTTTTTCTCCTGAACACCGGTTTTTCTATGAAGATATCACTGGAAACGGCCAGCCTGAATTTATCTTTTCTGACAGGAACAGCATTTACTATTATAACCGGAATTATAAACTGATCTATTCTTATGCGTTCCGGCGGGAAATCAGCAATCCTCCGTTCCTTTTGCATGGCAGTGATGGGAAAGCAATGATCGGATTTGTTGTACCTGAGACCAACGAACTCTTCCTTTTTGACCAAAACGGCTACAGGGAGCTCGCATCTGGTATACGGGGCAATACCCCATTCGACCTGGGTTATCTTGAAAACGGTTCACAACTCAATTTGCTGGTTGGTGCCGGAAAAATGCTAAAAAACTACCGCCTACCGAAGCCTTAAAATGGTGCCCTTTTGAGGTTCGAAACCCTCCCTTAAATCATTTCGCTTATATATCATCCGCAATTTGATACCATATAATTGGGAAATAGTATATATGGACTCCCCGGACATAAACCGATGGCTTTTTACAGATCCCTTTCTGCGCTTTGATTCCAGGTAAATAATCTGACCTGGCTTCATTGCGGTAGCATATGGCAAATCATTGTATTCAAGCAAGTTGCTTACCGATTGATTAACGTCGTGCGCGATGAGGTAAAGGTTATCATCCTGCCTTGCAACAATCATCATTAACCCGTTGTTTGTAAACACGTTGCGATTATCCGAACCTTTGTATAAAAGTTTGAAATTGTTCAACCATGCCAGGGAGTCAGGATTATCAGGAACATCTGTACTGTCGCCTGTTACCCCTGTAATTCCACCCCGGTCAAACCTGAACAGCAGGAAGGTTTCGATAGTCTTTATAAGCAACTGTGCATAAGCCGGATTGGTAGCGTACCCTGCTGATTTTAGTCCGTTGGCCCATCCCTTGTAATCTGTCAGATCAAGGTTGAACAAGCTTTTATATCGGTCCCGGCTACTTAAAAACCATGAATGGTCACGAAATGATTCAAGCGGACTGTCATATTTACGAAAACATTCATTTTTTGTTTCATCATCCTTGTAAAAGGTCTTCCCGGTCCACTCCTTGTGGCACTTGATGCCAAAATGATTGTTTGCCTTAACAGCCAGGTCACTGCGGCCTGCATTCGACTCAAGTATTCCCTGTGCCAGCGTAATACTGGCCGGCACTTTATACACCATCATTTCCTTTACTGCAATATCCTTGTACTTTTCGATATATGTGTTCACAATGGCATTATAATCTGCCTTTTGTGCTGCACATTGACCAGCAAAAAGCCACATAAAACATAAAGCACCATAAACCCCATTCATCCATTTACTATTTCGCATTTCACTTTTCACTTTTCACTTTTCACTTTTCACATTTCACATTCAGAAATCCTCCAACAAGGGCAAGGGCAAGCCTTGCCCCTACCCCCTGCTATGGTTTTGCGATTTCACCCCTTACAAGGGTCCTGAATCTTTTTCCGCGTTCCTCGAAATTTTTAAATTCGTCGTAACTGGCGGCGGCCGGAGATAGCACGCATGCTTGCCCAACCTTTGTTTCACGCATGGCAATGGCTATAAAATCATCGAAATGGTCAATAAAAAAAGCTCTTTTCTCAGGTTGATCAGATATTGCAAGATGGTCCATGATCCGTTTTCCTGCAGCTCCCACAAGTATGAAATTTCTTACCCCCGACTGGCTAAGAAAATCAGCCAGTCCTGAATAATCGATGCCCCGGTCAAAGCCTCCTGCAACCAGGGTGTCTACATTTGGAATGGCTTTTATCGCCTCCATACATGCTTCAGGAATGGTAGCAATGGAGTCATTGTAGAAATGGATCCGGTTAAATTCTCCTAAATATTCCAGTCTGTGCTCAAGCCCTTTGAAAGTCGCAATGCCGTCTTCTATCATCTCAGTATCTATGCCACTTATCATGGCTACATTCACCGCTGCAAGAATATTCTTCAGGTTGTGTTCGCCCCGCAGAAACCGGTCCTGGTGAACTTTCCATACAGGAACTACATTACTATGATCTGCAAAGCAGATATATCCATCCCGGAGAAATCCACCTGGCCGGGGTTCAGTCTGCAATGAGAAAGGAACACACTTCCGGTATCCGAAAAACGGAAAGGTAAGCACTTTAACCTGATCGTCATCCTCATTGTACACCAGAAAATCTCCCGGCTGCTGAAATTTTGTAATATTAACCTTGGCATTTTTGTAAGCATCATAACTTTCATACGCATCAAGATGCTCCTGAAAAAGGTTCAGCAATACCGCGACATGTGGCGCCAGTTTCAGGAATTCAAGCTGATGGGACGACATTTCAAAGACAATGGTGGTATCCTCTGTAATGAGATCGATGAAATGAAAAACAGGGTGACCAATATTCCCGACTAAAAGCACATCCCGGCCAGATGTTTTAAAAATATGATGAATGAGGCTGGAGGTGGTACTTTTCCCCTTTGTCCCTGTAATACCAATTACTTGCCTTGAATAACACTCTAAGAAAAGTTCAGTTTGTGAAGTGATCTTGACCTGCTCCTCCCTTGTCAGCTGCCATACAGGAATTCCCGGAGAACGGAATATCACATCATAATCAGCCAGGTGATGTAAATAATCCGGGCCGGTAATAAAATGCAGCAACGAATCATTAAGAATTAAAGGGCTGTCACGAATTCCATCATTAAAATCAGCGATGGTTAGTTGTTTGCCAGGAAAAATCTTACGAAGCAGGGCATAGGTCGACTGCCCCTCTCTTCCAAATCCCAACAACAACAATGATTTGTCTGCAAACCGATCCCGTATCAAATCCACCAACATATACATAATTTATTTAATGAAATGCCTGTCATCCACCCGTCCACTTGTCCACTTGTCCACTTGTCCACCCGTCCACCCGTCCACCCGTCCACCAACTCACGCCTTCACCCACCCCTCCAGCACTTCAAAAAACTCCGGCAACAGATGATGTTCGCCCGACAAGTTCATCAGTTCGGCTCTGAAATCAGTTGTACAATACCTGGCATAGGTTGGGGAATTTCTATAATAATCGAGCAGAAAGGGTAATTGGGTAACATCGCTGAGTTTGATGGTCTCGCACAGGGCCATATTTACTTCTCGAACGGTACCCACGCAATCGAATGGTTTCTCATCTGCCACCCCCGTAAGCTGGTCAAAAAGTGGCATAAGGGTTACATCTGAAAAAAGATTCTTGCCAAATATAACCATAAGCCTTTCCTGGTCAATGAACGGAGATAATATGGTATACGTAAAGAGGCATTTGGCACACTGTCCGCACCATGAATCGGATTTACTTCCTGCATTGCAGCTTTTAAATACTGCATGGTATCCTGGGAATTGAGAGAACAGGGATGCAATCTGTAACTCATTAAGAGGGCGCAGAAAGCTGAAATAGTTTATATCATCACTGATCCAGCGCTGCACGTAATTACGAAAATCAGTTTCAAATTGAAAAGATTTTGAATACTGGTGATTTACCTCAGTGCCTTCGATGGTGGCTTCGTTTGCACTTGATTCATTGGATAAGGCAATGTGCTTTTCACCTGTCACAATGGCTGCGAGCACTGTAACGAACGCCAGCATGGCAGAGAAAGGGGTATGACCATTTAAAAAACCCTCAGTGTTCAGTTTCAGCAATAAGGGGTCAATTATGCGCTGTACTTCAATGAATTGGTCTGTAGAAAATCCTTTTACAGCAATTGTTTCAAGGCTGGCTCCCCTGGGATTTATGATCAGGGGGATATTCCCGGATTGATTACCCAGCAATTCAAGAGTTACCGCAGAATCCTTTCCCCCGCCTATCGGGATGATTACCAATGGCAGAGACGCACCACGGGCGTTTGGCAGAGACGCACCATGGGGGTTTGGTAGAGACGCACTGCAGTGCGTCTCTACCACATCGATATTCATAAAATCATCCAGGGTAACATCCAGTCCGTTGAGGTAAAAAAACTCGCCTAACCCATGGAAGTATAATTTCTTCCACCATGCAATCTGCTCAGGATGAAGCGAAAAAGGCTTGATGATAAGGTTGCGCGGACAGGCTGCCTTCCAGTAGCTGATCAGCTCGATCATACCAAGATTAAAAACGATATTATCGAGTTGATTCAGGATTTTCTCATCTTCCAGAAAAAAGGATTTCCTGGGGATAAATAGAGAGGGTTTAAACTGGTACTGATCCGCAAGGTTAAACGTAAATGAGATCGCGAGTCCCCTTGAGGTCAACGTATACTCCTGTTTCTCAAAAATAAAAAACGGAAATTGTTTCTGCAATTGTAAATATTTCTCCTGTCTGCTTGACCTGACCATGTTTTGGTATTATATTTGCCGGGGTAGCCCATCGCAAAAGTAATAAAAATGTAAGAACACCATGGAAAAACGACGTACAAAACCAATGCAGGGAAGCATCCTGATTTCAGAGCCATCGCTGAGGGATTTTTTCTTTCGCCAGTCGGTGGTATTACTTGCAGAACATAATGAAGAAGGCTCCTTTGGTGTGATTATCAACAAACCAATCGAAGTAAAGCTGAAGGATCTGATCACAGGGTTTACCGGTTACAACCTCCCGGTATATCTCGGCGGACCTGTTCAGCCGGAAAGTATTTTTTTCATACATACCCGGGACGATATTGAAGGCAGTCAGCCCATCATGCAAGGGTTATACTGGGGAGGAAATCTTGATTCGATCAGGGAAAAACTAAAGAAAAAAGAAATGGATCCGGTTGAAATCAGGTTTTTTGTTGGATATTCCGGTTGGTCAGCAAACCAGCTTGACCGTGAATTAAAGGAAAAATCGTGGGTACTGTCTCAAACCAGCGCGAAGGAAGTCATCAATAACCGCCCGGAAACCCTCTGGAGCAGCTACTTAAAAAACATGGGCCAGGACTACGCCATATGGGCAAATTTTCCTATCGACCCCATTCTCAACTAACAAACACATAATCCACCCTTCCTCCTGTTTATGAAAAAAACTGATTTCCTGTTACTTGGAGTGATAACAGCTCTATTTCTCCCTTTTTTTATATTCCCATCTGCAATATATACATACCAGGTATTTAATGCCAGCCATGGATATTTATTGAGTTTTATCAAATTCGCACTTCTGGCCACCTTTGGTGAATGCCTCGGACTGAGAATTGTAACCGGGTCATACACTAAACCGGGGTTTGGCATAGTTCCCCGTGCATTGGTGTGGGGATTCCTGGGGATTGCCATTAAAATAGCTTTTGTAATTTTCGCAGAAGGAGCGCCAATGATGCTGAAAACTGTAGGAATCCGGTTTCCCGGGGCCAATCCTGCAGATATCCTGCGCGACCCGGGCATCAGTTGGCTGAAAGTACTGGCCGCATTCAGCGTAAGTGCCACCATGAACCTATTCTTCGCCCCTGTTTTCATGGCTTTTCACAGGATCACGGATACTCATATCCATTTTACCGGTGGAACTGTGAAAGGCTTCTTTACCCCTTTTAATGCAGGAAAATATGTTAAAGAGATCAACTGGCATGATTTCTGGGATTTCGTTTTAAAAAAGACCATTCCCCTTTTCTGGATTCCCGCCCAAACTATAAATTTTCTGCTTCCTGAAAGCTACCGTATCCTTGTAGCCGCGGTATACGGGGTAATCCTGGGTGTTTTAATGTCTCTTGCTGCATTGATGCAGAAGAAAAACAGGTAATCCATCTTCTTTTTATCATTTTCATGTGCTTTTTTCATACTTTTAGCCTGAATTATCATAAGCTGAATTTTCATGGGAAAAGGGGTGTGGATTTCCATTTTCCTCCTGTTGGTCCTTCCATTGGTTTGCTTCCCGGAAGGCACAAAACAAATTGCACCTTTTCCGGGAAGGGAAG
>CAZVNF010000011.1:24585-43895 GCA_964628215.1 uncultured Draconibacterium sp.
TTGGTTTGCTTCCCGGAAGGCACAAAACAAATTGCACCTTTTCCGGGAAGGGAAGGCAAACTGTGTATCGACAAATCGAGAAACGACTTTGCTTTCTTCAATGCCCCACCCGAATTCAGGCTGAATATTTTCATAAATGATGTTACAGAAAAAATTTCCTTCGGACTTGGAAAAGTAATCCATATTGATTCACTCGCACCCGTGCAGTACCAGGTAAAGGATCCCGATGGAGTGATCGTGATCGGACCGTTGCCGGTGCCCAAAACAGGGGCCGGATTTATAAGCACCTGGGCACAGGCAGCAGCGGGTCCCTTCGCCCCCGGAGGTTACACCCCTATTCAGTGCATTCCTGCAATGCCCGGTAATTATTCCATTGAGTTCTTTTACCCGCCCGATCAGGGTATTTTCTATACATATGCCAGCTTCGTTACCTTTGAATACTTTGATATAACAGTTGTCAGTTCTTCCAACCAGCCAGTTCCGGGAAGGGTATGGTCCAAAGCATGGCAGTTCAATTGCGGCCCTGTTGAACCTCCCCCTACCGGCAGTCGCTTTTATGGCACCATGTTCATTCTTTCCAATGACAGTATCGTAACCAGCATCAATTGCAACGGCTTTGTCGGAGGTACCTTCTCCATTTCAAGTAATCAAACCGGATGCTCAAACACCGGTGATATTGCTGCAGACCGTCAATCACGCCCGGGCTTTCACACTTATCCCCAGTACAAGATTTTTTTATCCGATCCCGATAGTACGATTTTCCCAACAGGAAAAGCAAAACCTGGCATCAGCCTGCCATTGGCAATAACAAACAATTGCGCCTCCGGATCAGTCGATTTTGGCATCAAAGTGACCCAGGATGGGGTAATTGAAATCCTGGTTGAAGTTGATCCCAATCCCGGACCAGATCCCCGTGATGTAAAACTTACAGCCAGTGTATTATCAAATCCGGGTGGTAACGGGTACAACCAGATCCGATGGAACGGAATTGACGGATTGGGAAGGCCGGTTACCAATGGTTCTTCAGCCACGGCCACCATCCGGTTTATCCACGGAATCACTCACCTTCCCATCTATGACATTGAATACAACGACAAAGGTTATATTGTGGAAGTTGTACGACCACCAGGTCCAAAACCCGACATTTACTGGGACGACAGCCTCCTCCCCTATGGCAATACCGTTAATCTGACCGGGTGCAACGATATCCTCGGATGTCATCTCTGGGATATATTTCTGGGCGACACCAATACGATCAACTCCTGGTGGTATGTAGCAAGTTCTTCTGCCCCGGTTGTAAGTTTCATGGTAAAGAGATCACCCGGTCCACCGGGAAATATCATCGGTGATCCCTCATTTTGTGAAGGGGGCATCACAAGGACATACAGCACCAGGCAAGAGCCCAATTCAACAATGTACAATTGGTCCTATTCAGGAACAGGAGCCACCATTATAAACAACGACACTTCTGCGGTGGTCAGTTATGCATTGGATGCCACTTCAGGAACCCTGTCTGTTTCAGGATTCAACCTGGAGTGTGGCAACGGCCCCGCATCAGGTGTACCAATTGCATTTCATCCGACTCCCGCGGTATCCCTGGCCCTGCCTGATTCCATTTGCTTCAATGAACCGTCATTCCTGTTAACAGGGGGTAATCCGGGCGGAGGGGAGTACACCATTTTGGGTGCGGCAGTAACCGCCTTTGATCCTGTTGCATATACCCCCGGGAATAATCTCATTGTTTATCAGTATTCAGATATATATGGATGTAAAAATTCAGACAGTGCCACGGTATTTATCAAAACAGGCCGGGAGTGTGAAATTGTGATCAGGGTTCCCAATGCATTTACACCCAATGGCGACGCACTGAACGACATCTTTCATCCGTTTTCGAAAAATATCAGAAAGTTCACCATGGACATATATAACCGCGCAGGTGAGCACATCTTCAACTCATCAGATCCCGATTCAGGCTGGGACGGAACTTACAAGGGAACAATTTGTCCTGAAGGAAACTACGTGTATATCATCGTTTACCAATCGTCACTGGCTCCGCCAAAAAATTCCACCCTTACCGGAGATATTATTTTAGTTAGATAGTACCGGTAAAATTTATCCGGTAATACCTAAAAGAAATTTTCAATTACGTTTTTCAGACCGTTGGAATGTTGAAATATTTTCTTCAATTTTGTTGCCGGTATTTCTGGATTTAAACGCACCATACACAAGTTACTCATGAAAGACACTCCCATCAGTTACGATATAGTACAAAGACACATCCTGGAAAGCAAAATCCGGAATATCGGAAAGGCTACTATCAGAGAGATCAAGCGGTTGATTAATGGAATTGAAACGGAGACCGGTGAAAAATTTATCCGTATGGAGATGGGTGTACCTGGACTTCCTGCAACTGAAATTGGTGTTCAGGCAGAGATAGAGGCCCTTAAGAAAGGGGTTGCTGCAGTTTATCCGGATATTGAAGGAACACCGCTGTTGAAAAAAGAGGCGGCGAGGTTTGTTAAATTATTTCTCGACATTGAAGTGGATGCGGCAAATTGTTTGCCTACCGTGGGCAGCATGCAGGGCGGGTTTGCGGCCTTCCTCACTTTTTCCAAAATCCACCGTGCCAAAGACACCACCCTGTTCATCGATCCCGGATTCCCGGTACATCATCAGCAGCACAGGGTGCTTGGTCAGAAATTCGAATCATTTGACGTATATGATTTTCGTGGTGACAAACTCCGGGAAAAGCTGGAAAGCTATTTTTTAAAAGGGAATATACATTCCGTACTTTATTCAAACCCCAACAATCCTTCCTGGATCTGCTTTACAGATAAAGAACTCAGGATTATCGGGGAACTTGCAACCAAATATGATGTGATCATCATTGAAGACCTGGCTTATTTCGCCATGGATTTCCGCAAAGACTACTCTAAGCCTGGCGTGCCTCCCTTCCAGCCAACTGTTGCAAAATACACCGATAACTATCTTTTACTTATTTCAAGTTCGAAGGCGTTCAGCTATGCAGGGCAAAGGATCGGCCTGATGATCCTTTCAAACAAGCTTTTTAACCTCCAGGCTCCCGACCTGCTGAATTATTACTCTACTGACATTGTTGGCAGGGCACTTATTTACGGAACAGTATATGCCCTTAGTGCCGGTACGGCACATTCCACCCAGTATGCCCTTGCTGCAATGCTGAAGGCTGCCAACGACGGCACTTTTGACTTTGTGGAAGTGGTAAAAGAATATGGTGCCAAAGCCAAAATCATGAAAAAATTGTTTATAGACAATGGATTCACCATTGTTTATGATAAAGATGAAGATGAACCTATTGGAGACGGATTCTATTTCACTTTTGCCTACCCCGGGTTTTCAGGAGAAGAATTGCTGCAGGAACTGATTTACTACGGCATCAGTGCAATCGCCCTTAGCATTACCGGCAGCGAGCGAATTGAGGGAATTCGTGCATGCGTGTCTCTGGTTAAAAGGGAACAGTTTCCTGCGCTGGAAGAAAGATTAAAAAAATTCAGAAAGAATCATAATAAATAGCGAAATAGCGAAATGGCGAAATGGTGAAATTAAAAAATTAATTAGTACTTTCGCCCTGTGAATCCGTTAACAATTCAACCTCTAACATATGGCAAAAATCAAAGGTGATATCGTGATCAACACCGAACGATGCAAGGGCTGTGAAGTGTGTCTTGCCGCATGCCCTTTCACTGTGATCGCAATGTCGAAAGAAGTAAACAGCAAAGGATATCATTTCGCAAAAAAAGTAAACGACGATTGTACGGGATGCACAAACTGTGCCCTGGTATGCCCCGACGGGGTGATCACCGTTTACCGGGCCAAAGTCGCAACTGAATAACAATCTATAAAAAAGAAACACAATGGGTGAACTTAGATTAATGAAGGGCAACGAAGCCATCGCAGAAGCCGCCATCAGGGCAGGCTGTGACGGTTATTTCGGTTACCCTATCACTCCCCAGTCCGAAGTCATGGAATACCTGATGGCAGAAAAGCCATTTGAGCAGACCGGCATGGTAGTTCTTCAGGCTGAAAGTGAAGTAGCTGCCATTAACATGCTTTATGGAGGTGCAGGAACAGGTAAAATGGTGATGACTTCATCATCAAGCCCCGGTGTCAGCCTTATGCAGGAAGGTATTAGTTATATGGCTGGTGCAGAATTGCCTGCGGTGATCGTCAATATTGTGCGTGGCGGTCCCGGTTTAGGTACAATCCAGCCATCACAGGCTGATTATTTCCAGGCAGTGAAAGGTGGTGGACATGGTGATTACAAGATGCTGGTACTTGCACCTGCTTCCGTGCAGGAAATGTGTGACCATGTTAAACTTGGTTTTGAGAAAGCCTATGAGTACCGTACCCCGGTAATGATCCTGTCGGATGGCGCCATAGGCCAAATGATGGAAAAAGTGGTGCTTTTTGATCATGTTCCCCGTCGTACTGATGAGGAATTGATTCAGCAATGCCCATGGGCATCCAACGGAAGGCCAAAAACCCGCAACCATAATATAGTCACCTCGCTTGACCTCGATCCTGCCGGACAGGAACGCGTCAACCTTAAACTTCAGGCAAAATACAGGCTTATGGAGCAAAACGAGGTACTCTATGAAGAAATTCAATGTGAAGACGCAGAATATTTGCTCGTTGCATTTGGGTTATCAGCGAGAATCTGCCAGAAAGCCATCGATATTGCCCGTGCAAAGGGAATAAAAGTCGGACTGTTCCGCCCGATTACCCTGTTCCCCTTTCCTTCCATCGAAGTTTCCAATGTAGGCAACCGGGTCAAAGGTATCCTGGTGGTGGAAATGAATGCAGGCCAGATGATTGAGGATGTAAGACTTTCTGTAGGCTGTAAAGTTAAAATTGAACATTTCGGACGATTCGGAGGTATCATTCCTGCCCCCGATGAGGTGGTGAGGGCACTTGAACAAAAAATTATCGGAGGTTAACCATGGAAGAACAATTTGCTAAGACTGAAATTCACAAACCTGAGAATATCGTCTATAAAAAGACCGACCTTATGGTCGACCGGCCCCTGAGTTATTGCCCGGGCTGCGGACATGGCACTGCACACCGCATGCTCATGGAAGTGATAGAAGAGATGGATATACAGGACAAAACCATCGGTGTTTCCCCCGTAGGCTGCTCCGTACTGGCCTATGACTTTCTCGACATTGACATGATCGGTGCTGCCCACGGGCGTGCTCCTGCACTGGCAACTGCCATCAAACGTATGTGGCCAAACCACTTTGTATTTACGTACCAGGGCGATGGTGACCTTGCCGCTATTGGAACCGCCGAAACAATTCATGCCTGCAACCGTGGAGAAAACATCACGATTATTTTTATTAATAACGGGATTTACGGCATGACGGGCGGACAGATGGCACCGACTACGCTACCGGGAATGCGATCCTCCACTTCACCCTACGGACGTGATGTGCCCACAATGGGGCATCCGCTTAAAATCACCGAACTGGTTGCCCATCTTCCGGGAGTTTATTACGTAACCCGTCAGGCTGTTCATACACCTAACCATGTACGAAAAACTAAAAAAGCATTGCGTAAGGCGTTTGAACTTCAGAAAGAAAACAAGGGGTTATGCTTTATTGAAATTGTTTCCAATTGCAATTCCGGTTGGAAAATGACCCCGGTGCAATCCAACAAGTGGATGGAAGACAATATGTTTCCGTTTTACCAGCTGGGAGATATCAAAGTAGATGGAAAACTGGTAGAAAAGAAAGAAACAGTTGAGAAGGAGTAAAACCATTTCGAAGGACTAATTTGCATTTCGTTATACAGTATTCAATATTCGATATTCAATTGATATGACAGAAGAGATAATCATAGCAGGCTTTGGTGGACAGGGAGTGCTATCAATGGGCAAGATCCTCGCCTACTCAGGTGTAATGCAAAACAAAGAAGTAAGCTGGATGCCCTCATATGGCCCTGAAATGCGCGGAGGAACTGCAAATGTAACCGTTATCATCAGCGATGAACGCATCAGTTCCCCTATCCTGAATTCATATGACACCGCAATTATCCTGAACCAGCAATCCATGGATAAATTTGAAAAAACAGTCAAACCCGGCGGATTACTCATTTACGATCCGAATGGGCTTACCCGGTTTCCCGAACGCAGGGATATCAATATATATTCAATTGAAGCTGCAGATGAAGCCGGAAAACGAGGCCTGGCCAAAATTTTCAACATGATTGTACTGGGAGGATTCCTCAAGTTAAAACCGCTGGTAGCCCCCGAATACATTCATAAAGGACTGGAGAAGTCTCTTCCGGCCCGCCACCACGCCCTCATTCCGGAGAATGAAAAAGCAATTGAGATTGGAAAGGGATTGCTGGTTGCGGTTCATGTGTTAAATTAGCAGGCAAAGGCTTAAGGATTGATTTGACCAATAAATTCGAAATAAAAAACGCTGTGCAGAGAACCTTCTTCATGGCGTTTTTTTAAATATTTTCCTCCTGTTTTCTCTAACCCAAAAAGTGCGTCCGTATTGAAGCCTGAATCATCTTTTCACCCTGTGATAGAAATAAAGCAACTGCTTGACCAAAAGGTTGATGAATTCAATAATTCCTCATTCATTGCTGACGATCCGATTTCTGTACCGCATAATTTTTCGACGAGGCAGGATATCGAAATCGCCGGATTTCTGGCATCAGCCATCTCATGGGGCAACAGGAAATCTATCGTGGGAAATGCCCGTAAACTCTTACACATCATGGGCGATTCTCCGTATAATTTCCTGCTGCAGTCGAAACCGGAAGATTTTAAACCATTTCTTCAATTTGTTCACCGCACTTTCAACGGAGAAGATTGCCTGTTCTTTGTTACTTCTCTTCAGCGAATATACAGGCAATGGGACAGCCTTGAACCCCTCTTCAGCACCATGAATGAACAGGGTGCAGCGCATGCCATTGGCCGGTTCAGGGATGCCTTCCTGGCAACTGACCACCTCCCCAGATCAGAAAAGCACCTTGCCAACCCTCAAACCGGTTCTGCAGCCAAGCGTATCAACATGTTCCTGAGATGGATGATAAGAGATGACGACCAGGGTGTTGATTTCGGACTGTGGAAGTCTGTTGATAAGGCAAACCTGATTTGCCCCCTCGATATCCATTCCGGCCGTGTTGCCCGTGATCTGGGCCTGCTTCATCGCAGCCAGAACGACTGGAAATCAGCCCTGGAACTCACAGAAGTTCTGAAAGGACTTGACCCCTCCGACCCTGTTAAATATGACTTCGCCCTTTTCGGAATGGGAATAAACGGATGGTAAGCAAAACCCGCCCCCTTGTCCACTCGTCCCCTCGTCCACTTGTCCACTCGTCACCTTGTCCACCTTTTTCCCTACATTTGCCCCAAACAACGCCATGAAATCTATCCGAAAAAAAATAATTGCTTACTTCCTGGGCCTGTTCACCTTGCCCCGTGTCAAGGAAATTATTGCGGGTTATGCCAGGATGTTTATGGGTGAAGCCGGCAGATATACTGCAGGAATAAAAGTTGAAGCACTGGAAACGAGGGAAACCTTTACAGTTTTAACCAAATACATAAAAAAGGAAAATATAACACGGGAAGAAAAAAAGAAGTTTAAACGACAGGTCATCGATATTTTGAGAAGTTCCGGGGTTATGGTCCCGGTTTTACTGGTTCCGCTTCCATTCATCGGAACGCTGCTGCTTATTATCATGGACCATTTACTGCTCAGCATGAACATACAACTACTGCCCGACTCGTTTTATCCGAAGGAAAAAAAGGATTTACTTACGCCGGAGGCAATTGAAAACGATCTTATTGCAGCTTCTTCAATACCGCAATCGCCTCGCTTACATGCTTCTCAAAACTAAGCTGCGAGGAAAAAACAAACTGCACAACACCTTGTTTGTCAATTACAAACGTAACACGGCCAGGCAACACCCCCAGGGACTTACCGACACCATATTTTTCAGAAACAGTTTTATCTTTATCTGACAGAAGGACAAACGGCAACTTATGGTTGGCTGCAAAGGCCTGGTGTGAGGCTACATCATCGGCACTGATACCGATCACTTCAGCCCCGGCCTCCCTGAATACTTCATAATTATCACGAAAACTGCAGGCCTCTTTGGTGCAGCCATATGACTCATCCTTGGGATAAAAATAGACCACCAGGTTCGATTTCCCAAGGTAATCGCTGAGGTTAACCCTCTTACCCCGCTGATCGGGCAATGAAAATTCAGGAGCTTTACTTCCAATGTCAATTTTGTTAGCCATGTCGTTATTATTGGTTTCCGTTTTGCTAACGGGAGGTGTTGTGGAATTACTTGTGCAGGTGCAAAATGTGCCTATTGAAAGAATTAACAAACATCCGTAAAAAAAAAATCTTATATACATAATACACAGATTGTTTTCTAAGACTGCCGAATTTATAAAGGTAATAAGAATTTCTGTGTTTAGCGGAAATAAATGTGAGTCGGCATGGACATTTGCTGTTTATTTACTAACTTGCTGTGAAATTCGGATAAATTGCATGATAAAACAATCAAAGTTCATCCATATGAAAACAAAGTTCATTTTCATGTTATTAATATTGACTCTGTTTGGATTACCTGCGGCCATTTTTGCCCAACTGTCAACTTTTTCAAAGGTTTTCGGAGGGCAATTCAATCCCATGCTGGGATCTTCCATGGTAAATACATTTGATTCAAATTACCTGGTTACCGGTGAAAAATCGGGCCAGGCACTTTTGTTTAAAATTGATCCGGCCGGGAATCTTGTATCAGGTAATACCATGATTTTTAGCGGTTATTTTGAGGCCAGGCTCACGAGAATCAACAGAACACATGATTCCTGCTTTGTTGCCGTTGGAAATCTTGATAATGACAATATCCTCTGCATGAAATTTTCCCCTGTTGGGGATACACTGTGGTCCAAATCAATTGATTTAGGGTTTAAGGAGTCTGCAAACTTCATCTTTGAAACTAATGACCATGGATTCCTGATTGCTGGCTCCTCTTACCAGGATATTACTCCTCCTTATTCTAAAATGACGGTTGTTAAACTTGATGAATCAGGGAACCTGGCATGGGTTACCCACCTTACCGTCGGATCATTTGAAAATCAAGCTAATTCTGCCAAACAAACCCCGGATGGAGGGTACATTGTTATCGGCAATATGGAACACAGCATGGATGCCAGTGTCGCAACCCTGATTAAACTTACCCCGGCCGGTGCCGTTTTATGGTCGAAAACCATGGAAATGCCTTCATTTCCTGTCTCAGCTGGATTTGATATTGTGGTGACAAACAACGGTTTTAACATTCTGGCCGATGTTCCCGGAAAAGGAACCCTGCTCATAAAAACCGACTTTTCCGGAAACCCAATCTGGAGCAGGTACTATATTCCTGGGTCAAACAGCTATACTTCCCGGGATATGGCAACGCCTTCCCTGCTAACCACTCATGATGGAGGATTTGCCTTTGTTGCATCAGGGCTGATGGGGAACATGTTTAAAACAGATTCAGCCGGTATCATGGAATGGTCTAGGGGAGTGCGCCTCGATGTGATGAACATGATTGAATCCATCGACCAGGGATTTATTACCTTCGGCAACGGTCCTATTTATGGCGTTAAACTTTCCGGCCAAACGTGGCCAGTTGGATACCAGATTGGGATTATCAAATCTGATTCCTTCGGGCACAGTGTCAACTGTATAGAAACCACCTGGGATTATTCAGACACCTGCAGTATCAACTTCCTCCCGGTTGCAATCGGGTCCTCCACCCCGGCAGCGACCGTTGTGGCGCTCTATCCGCTTATTGATAACTTCGTTCCTGTTTCATTCACAGGCTGTATAGATGTGTTCGGAGGTTGTGAAGAGAATTGCACACTTGATGATGGATTTGTTATTTTTCCAAACCCCATACGGAAATCGGTTAAAGTTCAATTTAAAAATCCAAATAATCCTGGTTTTCAGCACCTGACCCTATTTAATATTGTTGGTGAAAACGTATTCCAATCGTCAGACCCACAAATCTTCCTGTCAGAGACAGAACTTCCATCATTACCATGTGGAATATATATGGTGCATATTGTTTTCCTGCAAAAATCATACTACCGGAAGGTCCTCATTTCACCATAAACCCTGGGGAGTTCAACTAACGGTCAGCACAATTTCTCTTGATATTAAATTCTGTCATTTATTTAGAATTCTTCCAAATAATCAGACATTTTTTGTATCTTTGCAGCGATTTAAAGTTAATCCTAAAAGCCTTAAACAGAAGCCATGAAAAAAATCCTGTTTGTAATAACTCTCTTCAGCATGACCCTCCTCACCAATGCACAGAATAAGAAATCATTTTACGACTTCAAAGTCACCAACATCGATGGCCAGCCATTTGATCTTTCTTCCCTCAAAGGGAAAAAGGTGCTGGTAGTCAATGTAGCCTCTAAATGCGGCTATACGCCTCAATACGCCCAGCTTGAAGAGCTATATAAGAAATACAGCAATAAGAATTTCGTAATCATCGGTTTCCCGGCCAACAATTTCATGAGCCAGGAACCGGGTACCAACGCGGAGATCAAAGAATTCTGCGCCAGTAAGTATGATGTTACTTTCCCGATGATGGCAAAAATATCTGTCAAAGGAAAAGACATTGACCCATTATACAGCTGGCTTACAACCAAAGACCAAAATGGAGTACTGGATGCACCTGTAAAATGGAACTTCCAGAAATTCATGATCAACGAACAAGGTCAGGTGGTCGATTTTGCAGCCCCGGGCGATAAACCATTCGATGAAAAAATCATCAACTGGATTGAAAAATAATTTTCAAATTTCGCCATTTCGCCATTTCGCCATTTCGCCATTTAATTAACTTATATGTCAACTGCACCAAAATACAAATGTACCATATGCGGACATGTGTATGATCCTCTTACAGGAGACCCCGACTCGGGGATTGCTCCGGGAACCGCTTTTGAAGATATTCCGGATGATTGGGTATGCCCGATTTGCGGAGTTGGCAAAGGGGATTATGTAAAGATGAGATAAAAGGGTAAGTGACACGGGATGCGGATTCGGAAATTTCGATTAACTTTGATGCTCCAAAATAAACCAGATTAAATGGGAAAGAGCATCAGGGGATCCATCACGGAAAAAAACCTGCTTAAAGCATTTGCAGGGGAATCCCAGGCAAAAAATCGTTATACATTCTATGCTAAACAGGCAAAAAAAGAGGGTTTTGAACAAATTGCCGCATTTTTCACCGAAACAGCGCTGAATGAAGAGAGTCATGCAAAGACCTTTTTCCGTTTCCTGGAAGGAGGGCCTGTTGAAATTACAGCCATTTATCCCTCCGGTATAATTGGCACTACCGCTGAAAACCTCAAAGCATCAGCTGACGGGGAGCATGAAGAGTGGTCCTCCCTTTACCCTGAATTCAGTAAAATTGCCTCGGAAGAAGGGTTCCCACAGGTTGCGACGGCCTTTAACCTCATTGCAACCATTGAAAAGCATCATGAAAACCGATATCGAAAACTATTGAACAATCTTGAAAAAAATAAAGTATTTGAAAGGGATGAAAAAACCTATTGGGTTTGCAGAAAATGCGGATACATTCATTTTGGATTAAAAGCGCTTCAAAATTGTCCTGCCTGCAACCACCCGCTGGCTTACTTTGAAGTGATGCAGGAGAACTACTAAAATAATGACCTGTTTACCAGTTTACCTGTTTACCAGTTTACCCGCTTACCCATTTACCCTTTTCCCAAAACTAAAACAATCAACCAATGTCAAAAAAGCGTAAATTCAACAAAGAAGAAGTTTTAAAAGATTATAAACTTGCAAATGAAAGCCGCCAGGTCAGCTTACTTGGTCGGCGTGAAGTATTGGGAGGCAAGGCAAATTTCGGCCTTTTTGGTGATGGGAAAGAGGTCCCCCAAATCATTAAAGCAAAATTTTTTCAGGACGGAGACTGGCGTTCAGGCTATTACCGCGACCAAACCTTCATGATGGCTGCAGGATTATCCAATCTCGACATCTTTTTTGCCCAGCTATACGGAGACACCGACCTTACCAGAAATCCTGACAATGGCGGTCGTTTGATGAATTCCCATTTTGCTACGCGGAGCCTTGATGATAAAGGGGAATGGAAAGACCTCACAAAACAAAAGAATTCTTCGGGTGATATATCCCCTACTGCAGGTCAGATGCCCCGATTGCTCGGACTGGCGCTGGCATCCAAAGTTTTCCGGAACAGTCCGGAAATGTGGGAAGCGGCTAAAAAATTCACCGTCAAAGGAAATGAAATCGCATTCGGAATGATTGGGGATGCCTCTACTTCCGAAGGCCACTTTTTTGAAACCATTAACGCGGCAGGGGTATTACAAGTCCCCTTCGCTCTATCCATCTGGGATGATGGTTATGGCATTTCCGTTCCGAAAAAATATCAGACAACGAAGGAAAATATATCTGAGTTGTTAAAAGGATTTGTTGCTGATGAAAAAAATCCCGGAATCCGTCTTTATACCGCCAATGGATGGGATTATGCGGCCTTATATGAGATGTATGAGGAAGGCATGGCAGTTTGCAGAAAAGAACAGGTGCCAGTTGTGTTCCATGTAACCGAACTAACCCAACCTCAGGGTCACTCCACTTCAGGTTCGCATGAAAGGTACAAATCAGTTGAACGGCTGGCCTGGGAAAAGGATCACGATTGCATTCCCAGGATGCGTAAATGGATCCTCGACGAAAAAATTGCCACATCCGAAGAACTCGATTCTATTGAGTCTGATGCGGTTAAAGTGGCTAAATTGGCCCGTGACAAAGGATATAAAGCCTTTCTTGCGCCATTCAAGGCTGAAAGGGAGCACCTTATCAGTGTAGTAAAAACAACTCACTGCCCCTGCAAGAAACAGGCCCGTATCGACAAAATCGTTGCCGACCTTGAAGCCATTGCAGAACCTATCAGAAAGGATATTATTTCGGCTGCAAAAAAAATCATGCGTGATGTATGTACCTCATGCAGCATGAAAAAACCGATGAAAGCCGATCTCGACATCTGGATGGCTGAACAGCGAAAACTCAATGTAGCACGCTACAGTTCACATCTTTACAGTGAATCGGCTCAAAGTGCGCTCAAAGTGGCTGGCATTCCGCCTGAATTCACAGAAAATTCCCCGGTGGTTACCGGCAGGGAAGTCCTCAATGCCAATTACGATATTTTGTTTAAAAACAATCCCCTGGCATTGATCTTCGGCGAAGATGTTGGAAAGATCGGAGGAGTAAATCAAACACTGGAAGGCATGCAGGCCAAATATGGTGAAACACGCATTTCCGATACTGGTATTCGTGAGGCCACCATTATAGGGCAGGGTCTGGGGATGGCATTACGCGGATTACGCCCCATTGCTGAGATTCAGTATTTCGATTACTTGCTTTACGGGTTGCAGGTGATGAGTGATGATCTTGCAACAACTCAATACCGCACGGTGGGAGGTCAAAAAGCTCCGTTGATTATCAGCACCCGCGGTCACCGTCTTGTAGGTATCTGGCATTCCGGATCACCACTCAGCATGGTGATCAATTCCATTCGTGGTATTTTTGTCATGGTGCCGCGTAATATGACCCAGGCAGCAGGTTTTTATAACACAATGATGGCTTCCGATGATGCCGGTTTGGTAATTGAACCTCTCAATGGCTACCGGCTGAAAGAACAGATGCCTGCCAATATTGGCAACTACCGTATTCCATTGGGGGTTCCGGAAGTTTTGCAAGAAGGCTCCGATATTACTATTGTCACCTATGGTTCGTGTGTGAAGATCGCGGAAGAAGCACTTCCCCAGATCAGGGATTTTGGAATTTCCGTAGAACTGATAGACGTTCAGACACTCCTTCCTTTCGACATAAATCACGAAATCCTGAAATCACTGAAAAAGACCAACAAAATACTTTTCTTTGATGAAGATGGAAGCGGCGGAGCAACTGCATTCATGATGCAAAAGGTGATGGAAGACCAGGGTGGTTACCGGTACCTCGACGCGGAACCCCGAACGCTTACAGCCAACGACCACCGCCCTGCATATACAAATGACGGCGACTACTTTTCAAATCCAAACGCTGAAGATGTATTCGAGACCGTTTACGAAATGATGCATGAATACAATCCCAATAAATACCCCAGGATCTGGTAACCCAAAACTAGAGGTATTTCGTACAGCAGATGGTTCTGACACATTATTCAGGGCTGACCTGAATCAGCATTACCATTCTACTTTTGGTGCAATACAGGAATCCATGCATATTTTCATCAAGCATGGATTTTTGCACACTTGTGAAAATTTTGAAATTGCCGGCCACCCGGAAGGGAAATCTGTTCATATTCTCGAGATTGGTTTCGGAACAGGTCTGAATGCACTTCTTACATTACTGGAGGCGAAAAAACATACAATAAAAGTTCAATACACGGCGATAGAGGCGTTTCCTTTAGAAACAGCGGACTGGCAACATCTTAATTATCCCACGATTGTGAGCGATTCCGTTTCTCCGCCCTATTTCGAAAAGTTGCATCAGGCTTGCTGGAATCAGAACACAGATATTTTTCCGGGTTTTTCTCTCTGCAAATTTCATTGTACCCTCCAGGCATATCTGCCTCCACCCCAAAAGTTTGACCTGGTTTATTTCGATGCATTCGGTCCTGATGCCCAGCCTGAACTCTGGACAGAACAAGTTTTTCGCAATCTCCATCACGGAATGACAGCCACAGGAGTATTAACAACATATTCGGTAAAAGGAGATGTTGTCAGAGCGCTTCAGGCTTCCGGTTTCCAAACAGAAAAATTACCGGGTCCTCCCGGTAAAAGACATGTATTGCGAGCCATAAAAAAATAGGTCTCCGGGTTCCGTAAGGCTGATTTTTTATTTAACAGCAACATCGCCAATGTGTGATTTTGTAAATGACCGCAGGTTTTTTTTCCAATGGCATCTATGATATAAAAAGGATATGATCCCATCTCCGGATATCATAAAACTCAGGGAAGGTGACGAGCGGTCGTTTCGCGTTATAATGGACCAGCATCGTGATCGGGTGCTCAACACAGCCCTGATTTTGCTTCAACACAAGGAGAATGCGGAAGATGTGACCCAGGAAGTTTTTTTGGAAGTTTTCCGGTCGATTGGTCATTTCAGAGGATTCCATTGCCTCTTTACGTAAACAAATGAAAATGCTGACTTTTGAACATTTCCTTCAACTCCGCCGGCTTCTGACAGAAGATCAGAAAACCAAATTCCACAGGGTTTTCAGGCAGGTACTCGACCAGGCAATGCCTCCCTCAAACTACTCCGTTCGAAATAAAGGCTGCCAATCAGATTGCAGAGGAATTGGGGCAGACTGAAATCCAGATACTGAAAGAAATAATCCTGCATGATCAGGCACTGCGAAACCTTTTAACACCTGATCAGCAAGTGCTGTTCGATGCACGTCCGAAACCGTTTCTTCACATGAAATGCAGGGAATAACTCAATGAATTATTTTGAAGTAACCTCTGTCCAGTGCATTGGATAAGGCATCAGAAGTTTCAGGTATTTCTTCATCTGGTCCACATCATATTTCAAGTCCTTATAATAATTCTTTTTTAACATTTCATCCGATTCGTATATTTTGCCATCATTAAAATATGCCTTAATGTGGGCCCGAATCAAAAGATAGTCTAAATCATTATCGAAATTGAACTGGTAGGGCTGATCAAGGTAAAAACCATTATATATGTAATAGGGATCCATCTCCGAAAGAAAATAAACAGGAGAGAATGAAAAAGTAGTGCTCACTTTCCCACTGCAGTAAATTTTTGTAATCGTGCCGCTAAAAACAGCACGGGTTGCCTTGTAGAGATAATGACTTTGGCCTGGCAGGGTATCATATTCCAGGAACAACTTCAGGTATACAACAGGACTTTGTGGTTCAATCATCTTAGTAGCATCGCACTCATCGTTTTTATCAGGGATGGTTTCGCAGGAAAAAAAAAGAAACAGAAACACAAAACTAAAAAGCAATGTCGTTTTATCATTCTTTTTCATGACAGAGAGATTGAATTACAAATATAGCAAATCCGGATATGAAAAGCAAGACCTTGTAACATCTTCGTCCCTGTCTGCTTTGATAACAAACTAAAGAACAATACGAAAAGAAAAAGTTTTCAACAATTGACTGACTTTTTGACAATTCAGGGATAAAGCACAAGAATGTTCTGCATTTTTGTATTAACCGTCAAAAACGATTTTATGCTTGAAAACTATAATATGGAAAGCATCCTGTTCCTGGATATAGAAACAGTGCCTCAGTATTCAACCCATGATTTGCTCCCGTCAAATTTCGCATCCTTATGGGAAAAGAAAGTCGGTCAGCTTTCAAGGAATGATAAAATCAGCATGGAGGAAAGCATTACACCTGCAGGATTGTATGAAAGGGCTGGAATTTACGCGGAATTCGGAAAGATCATATGCATTTCCACCGGAATATTAAGAAATAAAACACTTTGGATAAAATCATTTTACGGTGAAAATGAGAAGGAAATCCTTGAAAACTTTTCCGATATGCTGGGTAAACTCAAGGAAAAGAACATCTTTTACCTGTGCGCTCATAATGGGAAAGAGTTTGACTATCCGTTCATTATCCGGCGGATGCTGATAAATGGGCTAAATGTCCCCGCAATACTGGATCTTTCCGGAAAAAAACCATGGGAAATCAATCATCTTGATACTATGGAACTCTGGAAGTTTGGCGATTATAAGAATTACACATCGCTGGAACTGCTCGCGGCAGTTTTCGGTATACCGACCCCAAAGGATGACATAAAGGGTAGTGATGTGGCACGGGTTTACTGGCAGGACAAGGATCTTCCGCGCATTGTTACTTATTGTCAAAAAGATGTCATAACCATCGTAAACCTGATGCTAAAGTTCAAAAACAAACCCATGATAGATGAAGATTCAATACAGGTTGTCGGTTAATCGATAACAGAAAGAGTGGGTGCAGCCTGGTGGCACATCATTTTTTCCACTAAATTTGCACCCATATATGACCCTGAACGTAAATCAATTCAATATCCGGGTCTATGGATTCCTGTTTGACAATCAACATGTTCTTGTTACCGATGAGTTCAGGCTTGGAATCTATATGACAAAATTCCCCGGAGGAGGGCTTCACTTTGGCGAAGGCACTATTGATTGTCTGAAACGTGAGTTCATGGAAGAATTGGACACTCAAATCGAAATAGTTGACCATTTCTATACAACCGATTTCTTTCAGCCAACCACACTTCTTCCCTCAACCATGCAGCTTTTCAATGTATATTACATCGTGAAAGCCATAAAACCCTTCAGGTTTCTGACCACCTTAATAACAAATGACATCCCGCCTGTTGACGGAGCGCAAAGTTTCAGGTGGGTAAAAAAACATGAACTTAAGCCTGGGGATTTCACTTTCCCGATAGACAGGTTTATTGTCGGCAAACTTCTTCAATGTAAATATTTATAATGGCTTTAAACACTTTCACTGCATCAGCATTAAGTTTACTGCTGTTCCTGGCTTCCTGTCAACATCCGGCAGAGATCAAGACCCTGATAAAAGGGAAATTGACCAACGCCGGCGGATTCAAACTCACCCTTCAGGAGATGGGCACACATGAGATTAAAACCGTTGATTCTATTATTCCGGACATCAATGGGGAATTTGGTTTTGCACCTGTGGTAACTGAGACAGGTTTCTGGCTGCTGAAATCACCGGAAGGGAAGGTTCTTGTTTTGTTGATTACGGCAGGAGACCTGGTTGACATTGCCGGTGATGCGTTAGAGTTCCCCAACAACCTGGTAATTAACGCACCAAAAGAAACCATCCTGTTACATGATTTCTTTCAATTTACTCATCAAAATGAACGCCTGGTGGATTCACTTGAGATCCTACTGGCAGAAAGACAGGACAGTTCTGATTATTACCAGCTTACACAACAACTTGACACCGTTTTCCATAAAATTTGGGACAATCAGCTGGATTACGAAAAAACTTTCATCGAAACACATTCGGGTTCATTGGCATCTCTTGTCGTCTTGAATTATGCCTTCGGCATGAGCCCCGTGCTTAGCCCTGAGGAGGATTTCCTGTATTATGCAAAGGTTGATTCCGCTTTATTTCTGAAGTTCCCTGGTAACAAACATGTAAAATATCATCACCAAAGGGTATTGGAACTCAAACGTAAAATAACATCCGGCAAATAGGAACAATGCGTATCGACATATTTTTTCTATATTGCCATAAAATTCAGTAATGCGCCAAAAGATCTATTTTGCTTCTGACTTTCACCTGGGGATTCCTGATCATGACAGGAGCCTGGAACGGGAAAAAAAGCTCGTTGCATGGCTTGAGATGGCACGTGCAGACGCCGCAGAAATTTTCCTGATGGGTGATTTGTTCGATTTCTGGTTTGAATATAAAACTGCCATCCCCCGCGGGTATGCCAGACTTTTGGGAAAACTGGCGGAAATTACCGATTCCGGTATTCCGGTGCACCTGTTTCGCGGGAACCATGATATGTGGGCATTTGATTACCTGACTCAAGAATTGAACATACAACTTCACCGTGATCCCGAGTTCAGAGAATTCAATGGCAAAAAATTTTACCTCGCACATGGCGACGGACTCGGCCCCGGGGATAATGGATACAAGTTTATTAAGAAGGTATTCGCAAATCGGATTAACCAGTGGTTATTTCGTCAGATTCATCCTGATTTTGGCATCAGGATGGCGTTATTTTGGTCGCGAAAAAGCCGCTCTGCCAGCACCGAAAAAGAAAAAAAAATCCGGGATATTAATCTTAAACTTATTCAGCAGCGCATTACAGTTCATTCAAATGAAATGATTACACTGCATCCGGAATTAAATTTTCTTATTTACGGACACTACCATTATCCCATTGATTTGCTCCTGGCAAGCGGGGCACACCAGGTGGTACTTGGCGACTGGATTACTCATTTTACTTACGCAGTCTTTGACGGGGAACATCTTGATCTAAATACTTTTTAGCAAAAAAAAACCACCCCGTCGGGTGGTTTTTCTACATTCGTTTCCCGATTACTCAGGGTGAATTGCTTCAACCGGGCAAACATCGGCACAAGCACCACAATCTGTGCAAACCTCAGGATCAATTTTGTAGATATCACCTTCAGCAATAGCTTCAACCGGGCATTCATCGATGCAGGTTCCGCAAGCGGTGCAATCATCATTAATTTTATAAG
>CAZVNF010000012.1:0-36206 GCA_964628215.1 uncultured Draconibacterium sp.
GACCACTGATCGTTTGATTGGTGGTGCCGGAAAAAACAACTGTGCCAGTCCCAAGGGAGTTGGCGGATGCGTTTCCGTTGACAAGGTTCTTTTTCAGAATCAGGGTTCCCTGAACATCCAGAGTTCCTCCGATATTTAGCAGCAGATTCTCTGACGAATTCAAAGAAGAGGTGCTCGTCACGGTCACCCTGGTGCCGGAAAGAACGGTCGTCTGGGCATAACCTGAAAACTGCAGGAAACACGGAAAAAGCAAAGTTAACAGAGGGATCAGGTAAATCTGCTTTCTGATCATTGAACAATATAGATTTTTCATTATGATTATTTTAGTTGGATCATGCAACAAAGAAGGCAAAGATAGTCTGGAAATTCTGCAATGTCAATTGCGGGAAATGGCAAAAACATCCTACGGGAAACCATAACAAAGTAAATAATTGTATTGGCGAGGCCATCATACGCTCAGCATGATTATTTTTTATCAGCCAGGTAGAATGTACAAATCTCCCGAATTGACTCCTCCACAGTACGGAAGCGAAAGTCGATAGCTTTACAAATCTTTTCACTGGTGTACTTATATACCTGGGAGGCAGTGGCAGCCATTTCACGGGTTATTTCAGGCCTGGAACCAGTGATCATAGAACGAATCGCTTCCACCCTCCAGGCAAAAGAGGTCATGGCAACAGGAACGTTGACCGAAGGAGCCGGTTTTTTCATATGTTTTGCAACCAGACAAAAGAAATCCTGGTATGACAGATTATCCGCCGAACAGATGTATCGCTCACCAAAATGATTTCCGTCCATGAGTTTGATCATGGCCCGGCTGATATCGCGGGCATCCACATATCCGTTTACCCCTCGCGTATAATACTTCAGGCCTTCGTAAACCAGGCGGAACAACCCGGAATTATCATTCCAGAATCCCGGTCCCATAATTACCGACGGATTGATGATCACGGCATTCAATCCTTCTTCGATGCCCCTCCATATTTCACGTTCGGCACCATATTTACTGATGCTGTAAACCGAATTCCTTTTCGAAGGAACCCAAAACGTCTCTTCTGTTGAAACACCACTGTTTTCAGCTCTGCCCAGGGTTGCTACTGAGCTTACATAACAGAATTTCGCAACCTTGTTTTCAATAGCCTGGTTTACCAGGTTGGCTGTCCCTTCAATGTTGACTTTCAGCATTGATTTATGATCCTTCGGGTAAAAAGAGACTATTGCCCCTGCATGATAAATTTCAGTGATCCCCGGCATGGCATCTTCAATGGCGCCGAAGTCGAGAAGATCGGCATCGACCCATTCTATTTTACTGAAAAGTTCCTCCTGATTCGCTGAATAATAAGAGAAAACTTTGCGCACCATCGCCGTATCGCTGGTTGGGCGCTTGATTGCACGTACTTTATGCCCTGCAGTTACAAGGTCGAAAAGCAGGTGGGAACCCAATAGGCCTGTGCCGCCGGTTACGAGGATCATTGGTTAGGGGTGTTGGAGAGGCAAAGGTAGGGAAAAGAGTGGACGGGTGGACGGGTGGACAAGGGGACGGGGATGGAAATATGTGAAGGTTTATTTGAGGGCGGACTGGATTTCGTGTTTTAGTCCGGCTTTGAATTTTCCGGGATTGCTCTGGCAATTGGAGAAGGCGAATTCGGTAAGGTCGTTTTTTACTTCTTTTCCATTGATTTTTGTTACCAGGTACAAGGCCTGGGCATTCATTTCAAAATTTGCAATAATTTTTTCATTCGCCTTGTCATCGGTATTGAGAACCCTGAATTTGATTGTTCCGTCTTTGATCTCTTTTGCAAAATCGGTCCGCATCATTTTCGAGGTTGTTTCTTCTATTGACTGGTCAATGGGGCAGCGTTCCGTGGGATGGAAATAGTAAATTTCCAGTTTGGTAATATTTTTTGCCACTGCGGGTTTCTGTGCAGAAACAATCAATCCCTGGGAAATCAGGGTAATCATGAAAACCAATTTTACTATTCTTGCCATGGGGTTAAAATTAATGCTTTTATTGGAGTTGGATATCGCCAACTTTCTATTAACTCTGGTTTCGGTGTAGAAATAAGTCATAGTCAAGCCCCGAATGGGGCGTAATATAACCGCGATGGGCATAGCCCATCGCGGTTAGGACAAGACAACCATAACCAAAAGCCCTGAAAGGGCGAGATCAATATTTTAGTCGACAAAACTTCCCTCTGCATTGCAATATATCGCCCTTTCAGGGCTTGATGGGTTTCATCTGCCAAACACACAGGGCTTCACCCTGTGTTAATAGATTGCGCCCCTTCAGGGCAATAGATAAGGATTTCTGATAATTTTTCAAATCCGAAACATGAGTCTATTAATAATTGAGCCCCGGTTCTCTATATTTTTTTTAAGCTGAACGACAAAAACAGCAGATAGATCATGGCACCCAGCAACACTGCAAGACCGCCGGACTGCCCCATGTTATCGGAAACAACCCCCATCAAAGGCGGGAAAACAGCGCCCCCGGCCACTCCCATAATCATCAGTCCGGAAATTTCGTTGGCCCGTTCCGGTTTCCTTTGCAACGCTGCCGAAAAAATAATGGAAAACACATTGGCCACAGCAAATCCGATGATAAAAACCAGTACGAGGATCGGGATAAGCCCGGTCATGGTGAGCATCACAACCATTGCGGCTATGGCCGTAATCATGCTGATGATAAAAAAGTTCCGTGGCGAATATTTAATGAGCAGGATGGCACCGATAAATGTTCCGGTGGTACGGGCAATAAAATAGAGACTGGTTCCAAGCCCGGCCTGATCGAGCAGGAGATTGCAGCGCTCCATTAAAAATTTGGGTACGGTAATGTTCAACCCGACATCAATTCCTACTACGGCAAGGATACCGAGGAAGAACATCAGGATGGTACTGTCCTTCAGCAAACCAAAACAAGCGCCAAAAGAGGAGGTTTTTCCTTCAATGGGTTTCTCTTCAATGGGAGTAAGAAACAGCCAGAGGGTGGAAAGCAGGGTAACACCCGCAAAAATCGGGAAAAGCATTTTCCAGTTGCCGAGGCTGGTTGCTGCAAAGCCTGCGATGACTGGGCCGAGAAACGAAGCGATGGCTTTGATAAACTGTCCCCAGGTGAGGCTGCTGGTGAGTCGTTCGCCACGCACTACATTCGAGAGCAAAGGGTTCAGCGACACCTGGAGTATGGTATTTCCGATACCAAGCAGTGCAAATGCAACCAGAACCACTTCAAATTTGTAAGAAATCAACGGCACCAGCATCGCGACAAAGGTAACTGCCATGCTGATTACGACCGTTTTTTTTCGTCCGATGGAATTCATGAGAAGTCCGGTAGGCACGGAGAATACCGCGAACCAGAGAAAAACCATCATGGGAAGCAAATTGGCCAGCGTGTCGCTTAGTGCAAAGTCCTGTTTTACATAATTGGTGGCAATGCCTACCACATCAACAAATCCCATAATAAAAAACCCGAACAATACGGGGAGCAACCGGGAGAAGGAGTTTTCGTTTTTCATCGCATGATCTTTGATTTCACAGGGGGCAAATATAATCAAGTTATGCTGATTCCAGCCTGTTCAACTCGATTTCACCGCCGGGTTTACTGACATTTTTTCCCTGGAAAATGTATAAAGAAAACCACTAAGACACTCAGGGCACTCAGGAACACTTAGGGATGGGACAAAATATTGACTCAGTGTTTCTAAGTGTACTCCGTGCCTAAGTGGTAAAAAAAAGTTAATCCTCCGGCGGTCCAAAATACATGAGGATGCGCAGATACAAACCGAAGGAGGTTTTAAAATCGGGGTAATTTTCGAGATTGGTCGGATAATAATGGGTATAAAAACCAGGTTCAATGCTGAACATTTCCGTTAAAGGAATTCCGGCTCCAACGCCGAGGTATCCTCCAAAACCAAAGGCGTTCTGGTAAATGGTATTGGTTTGCAGGCTGGTGTTGGGTACATAGATCTGGTCCCCATAATAATTTACGATATCGTATTCTCTGCCTTCTACTACAAAAACCGAGCTGAGCATCTGGGTATAACACATGGTAACACCACCCTGAACAAACAGGTTTATCCTCGACTTAAGAGGGAATGACCGCTGATATCCAAGATCGATCAACACCCGTCCTTCTCTGCCGAGTACCTGTTCAAGGCGGATATCCGGAAACGACAGGTATGTATTATATGTTTCAAGTGTAATTACATCCTCGGCCCGCAGCAAAGCATAGTTGGCCTGCAGGAATAGTCCGTTCTTCCTGTCAAAATTCACCCGCATGAAGAGCCCTCCGGAGAAGGCCACATTGTAGTGCATGTTAAGAGGATAACCATCCACAACTACCAGATCACTCTCACTTAACCCAAGCAACTGTTTGATCTCCCTGTTCCAGGTTGGATTTGACATCACGTAATTCACCGTATTGACATTGACGGGGATCCCGCTGTAATAGTTGGCAGAGTATTTATTGGCAAAATAGGTTCCAAAATTGAGCCCAAACTCGACTTTTCGCAATGGAAAAGGATTTTCGTCTTCCTCTTCCTCATCCTTCATCCCGTGTTTCTGGGTTTTTTGCTGTTCCTTGTTTTTGGAATTTTTCTTGTTTTCCTGGCCCGAAACGGGGAGGTGAAAAATGAATAGTGCAGCAAATATGATTAGCAGAGTTCTCAATGGCCTGATTTTTTGTAATTTAAAACGCATGGGCAAAAATAAACATAATTCCGGTTGGTTGTTACACGAAGGGACACGAAGGTTACACGAAGGGACACGAAG
This sequence comes from uncultured Draconibacterium sp., assembly GCA_964628215.1. Lineage (GTDB taxonomy): Bacteria > Bacteroidota > Bacteroidia > Bacteroidales > FEN-979 > CAIVAT01. The sequence continues at coordinate 4,768 of CAZVNF010000012.1, forward strand.
AGACACGTAGGAAGATTAATCCTGGATAGTATCGGGAGGTAAAGTGTCAGGTTGTTGCAGAAGCAGTTTTGCAGGGCCTTTCAACTCCACATCCGGGATCAGTTTTTCGGCATCCAGATTTGTAATCCAGCCCTTGTTCAGCATTTTTTCTGCTACAAGTTTATAGAACCCGGCATTGGATTCGCGGAGGTGCCCAGTTTCATCAAAGGAATATTTGAACCATTTTGGCCGGGGAATGACAGAGGCCATAAAAACGGCTTCAGCCAGGGTAAGTTTTGAGGCATCCTTGCTGAAATAGAAACGGGCTGCTTCATTGGCGCCATAAACCATGGGTCCCCATTCAATTATATTGAGATATGTTTCAAACATCCGTTCCTTGGTACTTAAACCCTGGTTTTCGATGAGCCATACAATCAATGCCTCCTCCAGTTTTCGGGCAACTGTTTTATTCCTGCTGAGAAATACATTTTTCACCAGTTGCATGCTGATCGTGCTTCCTCCGCGTGCAAACCTGCGTTCCTTAATATTGGTTATGATGGATTCGCGAAAGGCATCGGGCAGAAACCCCCGGTGCAGGTAAAAAGCGCCATCTTCACTTGTAAGAACCGCTGACTGAAGGAAATCCGATATGCGATCCAATGACCGGAAATCGGGGTTTTCGGGGCCAACCATGAACGTTCGTACCGGGATGTCGCGGTCATAGGCTGTGTATAAAAAAGGCCCGTTTAATTTGGTCAGATCCGCATTTCCGTAAGACAAAACACTAAACTGGTGACGATCGAGCGAAGTGGAAAACAGGAGAGAATCAGGTTCTGAGAGATCAACAAAGAAGTTGAGATACCACGACAGATTGCCTTTGACTTTTATACCATCCAGATTGCTGAAGAGCCCCCGGGGAAAGGAGGAAAACAGGTTCTGTGCAGGGAATTGGGGTTTATGGATCTGCAGGGTGATCTGTTTGGAGGGTTTGGGACGGTATCGGATATAGGGACGGAAGTCGATCTGGTTAAAAGTAACCCGGGTTGAACTATCCAGTTCGGCATAATCGGGTCCGATATTCAGTAAATACCTGATTTCTGTTTTTTCAAATTCCACAGGCACAGCTGCTATTCTTCGATGGTCTATCCTCAGGCCTGTTACTGAGGCAAATCCGCTGATTTGTGCCAGGTCCTCCCCTCCTTCCTGCTCTGAAATGCTGAAGGCAAGCGTGTCAAAGTCGACCCGGGCATTCCATTTAAATTTAATGAAAGGCAATTTGATTTTCGAGGTGTCAGCCGAATAGAGCCTGAATTCGGCCAACCGGTTATCATTGTCCATTTTACCTGCAACGGTCCATCTGGCGGCAAGGCTGTCCTCTGTAAACTCCAGGGCAGACCTGAAGTAATGATCGGAGAGGTTAAACTGACTGATGTGAAAACGAAGCCGGTGATCATTGATTATGCTTTGCAGTGTGAAGTTTCGGATAATGAGGGAGAGCGGGATTTTATCAAAAACAAAGCGCATCATTCTATCCACCGCTGATGCATAATTTACCGGGCCAGTCGCCGAATCTCCGGGGTGCTGAGGTCGTTGAAGCAGGAAGCGGTAGTTGGAAACACTGTCGTGACTTTCCAGGAAAATGGACGTATTGGCCAGCCTTACATCGTGCAGCACCACACGGCCAAGCAGCAATTTAAGCATGCCGAAGGAGGCATAGGCGGTATCAACCTTGAGCAGCGTATCGCCGTTGACCGGCTTGAGGCTTATCCCCGTTACGAGGATGGAAGCCAGCCCCTTTATCCTTACGTTGGAGATTTTCAAAACAGCCTGGCCTGACTTGTTGAACCTTTCCACTCTCTGATGAAGGTACCAGGCAGCCATAGGGGACCGGAAAACGAAGGTAAGCAGGAAAAAGACAATGATTCCGAGCAACAGGAAACGTAAAAACTGCCGGCATTTTCCTCCGGAATTCATTAAGATGCTCACCGCCGCTTTCAAATTGTTTTCAGCAAATTTACAAGAAAATCCAGTGGGTTAGAATATATTCCCGATCCCGACATACAACCCGCTGGTACCATCTTGTTTATTTGTGGCAAAGCCATAATCAACCGAGATGATAAAATTATCATTTATGGCCACACGAAGCCCCATCCCGGTTGCCAGGTGCAGCCTGTCGGCGCTTTTATTAAAATAAAACGGCAGCTGGTCTGCAGGAATGACATTGGTGTAAATTTCATGGTCCTGCACCACCATGCCACCATCCAGAAAGGCGGTAAGTCCGAGATAAAGGTTCTGCTTCATCACCACCGATTTAAAGAACTTCCATCTCAGTTCCACATTTCCAAAAGCCACGCCATCTCCGGTGATCCGGTTGCGCAGCACCCCCCGGATGGTTCGCGCTCCGCCCAGTCCGTCGGGTTTTGTGGTAAGGCTGTAGGAACTGTAAATATATGGCATGATATAATAAGGAGTGGTGCCCCCGATGGTACCCTGGTAACTCAGCTGGCACGCGGCTACCAGTTTCTTTTTCACCAGCGACACATATTGCCGGTGGGTAACCGCCAGTTTCACAAAAGCATACGGGTTGTTTCCCAAAAAAGCGGGAGCGCTGAGCAACATTACTTCCGACCAAATTCCTCTGTTTGGGGCTGCTTCATTATCCCGGGTATCAAACACCAGCCCGGTTTTCAGATAAATGGTGGTGCCGCCGTCTTTTTCTTCAGGCCGGATCAACTGGTACCCCACGTAACGGTCGTACAGGAGGGTGGTATCCGGTAACTGCTTATCTTCCGGCTTTCCTTTGTTAATCCTGCTGATATCGACTGTACCGGTTTGTATCCCGAAGATGTTTATCCCCGCGAGCCACCGCAGTTTCTGTCCGATTAACGGCCCCTGGAAATCGGCCATGACACGGTACATTTTACGTTCCTGTTTATAAAAAACCCTCGAAAGATAATCGTCGGATCCTTCGTCGGTCACGGACGACTGGTAATTTGCTTCGTATCCGTTGAATCCATAAAAATCGAGCGCTCTTTCGGGAAGGTAATCGAGGTCGGCGGTGACCCTTATTCCTCCGGGGATGAGGTATTTTGAATCATAAAACAACTGGTAAACCGCGCTTCCCTTTGTAAACCAGGAACATTCGGCATACAGGGTATGCTTGTATTCGGGATAGGTAGTGCCATCGCCGTAGTAGAATACCTGCCCCAGTATGCCAAGTTGCAAACCCATGTCGGCATCGTAAGCCACTACGGGTAATCCGGCCCAGGTCCAGCCTGTTTTCTTTTTCTCTTTCAGCGGCAATGCCGAAGAATCAGCCTGGGAATAGGCACCCGGAGTCAATATCAGCAGGAAAAAGACCAGGAACAGCAACAGGTTTCGCATGGCTAAGGGTTTTCTTTTTTCCCGAACACCTGGAAAAGGATGAGAAAAAGGGTGGATATCACAATGGAAAGGATGGCCAGATCGGCATTATTTTTAAAAAACTCAAACGAATCGGGCTGAAAGGCAGCAAAACCCATGAGCAGGAAAACATATGCCGGGCCGCTTATAAAGCTTGCCATAGCTGCCCTGCTTTTTATTTTCCAGTGGAATGAGGCTACTGCAGCCGGTATGATTGAAAAGCCAATCCCGGTTATGAAGACAATCACTGCCACAAGATCCCGCAAGAACCAGGCGCCAAGAAAACTCAACCCCGTAAAGGCAAGAATCCCCAGGCGGGTGATCTTCATTCGTCGCCGGTTGTCCGATTTTTTCCCGGAGAGTTTATCAACCCAGTCAACCGCAACGGAAGAGGCCAGCACAAAAATCTGGGTATCGGCCGAACTCATGATCGCAGCGAATATGAGTATCAGGGCTGCACCCAGGAGTTTGTCAGGCATCAGGAGCGTCAACCCTTCCGCAAAAGCATCCTTGGCATCAATTCCGCTTAAATGCACATGTGCTGACAATCCGACCATGGTGATTGCGATCCCCGTAAGTACGGTAAAAATGGCCGATCCGATCAGGCCCGATTTAACTACCCGGTTTGATTTGGCGCCATACACCCTTTGCCAGTATTCAGCCGACTGAAAAATGATGAGGATGCCAAATGCGGTAAAAGCAATGGTCATCCCGACATTCATGCGGGAAAAATCGACGAGTTCAATTACAAATGAACGCCGGTCGCCCATCATGACAACCCCAAGCAACACCATCATGACCAGCATGACCATGTATTGAAAAATATCGGTGCGGATCACACTGCGGAACCCTCCTGCAAGAAGATAGGTTGCAATGATGCAACTGCTCATGAGCAGCCCGGTTTCATATGACCATCCGCTGATATTGGCCAGGATGCTGCTTCCTGCAATGAACTGGTTGAGGAGCATCCCGGAATAGACCAGCATCAGGATTACGGCGGAGGCGAATCCCACGGTTTTCCCCATTTTAAAGTTGAGCCAGTCGCTCAGGGTGTAAAACTCGCGGTCTCCGCTGAATTTCCTGAGTTTAAGCGCATATGGGATAAATACAATAAACCCTATGGCCGTTCCCAGGAAAACCGCAATGGCTGAAATTCCAAACCGGTACACATAGGCAGTGTATGCAACCAGTGCTGCACCCCCTATGTAACTTGCCACTACGGAGGTTACGAACCCGATCACGCCAATCTGCCTTCCTGCAATCATGAAGTCGGAATCGGTCTTCCGCCGTGAGGCGTGCAACCCGATGGCAAGGCAGGTAAGGGCATACAATGCCAGCAGGATGATATCGAACGGGCATAGTCTGCTGCCGGAAAGGTCGGTAAACAGGAAGGCTGTATTATTCATCGGGATCAGGTTTCAGCCGGTAAATGAACCATAACAGAACCAGTAAGGAAATCCCGCTTAACACGATCAGGTACACATTGTCAGTGGCACCGAAGTTCTCATAATCCCCTCCCACGATACCTCGCCGGGCCAGAAAAGCAAAAGTCACTGCAGCACCATTGTTGATAAAATGCGCCCAAACCGGAACCCACAGGGAACCAGACCAGTAAAACATGTAACCAAATATGATCCCCAGCATCATCCTGGGGAAAAAACCATAAAACTGCATGTGCATGGCTGAAAAGAAGAATGCGGAGATTATTATCGCCATGTGCACACTCCCGAGCCACTCCTTCAGCAACCGTTGCAGCAAACCCCGGAACATAAATTCCTCTCCGATGGCCGGTAGCACGGCAATCATGAACATGTTGAACATAAACGCACCGAAAGTGGGCATGATCATGAAGGCTTCCGTCAGTTTTGCAGCCTCTTCCTCTGCCGTTTTCATCCACTCTTCGATACCTTTGAGAAACCCGGGCAACTGCATCGACTCATTTAAGGATACGGTCCAGTTGAGGAAAGGAAGAAAGGCAAACATCAGCGCCAGTGTGACCACAAAGACAAGCCACCGGGATGGTTTGCGAAGGGAGAGGTAACGTAAACTGCTACGCTCAAAAAACCAGCCTGCCAGCAAGGCAGGGAAAATAAACAGGCCGAATGACTGGATCACCTGAAAATACTGAAGCAACATGATGGTTTTAACGTTGCTAAAGTCGGACAATGAGGAGATTATATCTTTTATACCGATCCCGAACAACGGTCCCGCCAGCAAAAGACCGAGCAAAAACATTGCGGAGAAACAGGATATCACCAGTAAAACAGAAAACAAGATCCGGGTGAAGGGCGTCAGGCTTTCCAGGATGGGCTGCTTACGATAATCCATGGATTTTGGCTATTTTTGCGGCTAAATTAGCATTATTTGGCAAAGATCGGAAATATTGACCTTGGGAGTTTCCCGCTTATCCTGGCCCCCATGGAGGATGTCACGGACTCACCCTTCCGTGTTATCTGCAAGCGATACGGGGCGGATGTCCTCGTTACTGAATTCATCGCTGCCGAGGGATTGATCAGGGATGCTGAGAAAAGCAACAACAAAATGCGCTTTGAACCGGAAGAACGGCCCCTTGGCATCCAGATCTTTGGTGAGAATGTTGAATCGATGATGAAGGCTGCAGAGGTTGCAGAAGCAGCCGGTCCCGATTTTATCGACCTTAATTTTGGTTGCCCTGTGCGGAAGATCGTGATGAAAGGCGGAGGTGCCGCCTTGTTACAGGATATCCCAAAGATGGTCCGTATGACGGAGGCGGTAGTAAAATCGACCCGGTTGCCCGTGACCGTGAAAACCCGGCTTGGCTGGGATGATGCCCATAAAGACATAGTGGACATTGCCGAACGGCTGCAGGATGTGGGCATCAGCGCTATTGCCATTCACGGCCGCACCCGTGCCCAGCTTTATGGCGGGGAATCTGACTGGACCCTGATCGGGGATGTGAAAAACAATCCTTACATGAGAATCCCTGTTTTTGGAAACGGAGATATTGATTCCGGGCAAAAAGCGGAAGAGATGAAAAACCGGTATGGCATTGACGGCATTCTGATTGGCCGTGCTGCAACCGGTAACCCCTGGATTTTCAGAGAGATAAAAGCATGGCTTGAGAACCATTCCGTTCCCTCTCCACCAACCATCAGTGAGCGGGTGGATGTTGTGCGCCGGCATCTTGAACATTCGATTATATATAAAGGAGAACGGGCCACATTGTTTGAGATCCGAAAACTCTACAGCGGCTATTTCCGGGGTATACCCAATTTTAAAACGTGGCGGATGCAAATGGTAACTGCTCCCTCAACCGATGCGGTGCTGGAAATTCTTAAACTGATTGAGGAAATCTGACCATTCCGGGCGCACCTGCGTGATCATTTCACCGGCCCGGGTTCATCTTCATCACCCGAATCGTCTTTGGCATTTTTAATCCGGTTGAGCATCTCCTGCGGCAATTCATCCGTGTAGTCCGACTCTTTCAGGTCGTCAGAATCTTTACCGCGGCCATACTGGATCCTGGGATTATCCGAAGTGCCTGTAATCTTCATGGGTATGCCAATTATACCCATTGGGCCCATGCCAAGCCTGATCTTCATATTCAACCTGCTGTCGAAGGTAGTGGTGCCGGAAATCCTGACACGAATCCCCTTCACTTTGAATTTAAACTGTTCCAGGGTAACCGTGTTATTGTCGATGGTGGATTTAATATCGACCTTCGACATATCCGGGTTGTTCAGCCCTTCCTTTTCAGTTCCTTTGCTGATATCGTTGAAAAGTTTCAGTCCGTAAACTTTCACCTTGTTAATGGAGACCAACCCTCCGCCTTCCAGGGACGGCAGCACCGGGAACATCTCACCATTAAGCATACCCTTTACTGTGTAGTCCAGAGAAACGATGCCTTCCGCCTTTCCGGCAGATGGTGCCATTTCACGGACCATGGCAATTTCATTGTACGCCCGTTTAACATCAAAATTATCGGCTTTAATATGAAAGTCAAAGAAACCCTTCACGGGAGTTACACTGCCATAAGTTCCATCCATGGCGACTTTACAATCAATTATATTCAATGATCCGTCCTTGAGGATAAGTATCCCTTCCTTGACATCAATCTCTCCCTTCAGATCTTTGATCTCCAGCTCCCCAAACAATGTTTTCCTGATATCAGCCTTAAAATCGACGTCGAGGTCGCGGGGAATAATGACTACACCGGCTGCGGTGGTTGGTGCTGACTGCTTTTCAGCCCCGGAACCGGAGAATACCATGAATTCATCCACATTGACAAGGTTGGAACTCATCTGGAAATCGCCCGTCAAAGTGCCGCCCTGTGAAAGCAGGTAGTTAATGGTGTTCTTCATAAACCCTTTGAGCTTAAAATCCGATGAGCCATAGGTTGCCAGGAAATTATCAAGCCAGACCTTGTCCTGGTCAAACCTGAAATTGCCGGTTTTAATGATGAAGGGCTTCGGGTAGTCCTCAGAAGTTACCGCTATGTCACGAAGTTTCAGAATCCCGCGATTATGCAGCTTTTCAATTTTGCCGGAGGTTGCATCACTCTGCTTTCCATGAAGAGAAAGGTCGGTTTCGAGGTACCCGTCCAGTTCCATTCCTTTCTGCGAAAAGACTTTATACACTTTTCCCAGGTCGATCACCCCCTTCGACTGCAGTTCATAGCTGATGTCGTTAAAGTCACTGAGTGAGGCTGTGAGGATGAATGGATTTCCCTCGAAAAGGAAAGAGAGGGGTGTAACCGTGACCACCATCTCTTTCATCGTTCCTGATGTGTTTTTCACCTCTGCCACCATTTCAACTTTCTCGAGGGGATGAGGATAATATTTGGTTTGAATGAATCCGTTTTTCAGGCTGATGGCTGCTGCAGTGACCGGGAACATTTTCTTGGCCGGGTTATAGTTCCCATTCATTTTTATATCCAGGGAAAGGAGCCCTGCCAGGGTGATGCTGTCGATGGGAACAACCTCTTTCAATTCAGCAAGGTTGCAACTGCCGGCAAGGTTGGCTTCAACAGGCATATCCTTCAGGTTTTTCAACCGGAAAAACCCTTTAATTTGATTTTTCAGGAAGCTGGCCTGCAGATTCTCCAGTTGTACATTGATATTCCTATAATCGTTGTCGGGGCATGAGGCATTCAAAGAAAAACTTACATTATCAAGGGATTGCGGCAGGGTGGCATATTTCAGATAGCCCCCGGTTAATTTGGTCATCAGGCTGAATTTCGGGATTTCCAGGATAACCGTGTCAACTTCGTTCCGGATGCCCTTTTTTACAGGTCCGGTGATATAGGACCCTTCGGCGTTTAAATTGAGTTCATAGAACCCTTTGAGATCCGCCGTTTTATAATCCAGTGCTTTGGTCCACTTTGCCAGGTCGACGCTGGCGTTTACTTTGGCAAACACCCACATCGAGGAAGATTGCCTGATCTTGAACCGTGCGCTTAGAAATTCCTTTTCCATCACCGATAAAAAGTTCATGCTGACCTGGTATCCATCCTTTTCAAAATTGAATTTTCCACTAAACTGTAACGGGATATCTTTGATTTGTAAGTCGTTTTTTTCAAAATGAACCGTCAGGTCACGGCTGTTTACTTTTGTGGAGAGTTTGGCTGTAACAGGTTTTGCATCAATTATTTTCTTCTGGTCGTAGATCACATCGAGCGCATCAATTTGCACATCGGAGGAAAGGTTGAAAAAATCACTGGTCATGCTGCTGTTCCCGGTATAGTTCAGTCCGTTAACAATCACCTGCACGGGGATGGAGGGATCGGAGTATTCTACCCTGCAGTTTTTGAAAGTAATCCGGTCGATGCTGAGTCCGGCTCCGGAAGTGGATGATGTATCACTTGCCACGGCTGCTGTATCCGCCGTTTGATAAACATCATAGTTTGCCGCGCCCTTTTCATTGTAGCGGATATTTATCCTTGCTTTGTCAAAATAGATCCGGGTGATCCGGATTGTTTCTCCAAACAGGCTTTTAACATTAACTCCGAACGCAATTTCTTTGGCACTGATAAGGGTGTCATTGTCAAAAGGAGCCGATGATTTCAGTGAAAAATCAGTGAGGGTCAGGCTGAGATTCGGGAAGTGGCTGAAAAAGGAGACATTCATATCCGTGAAATTCAATTCACTTTTAAGGGTGCGGTTGGCCAGGTTTTTCACTTCCCGTTTAAGCCTGTCCTGAAAAAGAAAAGGCGACAGTACCAATATCAGAATCAGGGAAATGAGAATAACTCCGGTAATCTTGAGCGCTTTTTTCATGCAGGAAGATTCTGATAAATATTAAAAACGGCGTTCGACCAGTTCTTTCAGCTTTTTAAAAGCATTGGAGCCTGTATTCCAGAAATTTTTCTTACGCATCAGGTCGAGAAAGTCGGCTGCCTGATCGAGGGTTTTAAATCCATTCAATGTTTCGACCGTTTCGTTGTATTCACGAAGGTTGCCATCGAACAATTCATTGATAAACATGAATTTCTCATTGATGGTAATGGCTGCTTTGAGGTTCTCAATGCGTTCGGAGGGGATTTTCGGACCTAATGCCTTTTCCCTGGCATCTTTTAGTTTTATGCTGAAGGTAGGTTCCTCGGCTGCAAACAGATCGATTTCAGGTAATTTTGCCGTCTTTTTTGAACTGGCAGCAACATCCTGCCGCACGGTTGACGGACCTGCAGGCTTAAAATGCACGGTTCCCTGAGGTTCAGCAGGCATCTTATTTTCAGCAGGAGCAACCGGTTTGGCAGTTGCAGGTTCCGGGTCGCTGAACATAACTTTGATGCCGGAAGAGGGAGCTATTACAGGCTTCTCCGGCAAAGGCTGTGCCGGTGGAATGATCTTGCGGGATTCTGCAGAGTTTCCGGTCTGCCCGGGGACATGCTCACGGGACATCATCCATTTTTCAGGGTACAACAGCGGGTCGTTCAATCGTTGGAGCCGATGCATACTTTCATAGAATTTGCGGACATTCTCCATCAGGATATCAAATTCGATCTGTGGAATTTTTTCCCCATGACTGTGAATGGTTTCATATTGTTCATTGATGGCCTCAAGAAGCCATTTGATCTCGTCTTTGATGATCTCTGTATTCATGATATAATTTTTCCCCGGTTGACGGAAATGCTTACTTTTGTGGCAAATTCAGCTATAAAAATACAAAATTTAAGCCTCCTGCATGCATATCGAAAAAAATAATCCGATAAATCGGCTGGGATGGATTGAAGTAATCTGCGGATCAATGTTTTCGGGTAAAACGGAGGAACTGATACGCCGGTTGAAACGGGCGAAGATTGCCCGTCAGAAGGTGGAAATTTTCAAACCGGAGGTGGACAAGCGTTACGATGACATCAATGTGGTTTCGCATGATGAAAATGCCATCCTTTCAACCCCGGTGCAATCGGCTTCGCAGATCCTGTTACTCACCAATGACGTGAATGTGGTAGGCATTGATGAAGCCCAGTTCTTTGATGATGAACTTCCGGCAGTATGCAACCAGCTTGCCAGCAGCGGCATCCGGGTAATCATTGCCGGGCTCGATATGGATTATCTCGGGAAGCCGTTCGGTCCGATGCCCGGTTTGATGGCCATCGCCGAAGATGTGACGAAAGTTCACGCCATATGCATGCAATGTGGCGACCTGGCGCATTTTACACACCGGATGGTACAGGATGACCACCTGGTGATGCTGGGTGAAACCGAATCGTATGAGCCATTGTGCCGTCGGTGCTACATTGAAAAAACAAGTTGAGTGTGCTTACCGGCGCTTTTTTTTCTTAATTTTGTCCACCTAAAAAATCATGACTATGAAAAAAATCATCTTCGCCATTCTGGCAATTGTATTTGTGTTCAATCTTTCATCCATGTCTCAAACTAAAACCAAAGAAAAAGTGGTAAAATTTGTAATTCACACCGATTATGGTGACATGACGGGGATCCTCTATAATGAAACCCCTAAACACCGTGACAATTTTGAAAAATTAGTTAAAGCCGGCTTCTATGATGGCACTTTGTTTCATCGCGTCATCAGCGGATTTATGATCCAGGGCGGCGATCCCGACTCAAAAAACGCCAAACCGGGGCAGGCCCTTGGTATGGGTGGCCCGGGATATACAATTCCAGCCGAAATGAACCCGAATATCAAGCATAAAAGAGGCGCTCTTGCTGCTGCAAGAACCGGCGGTCCGTCAAATCCCCAAAAAGCTTCTTCAGGTTCACAATTCTACATTGTACACCCGGAAAACGGAGCCCATTTTCTCGATAACGAATATACCATATTTGGAGAAATTACCGATGGACTCACCGTGCTCGACAAGATTGCTGCTGTTGAAAAAGGACCATCAGACAGGCCTGTGAAGGATGTGAAGATGACCATTAAGCTTGTGGAATAAAGATAAAGAATCGCGTACAGGAGGTGTAAAAGGCAAGAGCATGATTGAGAAGATAAACCGGTTAGCTGCTGAAATTGAATTGATAAAGGCAGGCAGCCTGGAAGAAGTCGAGCTGTTACGTTTGAAGTATCTCAGTAAAAAAGGGATGGTTTCGGCGCTGTTCGATGATTTCAAGAGTGTGCCCAATGAATTGAAACGTGAAGTCGGGCAGCTTCTCAACGATCTGAAAGTTAAAACCCAGCAGAAAATAGACGGGTTGAAATCGGATTTTGAGCCTGGTGAAAACACCTCCTTTACCAACTTTGACTTTACCCGGCCTGCTGAAAATTTCCAGCCCGGTTCGCGTCATCCGTTATCAATTGTGAGGAACCAGATCATCGACATTTTTGGCAGGATCGGATTCACCATAGCCGACGGACCAGAGATAGAGGATGACTGGCACAATTTTTCGGCACTCAATTTCACCGCCGATCATCCTGCCCGGGATATGCAGGACACCTTTTTCATCGCAACAAATCCCGACATTCTTTTACGTACCCATACCTCTTCGGTTCAAATCAGGACCATGGAAACAACCCAGCCCCCGATAAGGATGATTTTCCCCGGGCGGGTTTTCAGAAATGAGGCGATTTCAGCGCGTGCCCATTGCATCTTTCACCAGGTGGAAGGGCTATACATCGACAAGCATGTTTCCTTTGCCGACCTGAAGCAAACCCTGATGTATTTTGCAAAGGAGATGTTCGGGGAGAGTACCAAAATCCGCCTTCGGCCATCCTACTTTCCATTCACAGAACCCTCGGGAGAGATGGATGTGACCTGCCTCATTTGCGGCGGAACGGGTTGCAACATCTGCAAACACACCGGCTGGGTTGAAATACTTGGCTGTGGCATGGTAGATCCGGCTGCGCTGGAAAATTGCGGAATCGACAGCCAGACCTATACCGGGTTTGCCTTTGGGATGGGTATTGAACGAATCACCATGTTGAAATACCAGATAAAAGACCTTCGATTATTTTTCGAAAACGATGTGCGGTTTTTGAAACAATTTACGGGGGCGTTTTAACGGTTAAAATTTGTTCCTGCGGAAGAGTTTTACGAGCAACCAAAACCCAAACAAACCCGCAAGGCAGAATACGATTGCACCGATCCAGCGGGTTTGTTCCCACTGCGAGATAATGGAAGCACCTATTATCAGGGCGGCCAGAACAATAGCGATTGAAACACGTGAACTTGAAATGTCAATGTGTTCCATCAGGGGTTCCAGTCCCCGTACCTCTATCTGTGTTTTAAACCGGCCCTCCTTGATCTTATAGATGATTTCGTTCAAATCGGCCGGCAATTCCTTTAGCAGTTTATAATATTCCTTGACAGAGTCAAAAAGCTCCTTTGCTATTTGTTTGGGGCTGAATTGCTGCGCAATCAGTTCTATGGCATAAGGCTGCATCTCCTGGGCAAAATCAATGCCGGGGTAAAGCCCGACAGCCACTCGTTCAATGGCCATCAGCGCCTTTACAAGCAGGTAAATCCCAGCCGGGATTCTCAATCCAAAATGGATTAAAATATCCACCGATTCATTCATGACTTTCCCGAAATCCATCTCATCTATGCTCAGATACTTGTAATGAGCAAGCATATCGCCGATCTGGAATTCAAGTTCCCTGAACCTTGCAAAATTTCGTTTTCCCGACACCAGCATCAACGCTTCAGCCATGGCATGCGGATCGCGGTCGAGGTAACCTAAAACGTATTTGCCGAGAAACTGGAGATGTTCAGGCCGAAGGGTACCCATCATCCCGAAATCGATAAAGGAAACAACTTCGCCTTCCAACACAAAGATATTCCCCGGATGGGGGTCGGCATGAAAAAAACCATGGGTAAATATCTGGTCAAACACGAGCCGCATCGCTTTCCTGGAGAGCACTTTCGGGTCATGTCCCGATCGTAAAATATTCTCAAGGTCGCTTACTTTTGTTCCCCTGATAAACTCTTCTACCAGTATCCTACGGGTAGTATATTGCGCATATACTTTGGGAATTTTAATATCCGGGTCTCCTTTAAAGCAGTAGCTGAACCTGACGATATTGGCAGCCTCATGGTGAAAATCGAGTTCTTTTTTTATGGATTTTCCGAATTCCTTTACCACACCGGTAAGGTTGATGGCCTCCATTTCGGGATTGTTACGCTGCATGCGGCCGGCAAAAATGTTCATCAGGCTGAGATCGAGTTCGATCTTTTTATCAATCCCGGGCCGCTGGATCTTCACACACACCTCATCGCCGTTGAGCATCACGGCACGGTATGTCTGCGCGATGGAACCAGAAGCCAGTCTTACAGGATCGAATTCCCGAAAAATTTCTCCCAGCGGCCTGCCCAGTTCTTTTTCAATCTCCTTTATGGCCAGTTCATCCGGCATGGGTTGTGCCTCATCCTGGAGTTTTTTCAACTGATCCCTCAACTCCTCGGGGACAATGTCGGGCCGGTCGGCAAGAATCTGCCCGAATTTTATAAACGTCGGGCCCAGTTCTTCCACAGCCATTCTGATACGCTCCCACTGGTTGAAGCGTTCAATGCGGGCCAGTCGTTTTTTCGACACCAGGAATTTACCCAACCCGGAACTTGTGACCCATTCACTAAGGCCATACTTAACCACAACACCAATTATCTCGCGTGCCCGGCCAAGTTCATGCACAGCCAACCCAATTCTTGATAGTTTCACGTTACCGCAAAGATTTACCGGTTATTTTTTATGCCTTAGGCTTCGGGCTTTTACCAACTTTGGCCGCTGGTTTGGGTTTTGCAGGTGCTTTTTTCGCTGACTCCAGTTTTTTAATCCGGTCTTCCAGCTTTTTAATCTCATCCTGGGTTGGGATGTTCATCTTTTTCATGGTATTTTTAACCAGAATATGCAGATCATCCTCCACCGTTTTTTTCGCTTCCTCCGATTTCTGCACCAGGTAATCGTACAGTTTCTTAGCCTCCTCTTTATTAAGTTTGTTATCTTTGGCCATATCCTTTGCGGCCTGGGCAAGTTTTTCGGCATTCATGAATGCAAAATCCACCCCTTTGTCAATAGTTTTCTTTAAATCTTCAAACATGGCAGTGTCTCCTATTTTTTAACTGGTGAGTATTTTATTCTCGTTTCCCTCATAATATTCATCACATGCAGCTCTAAGTCTGTAAGTATCTGATCATAATTTTTAATTGTATTTAAACGGATTTCAAACGCAGTGAGTACGTTTTGAACACCCTTAATTTTGTCGACCAATGCGTCTTTCTGCGGTTTTTTACACGGTCCTTCTACCAGGAGAAGAAAATCAGTTTGCTTTTGATTGGGAACCAAAATTGCCTCCTGCCCCCGGTTTCCCAGCAAGGAATAGGTATTGCAATGATCTTCGTCACGATAAAAATAGAATGAATACCCCATGAAGTCCTCCATTTTGACAAACTCCACCTCCAGGTTAATATTGAGCAGATAAGAGAGCCTGAAGTCCTTCAAATGGCAGGAGATGCCAATCAGGGTAAAAAGAATTGGTTCTGCCCGTGTTTCAAGAAAAACTTTTTTGGCCATGATAAGGCTCGTTGTTGTTTCAAACAAAGATAACCATTCTCAGGTCAAAGGTCAATAGTTTCGTTATTTATTTTTTGCCAGGATTTTTCAGCTGCATTTTGTTCTGCGCCTTTGATGGAATAATCCTGTCCGCGGGCAAGCGCTTCGCCGTTGACTAAAAGTTCAACAATGTACTGCTTTTTGTAGCCGGAGCCCACTTCTTCAACCACATTGAACCGGGCCTGTTTCTTTTCCCGCTGACTCCATTCAATGATTTTACTTTTAAAATTGACCTCCTGATTCACCAGTTCGTCCATATCGAAATAGCGGCTGATGATCCGGTCGAGGATGATTTTACGTGTAAAGTCATACCCTTTGTCGAGATAGAGTGCTCCGATAAGCGCTTCAAACGCGTCTCCGTTGCATGACCTGAAAGTTCCGGCAGAAGAATTGTCAAGTTGAATAAGCTGATCAATCCCCATTTTTTGAGAAAGTTTGTTCAGCATGGCCCGACTGACGATTTTTGATCGCATTTCAGTCAGAAATCCTTCATCCCTGGTAGGAAAAGTTTTAAAAAGATAATCGGCTGCTACCGCATCGAGGATGGCATCTCCAAGGAATTCGAGCCTTTCATTGTTGATTTTAATGCCGTTGTTGGTCTCCTGGGTGGCCGATTTATGCAAAAACGCAAGCTGGTATAAGAAAATATTCCCGGGTTTATACCCGAGAATACTTTTAATAGCTTGTTTTAATTGCTTATCGGATGAAAGATCAGCACCATCCGGTTTGTATGGTCTGAATCTCAACGTCTTCTATACCTTATATTTGGTGAAGATAACGGTGGCATTGTGGCCGCCAAAACCAAAGGTATTGCTCAGTGCGTAATTCACCACCCGTTTCTTTGCAGTGCCGAAGGTGAAGTCAAGCGGGGCAATTTCGGGATCATCCGTGAAGTGATTGATGGTAGGCGGAATAATATCATTCTTTACGGCGAGCAGGGTTGCAATCGATTCAATGGCACCTGCGGCACCCAGCAAATGTCCGGTCATCGATTTGGTAGAGTTGATACTTACCTTGAAAGCATGGTCGCCGAACAATCCCAATATGGCTTTCGGTTCGGCGATATCGCCGGCCGGAGTTGACGTTCCATGGGTATTGATATGGTCAATATCTTCCTTCTGAATTCCGGCATCAGCCAATGCGGTACGCATGGATAAAATAGCACCCAATCCTTCGGGGTGAGGGGAAGTAATATGATATGCATCGGCCGAGAGACCACCGCCAATGATCTCACCATAGATTTTTGCTCCCCGGGCCAAAGCGTGCTCAAGTTCTTCAAAAATCAGTGCTCCGGCTCCTTCGCCCATGACGAACCCATCGCGGTCCTTGTCAAACGGACGGGAAGCGGTTGCGGGGTCATCATTCCTGACCGAAAGGGCATGCATTGCGTTAAACCCGCCTACGCCGACCATGGTAATAGCTGCTTCGGAACCACCAGCCACAAAAACATCTGCTTTTCCGAGGCGGATATAGTTGAATGCATCCACCAGCGCATTTGCTGAAGATGCACACGCCGAAACCGTGGCAAAATTAGGGCCATGAAAACCATACTTCATTGAAATATGGCCTGCCGTGATGTCGGAAATCATTTTGGGAATGAAAAACGGGTTGAATCGAGGGGTTCCATCTCCCAGGGCAAATGCGGTTACTTCAGTAGCAAATGTTTCCAAACCGCCAATGCCTGAAGCCCATATGACCCCCACCCTGTCGGGATCGAGCGCTGCCATGTCAAAACCGGCATCGCTAACGGCCTGATCGGCACACACGAT
The DNA here is from genome assembly GCA_964628215.1 of uncultured Draconibacterium sp. GTDB lineage: Bacteria > Bacteroidota > Bacteroidia > Bacteroidales > FEN-979 > CAIVAT01. The sequence continues at coordinate 21,899 of CAZVNF010000012.1, forward strand.
TCCGTATTGTGAACAGCGGTCAAATTTCCGGACCTCTTTCCGATCAAAAAAATTGTCTGCATTGAAGTCTTTCAACTCACAGGCAAACTTGGTCTTGAATTTGGAAACATCGAAACGGGTGATAGGTCCTGCACCACATTCACCACCAATCAGGTTATTCCAGTATTCTTCTACGGAATTCCCAATGGGTGTAAGTGCTCCAAGACCAGTTACTACAACTCGCCTTAATTCCACGTTTTACAATTTTAGGTTCATTGGTTAATGGATAACCCCGCTGGGTGCGGGGTTAAATTTGAAAAAATTTTCCAGAACAAACATCCAAATGTTTCGCCGTTAACGGGCAAATTATTTGGTGTTATTCTCAATATAGGCAATGGCTTCTCCGACTGTGCTGATCTTTTCGGCCTGATCGTCCGGGATGGCAATATCGAATTCTTTTTCGAATTCCATGATCAGTTCTACTGTGTCAAGGGAGTCAGCACCAAGGTCATTGGTGAAGCTAGCTTCAATGGTAACTTCACTTTCATCAACACCAAGCTTATCAACGATGATAGCTTTTACTTTTGCTGCAATATCAGACATGTTAATTTTTTTTTTGGTTAAAACGACTGCAAAGAAAAGAATATTCTTCCTTCCATCCAACAAAATTTAAGAATTTTTAACAGTTATAAAATTCACATATCTGATTTTGTGACACTTAGAAAAATCAGGTTAGGGTTGAACCGTACCGGCCCATTTTGTACTTTTGCGAAACACCAACCAAACCGACATGTTGAAAGTAGCTGTCTTTGCTTCCGGCAATGGTTCCAATGCCCAGCGGATCATTGAATACTTTTCAAATCACGCCTTCATCAGCATCGATATCATTCTGTGCAACAAGCCGGATGCCTATGTGATGACCCGTGCGAAAGCCCTTGGGGTACCGGCTCTTCACTTCAGCCGGCACTCCTTTTACCAAACCAATGAGATTCCTGACCTCCTGCTTGCCAGGGGAATCGACTATATTGTGCTGGCCGGATTTCTATGGCTTATTCCACAAAATCTCCTGAATGCCTACCCGGGAAAGATCATCAACATTCACCCTGCACTGCTGCCCAGGTTCGGCGGAAAAGGGATGTTCGGAATGAAAGTACATGAAACGGTAATTGCTTCCGGTGAACAAGAGTCAGGCATAACGGTACATTATGTTGATGACAGATACGATGAAGGAGCAATTATTTTCCAGGCAAAATGCCCGGTAGAAGAGGGTGACACGCCGGAAATGCTTGCGGCAAAGATCCATGTACTGGAGCACAGGTTTTTTCCGGAGGTAATTGAGAAAATCGTGACGGGTAATTCGTAAAGGGTGATAAAAAAAAGTGTGCTCACTTGCCGGGAACACACTTTAAACCAATAAAACAAAGTCTGACTAACTGCGCGGCATTTGTTATCTGCTGAAAACCAAAAGCCAAAAATATTTTTGTTGAATAAACTTGCACTGCAAAAGTAATGCATTCGGAGAGCGGAAATTGTTAAGGAATACTAATATACGTTAAAAATTGTTAAAACACTAAGCGCTATTTTTCGATACCTTTGCTGCAATGAACCGGCGCATTATCATTTTTACGATCATTGCCATGACCATAGCCCTGATCGGGCTCATGGGTATTCAAATCTACTGGATCCAGAGCGCTTCGGCCATAAAGGAGGCCAATTTCCGCCGGAGCGTGAATGAGGCCATGGTGAAAGTAGTGCAGAAGGTGGAACGTATGGAACGCAACAAAGCCTTGCTCATCAACCAGTACGAGAGCATGCTGAACTTCAACCGCCATTTGCCATACGACAGTGTGTTAACCATCCGGGACCTCGATTCGCTGATCAGGCTGCAGCTCAACATCCGCGGGGTGGACACCCGTTATGAATTTTGCATATACAAACCCGAACGGCAGGAGTTTCTCATGGAACGAACGCCGAATTTCCGCAAGGACCTGATTGAAAAAGGCAATGCTTTTATCCTGTTCCAGGCCGATATTTATACCAGTCCGGAATATCTGCTCATCTATTTTCCCAGGGAAAAACAGTTTCTGCTGACCGAACTCTGGGGCATGCTGCTTATCTCGATCATCCTGATCATCGTCATCGTTTACTCGTTTACCTATACCATTACCACCATCTTCCGTCAGAAAAGGCTTTCGGAAATGAAGAATGACTTCATCAACAACATGACCCATGAATTCAAAACGCCTATCTCAACGATTTCTCTGGCCTGTGAAGCGCTGAGTGATAAAGAACTGCGCGGGTCGGGTGAATTTCTCGACAGTTACCTTTCGATGATCCAGGAAGAAAACAAACGCCTGGCCGGTATGGCAGAAAAGATCCTGCAAACAGCAGTGATTGACAAAGGCCAGCTGAAGATGAACAAAGAACTTATCAACCTTCATGAAATAATCACCGATGTGATCAAGAACCTGCGGATCCAGGTGGAGATCAAGGACGGAGAGATCAAACGGAGGTTAAAAGCCACCAGGCCGCAGATTGAGGGCGACAAAGTACATGTGACGAACCTGGTATACAACCTGCTCGACAATGCCAACAAGTATTCGCCAAAGCGTCCGTTAATCCGGATCAGCACAGAGAATGCAAGCAATGGCATCGTGATGACCATTGAAGATAACGGGATCGGCATCGGTAAAAACGAGCAGAAAAAGATTTTCGACAAACTTTACCGGGTTCCTACCGGCAATATCCATGAAGTTCGTGGGTTCGGACTGGGTCTCAGCTACGTGAAAGCCATCGTGGAAGAGCACCATGGCAAAATCAGCCTTGAAAGCGAAGCCAACAAGGGAAGTAAATTCAAGGTATTCCTGCCCTTTGTGATCAAAGAATAAAATCGTAACTTGCCCGTTTAATTAGAAAAAAACCGATGGATAAAAATCAAACCCGATTACTCCTGGCCGAGGATGACCGTAACCTGGGGAATATCCTGAAAAATTACCTGGATGCCAAAGGTTATGTTACCACCCTGTGTGTCAACGGCCAGGATGCTACAGATGCTTTTACAAGGAAAGAGTTCGATATCTGCATTCTCGACATTATGATGCCTGTGAAGGATGGATTTGCCGTGGCAGCCGAAATCAGGGCCGTCAATAAAAAGGTTCCGATCCTTTTTCTTACCGCCAAATCGCTCCAGGAGGATAAATTGAAAGGTTTCGAAATCGGGGCAGATGATTACATCACCAAGCCTTTCAGCATGGAAGAATTGCTGTTGCGCATGCAGGCGATCCTTCGCCGTACCGATGAAAACCTCAAACCGGCAGGTGCTGAAAACATATACCAGATCGGCATTTATGTTTTTGACTACAACCGTCAGTCACTTATCAGCAAAGACAAGGAACAGAAGCTGACCTCAAAAGAGGCCGGGCTGCTGAAGCTGCTGTGCACACACGCCAATGATGTGCTCGACCGCCACACTGCCCTGAAGGAAATCTGGAATGCCGACAGCTATTTCAATGCCAGGAGCATGGATGTTTACATTGTAAAGTTACGCAAATACCTCAAGGACGATCCGCGGGTGGAATTGCTCAATGTTCACGGGGTTGGTTTCAAACTGGTAATGAACAACTAATTACGTTTTCATGAGGCCTGCAGCGCAATTGTATGTCGTACCTACTCCCATCGGGAACCTTGAAGACATTACCCTGCGCGCCCTGCGTATTTTAAAAGAGGTTGATTTTATCCTGGCAGAAGATACACGGACATCAGGGAACCTGCTTAAACATTACGGAATAGAAAAGAAACTGGTGCCCCACCACCTTTTCAATGAGCATAAAACCATCGAAAACATTGTTACGAGGCTGCAGGACGGGGCAACCTGCGCGCTGGTAAGTGACGCAGGCACTCCCGCCATTTCCGATCCCGGCTATCTGCTGGTACGCTCGTGCATCGAGGCCGGATTAAGGATTGAATGCCTTCCTGGGCCAACCGCATTTGTTCCTGCTCTTGTCAATTCGGGGATAGCTTCCGACCACTTCATTTTCGAGGGATTCCTCCCCCATAAAAAAGGACGTCATACCCGTCTTACCCTGCTGGCCGGTGAAGAAAGAACCATGATTTTTTATGAATCGCCCCATCGCCTGGTCAAAGCATTGAAACAGTTTGCTGAATATTTCGGAGAAGACCGCTATGCCAGTGTTTCACGCGAACTTACCAAAATGTTTGAAGAAACTGTGCGCGGTTCTCTGAAAGAACTTGCTTCTCATTTTGAAAAGAAACCGGTTAAGGGTGAAATTGTAATTGTAATCGCCGGAAAAGAGTGAAGTTGCTAAAATAATATTCATGTGCGGACGATTTTCATTTGTTTTTGAAGATGCGCTGATCCTGGAACGTTTCGGAATCCGTGTGAGTACCGCCATTTACAAAGCACGGTACAACTGTTCGCCGACACAAAACCTGGCCGTGATCTCAAATACCGATCCTGACGTCTTTCAGTTGTTCAGGTGGGGACTGGTGCCATCGTGGGCCAAAGATACATCGATGGGCAGCAAATTAATCAATGCACGGGCTGAGACTGTAGCAGAAAAACCCTCTTTTAAAAGTGCGTTTCGCAACCGGAGGTGCCTGGTGCCCGCCACGGGTTTTTTTGAATGGAAACGGATGGGGGGCGTCACGCCGTATAATATCGGCATGAAAAACAGGGATGTGTTTTGCTTTGCCGGGTTGTGGGATAAATGGGATGGCGGCGATGGTGAAATCATTCACTCATTCACTATTATTACGACCAGTCCGAATGAACTGATGGCTCCAATCCATGACCGCATGCCAGTGATCCTCAGGAGGGAAGACGAACAGCGCTGGATCTCCCAAACTCCTGACAATTTGCTGGTTGAGTTATTAAAACCATTCCCGGCAGAGTTGATGGAAGCCTGGCCCGTGTCAAACCTGGTAAATTCCCCCCGAAATGATGTACCGGAAATTCTTATCAGGGCAGGAACATCCCTTGTGTAACCAATTCGTAACCGGGATTTACAAAGTCCTTTAAGCTTGGTGGCGGGTTTGTCTGTACCTTATCGTCGGATCATTTTAACCGTGGTGGTGGCGCTTTTGGAGGATATCCTTACCAGGTAGATGCCCGGGGGCAGAGTGGAAAGGTGGAAAGTGTGTTTGGGGCCTGTAGTGATGCGTTCCCTGATTTTTCGCTGACCCATACTGTTCAGTATTTCAACATCGACGGATCCCCGGGGTACATTGCCGGTTTCTTCCAGGGTAAAAGTTCCTTCATTCGGATTGGGATAAATTACAAATTCAGCGGCTGCAGCAAAAAAAATCTCCTTCTGGCTGGCAGTTGCCGATGTTACCAGTGAAGCAGGTAACTGGCCACAGTATGGGCCGGTTGAGGTTATTTTTCCGTGCAGATACCCATCCTCATTGACTTTTGTTCCCTGCAGAAACAGAATTTTCTGTCCGGCGATGAGTGTGGCACTGGCACCGGGCTCAACGATAAAAGTAGTTCCGGAACCTGCCACAACGATCTTCTGAGTAGCATTGTAACATAAATCCTGCCCATTCACAACAAATATGTTCTGCAGAAGGATATCCGGATTTTCTGCAATGGTAATATCATCCACATACAGGTTATTTCCCCAATCGGTAATGCCCTGGAATTTTATTTTCACCGGCATGTTCACATATGCTTTCAAATCGACGGAATCGAGCCGCCAGTCGGAAGGTTCCGATGGCACAAACAAATCTGTCTGATCCGGCCCGGTGGCCAGTTCGGTTCCCGATTTATCATACACCGGATTCTCCTCCCAGCTGTTGCCACAGTCGGTGGAGATGAATATCTTAAGCCCGTCGTCGTATCCTCCTCCCCATCTCCTGTATGCAACCCTGAAAGTCAGCCACGGGTTGAGTGAGCCCTGCATGTTCACGCTATTCAGGATCATGTCGTCTGTTTGACCGGGAGCATTGTAATTATAAAAATCCATGAATGCCGATTTTGTTCCGGCCGGGTTTCCTCCGGAAGTGGTTATGCTCCAGGTTATAGAACCATCCGGGTTACTGATGGTCCATCCGGCCGGGAAAGCAGTTGATTCAAAGGAGGAGATGCAGGGCAGATTTAATCCGCCAACGGGAATGACCGTATCGAAAACAGAAGAGCCGTAGGTATTTGAAGCAGTCAGCGTTACTGTATAGTTCGTATTTTCGGTAAATTGAACCTGGGGGTGCCGGGAGGCCGAACTTGTGGAATTAACAAACACAACCGTGTTGGGCATAAACGACCATGACCAGGCTGCAGGCGAATTAATTGAAAGGTCGGTGAACTTAACCGTTTGCAGCGGGCAGGGCACAGCGGGGCTGAATGAGAAGTTGGAAACCGGGGGAGAATTCGGGGGGTAGTACAGTTCCGATTTCCAGAGTCCCCGACCGTATGTTGCAGCCATTATCCGGTTATTTGCCGGATTCTGGTTGTAAAAAATTTCAAGTTCCCTTACATCAACAACAGGGAACCCCGAACTGAAATTAACCCAGCCGGGCATGGCGGCATTCCTGTAGAGGATGCCCGTCTGCGTTCCGATGTATAATCCTTCATCACTGTTCCTGTCATAAACAATCGTATTCACGGGAATATCGGGAAGGTTTCCGGGAACCAGGTTCCAGGTGGTTCCTTTATCGGTCGATTTGTAAACTTTGAATTCAGCCGTTGCATACAGAGTATTTGGCTCGGTTGGATGAGCTTCGAGGTCAGTCGGAGTATATCCTCCCGGGAGGGTACAGGTGATCCAGGCCGGGGTTGCGGCATTGGCATTTTCAGTCCTTTGCAAAACTCCCCAACGTACAACATACAATAAATCAGGGTTTGCCGGTGACTGTTCCAGAACCGAGCATTCAGCTGTTTCATCAGAAGATATCCTAATCCAGGCAGGTGAATTTGAAGTAACATCGTTGCAACGCCATACATTTTTATATCCTGCGAACATGATCTTCGGATCTGTTTCACTCAAGATAAAAGGGGTAACCCATCCGCCTGATTCATCAATGCCGAAAACCCCGTTGCCGGCAATCTGCATTTCGCCGGAATTATTGTAAGTTCTGTAAATTGAACCAAAATAGATGGTATGGTACATGTATGACCCATTCTGGTAATCTACCGCACATTCCATCCCGTCTCCGCCGCCTGTGGCCACCCATCCGGCACTTGTGTTTGTATATGTTCCGTTGTCCTGGAACCCGTTGATCGTTTTGGCTGCGTCGGTCTGGCTCTGGCCGATTTTGTATATCTGCCCGATTGTCATCCCTACCGTACAATCGGTCCAGTTTGCACCTCCGTTGGCGGTATAATAAATTCCGCCGTCATTGCCGGCATAGAGCCTGCCATTGGCAGGAGAAAAGCCGAGGAAGTGGCAATCGGCATGCACCGCCGGCACACTGCATCCGCCGTACCAGTGAGAATTGATCGTCCAGGATGTACCTCCATCCAGGGATTTCCACACATCCACGCCGCCAACATATATTACTTCTTCATCATACGGATCGGCCACGATCACAAGGTCATACCAGCCCTGTCCGCCGGTACCGCTTCCGTCGCATGACCAGTCGAGAATATTTGGCGAAGTAGCGCGTGTTGAAAAATTCAGGCCGCCATCAACAGATCTGTAAACGCATTTGAAACCACTGTTGACATTTTCTGATTGCAGGAAATAGACATAATCGGGATTTGCAGGAGTTACCGCGATGGCGCCCCGCTGGCCGGTTGTCAAACCGGATGTTATTTGGGTGAAGGTAAGGCCGTTGTTTGCAGACCGGTAAAAATCGGATGATGATTCTGCGTATACCACATTGGGGTTATCCGGTTTGAAACAAATATCCTGGAAATAACCGGGAGTAGTCAAGGTCCAGTTCGTTCCACTGTCAACGGACCTGAAAATGCCATTGGTAGTGGCGGCCAGGATGATCTGCGCATTCAGCGGATGCTGGATCATTTTGCACACGGTTGTGCTGCCCATTCCGTTATTTGACTGGAGCCAGGTCATTCCTCCGTCGGAACTTTTGAAAACGCCCATTCCCGGCGCATCTCCATGATCGCGGTCGCCGGTTCCCATAAACAGGCAGGCAGGATTTGAATAATCAACCACGATGGCAGAAACACCGATAGTTGGCATATCGTCAGTTGTGGTACTCCAGGTGGCTCCATTGTCCTCTGTAAGCCAGAAACCTCCCGAAGGTGAGCCTGCATACAACTTGTTCTGGTCGGTTGGATGAAAGGCTATAACATTCAACCTTCCAAGCCCGAGGTAACCGGCAGGACCGGGCGACGGGATGGTGGAAGGCCCGAGTGATATCCAGTTTCCGACAGCAGACCTGCCCGGCAAACTGAAACGCTGCCACTCCTTATACACTGCATCCGGAGCCGGTTTTGTGCCTTCGGGAGTTACCCTTCCGCTCATGATGTATTCCCATCTTTTAAACACCTTCCATCCGCAACCTTTGGTTACAGGCCTGTTGTTCCAGTATTTTTCAAATGCGCCGACCGTGGCAAAGAAATTTGCCTGCGGATCCTGCATCATCCTGATCCAGTAAGGATAAGCGGCTGTATCAGTTACAGATTGTCCGACACTGTTCTGTGCATGGGAGATGCTAACCTTCAGAATAAAAATCAGCAGCACGACCAGGAATTTCCGGGATTGAAAATGCTTTTTCATATATGCCAGATTAAAAAGTTACTCCTTTATAAACAGCAGATACAAATTTAAGAATTAATGCTGTTAAGGTAAAGGTCCTCTACTTTTTTTCTGGCCCAGGGAGTTTTCCTTAAAAATGTCAGGGAAGACTTCACACTGGGATTCTCATGAAAACAATTGATCCTGATAATTTTGTACAGATCTTCCCATCGATACAATGTCAGCAGGTGATTGAGGATCATCTCAAGCGTTTTCCCATGCAGGGGGTTGTTGGCCTGACTTTCGTGCATTCGATGTTCAATATTCGTTGTTCAATATTCAAAATTCAAATCAACAGACTGCACCCCCGCACATCAGAAGCATCAAACCTGCCGAGCACTTCAAACTGTCCGTCGTAATGCATGCGGCCCAGGTCCTGGGTTGCAATAAAACTGCAGGAGTCGCGGTTGGCAAGGTCGATGATGTTGATCCCGCCAGTTTCGCCCGGGCCTACATAGCTCAGCGGATCATTTGTATCGCGGATCAGGACCTTCATCCATGAAGGGGTGGTAAACCGTCCTTCCCCTTTCGACCAGGCCTGGGACAACAATTCGGTCATGCCGTATTCCGAATGAATCTGTTCAACCCCGAAAGCCGGGCAAAGCAATGAATGCAGTTCCTCACGCGTAATTTCCGTGCGATGTCCTTTCATCCCACCGGTTTCAATCACAATAAGCGGGGTATAATCGCCGGGGTAATTTGCGGCAAAATCAACCAATGCGTAGGTAAGTCCGATCAGGACAACCTTTTTGTTCCGGGCACGGCGCTGGCGGAGGCGGGCACTCAAACCGGAATGGCTGGCAAGGAAAAATCCATTTTCCGGGCTGCTGCTCACATCCATCAGTTTCTGGATCATATACACGAGTGAAGAATCGGGAGCCTGCTCGGGAGTAGGTGTAAGAGCGAGGAACTGAACATCCTGCGGGTCGCCGTAACACAGTTCAAATCCTTTCAGAAATGAACGGCGGTACAGGGTAAGGTCGGTTACCAGGTGCCGGCTTCTGACCATCCCGGTAGTTCCGCTGCTACGGAAAACAGCCTGGGGCGGAACATTGCCGCATACCACGTCGTGTGATTTAAAAAATTCAATCGGGAGAAAAGGGATGTCCTCCACCCTTTTGATGTTATCAGCAATCACCTTGCGTGCATCCACGAAAGCCCGGTAGACCGCATTCTGACCATATTGATACCTGAACTGATCCAACGCATATACCGTGAACTCCCGTTCCGAGGATATTTCAAATATATTTCCCACTTTTTTTTGTAATTTTACGCCCTGCAAATGTACTGAATTAACGCTGACCCCATAATGAAGTTTTATCGCCTGTTTCATGGTTTTCATCATTTCCTGATGGTTTCTCTGATGGTCTCCGGGCTATTGCTTTCATCGTGCATGGAAAAGGAAGTTTATCCGGTCGTTCCTGAAATTGCCTTTCAGAGTTTCACCATGGAGTTCGACACAGGGATGTATGCCAAACGGGGATTTCTCACCATTTCTTTTAAGGACGGGGACGGAGATATCGGGCTGCTTTCCAACCAGGTTTGGCCCCCCTTTGATACCGGAAGCGTTTACTATTACAACTACATCATAGATTATTATGAAAAACAAAACGGCACTTACGTAAAGGTGGATCTTAACCCTCCCTACTATGCCCGGATTCCCTATCTTACGCCCAACGATCCGAATAAGGCGATTAAAGGAATCATTGTTGACACCCTGATCTTAAATCCCTTTCCGGTGTACGATACCGTCAAATTCAAATTTTTCATTTACGACCGTGCACTTCATCAAAGCAATGTGGATTCCACACCACCCATCATTTTGAAGAAACGTTAAGGGGGGTGGATGGAACGAATTTACGCTGACCGGAAATACATCATTATCGGGTTTTTCCTCCTTATCGGACTTGTCTACCTTGCCCGACTCTTCTATGTTCAGATCCTGGTAGATAAATACATCCTTTCTGCCAACAACAATGTACTTCGGTACGTGACCCAATACCCGGCCCGCGGGCTGGTATTCGACCGTAACGGCAAACTTCTGGTATATAATGAGGCGGCCTATGACCTGATGGTCATTCCCCGGCAGGTAAAAAATCCCGACACCCTGGCCCTCTGCCGCCTGATCGGCATCGACAAATCAGAGTTCATCAACCGGCTGCAGAAAGCCAGGAATTATTCACCATACCGGCCCTCTATCTTTGAAGCCCAGATCACCCGCGACAGCTATGGGTTTCTGGAGGAGAAACTGTTTCTCTTTCCCGGTTTTTATGTTCAGCCACGCACCCTGCGGAAATACACCTACCCGGTTGCAGCGCATACCTTCGGGTACATCGGGGAAGCCGGTCCCGAGGTGATCGAGAAAAACCCATACTACCGTTCGGGCGACTATATCGGGATCAATGGCATTGAAAAATCGTATGAGGAGGTGCTTCGGGGAAAAAAAGGGATGAAGATCCGGGTATTCGATGTGCTGAACCGTGACAAGGGCAGTTTCCGTGACGGGAAATACGATACTACCTCGGTTGCCGGTACTGACCTGTATGCCTCGCTCGACGCGGAATTACAGGAATACGGCGAGTTGCTGATGGCCAATAAAAAGGGAAGCATCGTAGCCATTGAACCTCAAACCGGGGAGATCCTGTGCATGGTAACCAGTCCATCATATGATCCCAATCTCCTTGCAGGCAATATCCGGAAAAAGAATTACACCAAACTGCTGCAGGACACGGTATACGTGCCTCTCTTCAACCGTGCCCTGATGGCCATGTATCCCCCGGGATCAACCTTCAAACTGGTGGATGCCCTGGTTGGCCAGCAGGAGGGAGTGCTTGTTCCGGGTACGGTTTATGGTTGTCCCGGAGGATTTCCGCTGGGCAATGGAAAAAGAGTGGGCTGTCATCCCCATCCGTCACCCCTCGATCTGAACATGGCGATCCAGATTTCCTGTAATACCTATTTCTGCCGGGTTTTCAAATCGATCATCGACAAGAAATCCTATCTCAACACCCGGCAGGCATATGAAAGCTGGCGCAAAGAGGTGATGAGCTTCGGGTTTGGGAAAAAGCTGGGTATTGACATCCCCGGAGAACTGAACGGGAATATCCCTACCCCTGCTTATTACGACAGGTATCATGGAAAAAACCGCTGGCGGTCCATGACCATTATTTCGCTGGCGATCGGGCAGGGTGAAATCGGCATCACTCCTGTGCAACTGGCCAACCTGGCTGCCCTGATTTCGAACCGGGGATGGTTCTATACTCCGCATATCATCCGAGCCATCGGACGAAAAGACAGTCTGAATGTGGCATACAACACCAAACACCAGGTGATGGTAGATAAACGATATTTTGATGTAGTGATTGATGGAATGGCGAATGTAATCACAGGAGGTACCGGGAAAATTGCACAAATTGACAGCGTCACCATGGGTGGAAAAACAGGTACTGCACAAAATCCCCATGGCAAGAACCATTCGATTTTTATTGCATTTGCCCCGGTTCAAAATACAAAAATCGCCATATCAGTGGTGGTGGAAAATGCCGGCTATGGTGCTGCGTGGGCCGCACCAATAGCCAGTTTGATGATTGAGAAATACCTGAATCGTACGATCAAGCGCAAGGATCTCGAAGAGAGCATGACCAGCGGAAACCTGATAAACGGAAAAACACCAGAAAGTGAGAGAGGACAAGGGAATATTCTACCGGATTGACTGGGTTGTAGTTGGAATCTACCTGGCGCTGGTCTTTATCGGCTGGCTTAACATCTATGCCGCGGTATACAATGAAACACACAACCACATTGCCGACCTGACGCAAAAGTACGGCAAGCAGATGATCTTTATCATTGCGGCTCTTCTGCTGGCTATGGGAATCCTGATCATCGACCCTAAGTTTTTTTCGCAGTTTGCCTGGTTCATCTATGGGTTCTTCCTCATCATGCTTGTAATTGTAATCTTTTCGGGGAGAGAAGTTGCCGGGTCAAAAGGATGGTTTGCCATTGCCGGGTTTGGCATCCAGCCTGCAGAATTCGCCAAGATGGCCACGGTGCTGGCCCTCGCCAAGTATCTCGGCACCCTGGATGTGAGCATTGCCAGGTTACGCAGTCTGGTGGTTGCCTCTCTCATTATTCTTGTTCCGGCAATAATCGTTCTTTTACAGCACGATACCGGATCGGCCATTGTATTTCTGGCATTGGTCATTGTACTCTATCGTGCCGGACTTACCGGTTTGGTACCGCTGGCATTTATCGTGCTGCCCGTGCTGGGGATCCTTTCGCTGCTGTTACCCAAACTTTTGCTGGTGGCAGTGTTGCTGCTGGCAGCAGGCGGTTATTACTTTTTCAGCAACCGGAGACTTCGTACCATATTAATTATCAGCGCGATATTTCTTGGTTCCGTGGGATTTGTGTTTTCCGTGGATTACAGTGTAAACAACATTCTTGAACCGCACCAGCGCAACCGCATTCATGTTTTACTGGGCCAGGATGTTGACCTGAAGGGCGCAGGCTACAATGTGAACCAGTCGCTGATCGCCATCGGATCGGGAAGAATTTTAGGTAAGGGTTTTTTACAAGGCACTCAAACGAAATACAATTTTGTACCGGAACAAAGTACCGATTTTATTTTTTGCACGGTGGGTGAAGAATGGGGTTTCCTGGGATCGTCGGTTGTATTGTTCCTTTATCTCAGCCTTTTCATCCGGATCATTTTAATGGCTGAACGACAGCGGTCGAGGTTCAGCCGGTATTACGGCTATGGAGTGGCCTCGATTCTCTTCTTCCATTTTGCGATCAACATCGGGATGACCCTGGGCCTGGTGCCGGTTATCGGCATTCCTTTACCCTTTGTGAGCTATGGCGGATCATCTTTATGGGCATTTACAATTTTATTGTTTATTTTTATCCGCCAGGATTCATACCGATACGATCTTGTGTGAGCCAGCCATATGAAGAAAAAAACAGCTTTCCCGGTACGCACACTGCATGTGAAAAACATGACAAGCAATTGCTGCATCCATTTGCTGCGAAAGGAGTTTTCCATTGAAGGCATTGAAATACACGATATTAAACTTGGAACAATTGTACTTTCAGTTGACCCGAAGAAATTTTCCTGGAAAAAAGTAGAGGCGATCCTGGAGGGTTATGGATTCGAGATGATCAGCGACAAGGAAAAGCTCCTTGTGGAAGAGATCAAACAGGCAGTTATCGACCTGGTGCACAACTCAACCTATAATGCCATGGTGCGTAATTCCGACTACCTTGTGGAACGATTCAGTATGTCGTATCCATATATTTCAACCCTTTTTTCGAAACATGAAAGTACCACTCTTGAGAAATTCACCATCCACCTTAAAATCGAGAAAGTAAAGGAACTTATTGAATACGGGGAACTCACACTCAGTGAAATCGCCTATATCATGGGTTACAGCAGTGTGCAATATCTCTCAACCCAATTCAAATCAGTGACCGGTATTTCTGTCACGGAATACAAGACGACCCCTGAGGTAAGCCGGTCGGGACTTGACAAACTTCTTTCCATGAAATAGTATGTCGAAAAATGTCTATCACAAAATCTTATACATCCTTTTTAAAATATCGTAACGTCCGGGCAC